>JAIQGF010000001.1 GCA_020072845.1 Terriglobia bacterium
TAAAGCTGTCAGCCATCAGCTTTCAGCTCTCAGCCAAACCGGCGGGAGCACAAGCTGATAGCTGAAAGCTGATAACTCAGAGCAAAGAATTCATATGTCAGAAAACTTCGGAAAAGTGATTCAAGTTGCCGGGCCGGCGCGCTCGGTTTGTTCCGGAGTCGCGGTCGGGAAGCGGCGGCGGAACATATCGCGCCCCTTGCGGCGGACGGCTTCGATATCGACAATTTTGCCTTCGTTGGCCGCGAAAAAGCGGAAGGCGGCCTTGATGATGTTGGCGTTAAACGCCCCTGCCAGGCCGCGGTCGGCGGTGACCACGATGACCAGAATGTTCTTCTCCGGACGTTGCGCCAGCAGCGGATGGCGTGGCTCGCCCGTTTCCGGGTCGAAGATTTCGGCGCGCGAGACCAGCGACTTCAGGACGTTGGTGAGCATCTGCGCGTACGGTCTCGCCGACAGCGCCCGGTCCTGCGCCCGGCGCAGCCGCGCCGCCGAAATCATCTTCATCGCCTTGGTGATCTGCCGCGTGTTGCGCACGCTGCGAATCCGGCGGCGAATATCGAGTATGTTTGCCATTCAGCTCTTAGCTCTTAGCCATTAGCCCTAAAGACTTGTCATTCCGAGCGCAGCGAGTCGAACGGGAGGAATCTGCGGTTCGCTCACAACTCAGAACTCGCAACTCGCTACTTCTTCCCTGCCTTGGCCTGCTGCGCCACTGCCGCGTTCATGATCGTCAACTGGCGCGCCACTTCCAGCACGCCGAGCGCGGTGGCGAGGGCGACTTTGTCCGCCGCCCGCGGCAGCCGCTTCGTGTCCTCGATCAAGGTTTCGATCTCTTCCAAATTCATGGCGTCCTCCCTTCGGTGCTGCTCTGCCTGAAGCCTGCAGCCTGCAGCTTACGCCTTTGCCGCCGCCACCTGGCGTTCGCTGACGAACCGCTCCTTGCTCTCCTTCACGATTTTCGTCATCGCGGCCTTGAGTTCGTCATCGAGCACTTTCTTTTCCTCGATCTGCTTCAGCAGGCCGGGATTCATGGCGTCGACGTAGGCGTACAGCGCCTTTTCGAACTCGCGGCACTGCTCCACCGGCACGTCGTCCAAGTGTCCGCCGGTGCCGGCAAAGATGATCAGAATCTGTTTGCTGAACGACAGCGGAGTGTACTGGTCCTGCTTGAGGATTTCGACCAGCCGCTGGCCGCGGTTGAGCTGCGCCTGCGTCGCTTTGTCCAGATCGCTGCCGAACTGTGCGAAGGCCGCCAGCTCGCGGTACTGCGCCAGCTCCAGCTTCAAGGTGCCCGCCACCTGGCGCATGGCCTTAATCTGCGCGCTGCCGCCGACGCGGCTCACCGACAAACCGACGTTCACGGCCGGACGGATGCCGGAGTTGAATAGGTCGGTTTCCAGGTAAATCTGGCCGTCGGTGATGGAAATCACGTTGGTCGGAATGTAGGCGGAAACGTCGCCCGCCTGGGTTTCGATCACCGGCAGCGAGGTCAGCGAGCCGCCGCCGTTCTTGTCGCTCAGCTTGGCGGCGCGCTCCAGCAAACGCGAGTGCAGGTAGAACACGTCGCCCGGGTAAGCTTCGCGCCCCGGCGGACGCCGCAGCAGCAGCGAGATCTCGCGGTACGACGCCGCGTGCTTGGAAAGATCGTCGTAGATGGTGAGCGCGTGCCGCTTGCTGTCGCGGAAGTACTCGCCCATGGCGCACGCCGCGTAGGGAGCGATGTACTGCATGGGCGCGGGCTCGGAAGCCGACGCGGCCACCACGATGGTGTAATCCATGGCGCCGGCGTCTTCCAGGATCTTCACCACCTGCGCGATGGACGAGCGCTTCTGCCCGATGGCGCAGTAGATGCAGATCAGGTCGCGGCCCTTGTTGTTGATGATGGTGTCCAGCACGATCGCGGTCTTGCCGGTCTGGCGGTCGCCGATGATCAGCTCACGCTGTCCGCGGCCGATCGGGATCATGGCGTCAATCGCCTTCAGGCCGGTGGCCATCGGCTCACGCACCGGCCGGCGGTCAATCACGCCCGGCGCGATGCGTTCGACCGGAAGGAAGCTCTTGGTGGCGATCGGGCCCTTGTCGTCGATCGGCTCGCCCAGCGCGTTGACCACGCGGCCGATCAGCGCCTCGCCCACCGGCACGCTGGCGATGCGCCCGGTGCGCTTGACCTCGTCGCCTTCCTTCAGTTCGGTGTATTCGCCGAGCACCACCACGCCCACCTGCGCTTCTTCCAGGTTCATGGCGATGCCGGACACGCCGTGCGGGAAGGAAAGCAATTCGCCGGCCATGACCTTGTCCAGGCCATAGACGCGCGCGATGCCGTCACCGAGCGAGATGATCGAGCCAACTTCGTCCACCGCGATGCGCGATTCGTAGTTCTCAATCTGCTCGCGAATCAGTTTCGTTATTTCGTCAGCTTTTATCTGAGCCATATGAATTCAGTTCTCACAGAATCGCTATTCAATTGGCACATAATCCGGATCTTCGGCGGCCAAATGCCAACGGCCAACGGCTATTCCGTAGCAAGTTGTTCCTTCATCCTGTGCAACTGCCCTTTGATCGAACCGTCGTAAATCGTGCTGCCCAGCCGGACGATGGCGCCCCCGAGAATCCTGGGGTCAATGGCGTAATGAGCGCGCACCTTCTTGCCGGTCATGGGCGCGATCCTGCCTTCCAGCGCGCCTTTCTCGATGGCGGACAGCTCGCGCGCGCTGGTGACTTCGGCTTCCGCGAATCCCTGCCGCGTGTCCAGTTCGCTTTCCACCTCGCGCACGATCGTCGTCAACTGCTCGATGCGCCGGTGATCGATCAGCACCGCCAGAAAGTTCCGCGCCGGCTTGGAGACGTTTCCGCGCGCCACAATGGCGTCCAGCAAGGCGCGCTTCTGCTCCGCGGGCACCGACGGGTTCTCCCAAATGCGCTGCAATACCAGGTTGCTCTGGACCACCGACACCATGCCGTACAACTGCTCCAGCACGCTCGCCGGGGCAAGCTTCAAGGCGAACACCACGTCGGCGAAGGCGCGCGCATAACGGCTGGTGATTGCGGCCATCTACTTGCCCTCCTTGCCGCCGCCGTTTTGGCCGAGCTGTCCGACGAAGTTCTCCACCAGCGCGCGGTCGGTGGCCGCATCCACCTGGATGCGCTTCTCCGCCAGCGATACCGCCAATTCCGCTGCATACGCCTTCAAATCGCGGTGCGCCAGGCGGGCAGCGGCTTCCACCTCCTGCCCGGCCGACTCCACGATCTTGCGCGCGTCTTCCTCGGCGGCGGCCTTGATGCGCTGTTCTTCGCCGGCAGCCTCGGCCTCAGCCTGCGATCGCATGGCCGCGATTTCGCTGTCCAGCTTCGACAGCCGGCCCTCGATTTCGCTCAGCCGGCGTCCCGCGTCGGCGCTGGCGCGCTGCGCCTCTTCCATGGTTTTGCGAATGGACTCGGAGCGCGCGCGGAACATCCCCGGGAGCTTCGATCGGCTGAACCAGATGACCGCGGCAGCGATCACCGCGAAATTCAGCGCAATCGCCAGCCAGTAGGCGGAGTGCAGGCTCAGTCCGGTGATCCTCGCTAAAAAGCGTACCGAAGGCGACTGCTTGAACTCGGCGTTCTCTTCGCCTTCACCCCCCGCATGCTCGGAAGCCTCGGTCAGCTTCTGCCCGGGAGATTCCTGTGTCTTTTCGCGCGCGGGTTCCTGCGGCTTCGCCGCCGGTTCCGATTTTGTCCCTGGCGGTGGCGTGGCGGCCGGCTGATGCTGCGCCCAGGCCGCGCCCAGCAACAGCAACCACGCGACCACTGCGATAGAGAGGACGCGCCTGCGCCGGCTCATTGCGCGCTCCCGGCCGGACGCTGCACGCCTGCCACCGGCCTCAGAATGATGCGAATGACTGCGCTCGCCAGCCGTTCGCTTTGCGGCAGCAACTGGCGCTTGGCAGCCTCCAGTTCCTGGAAGACGCTTTCGCGCGCCTGGGCCACCTGCTGCTGGGCCCGCTCCCGCGCCTGCGCGATCGCTGCCGCGCGGGCTGCCAGCGCCTTCTGCCGGCGCACTTCCTGCGCCTTGAAGATGGCCACGCGGGCCTCACGCAACCGCTGCTCGTATTCACCGGTCTTGGCCTCGGCCGCCGCAACATCGGCGCGCGCCTTTTCGATGGCTCCCTCGGTTCGCTGATAGCGCTCCTGGAGCACCGATTCCAGTTTGCCGTGGACGATCAGCCGGTAGGAAAAGTACGTGACCAGGAACAGGACGATGGTCGGAACCGATCCGAGCAGTAATCCGCCTAATTGTCGGAGTGTCTCTTCCATTTCGACGGGTGAATCAGGCTAGCTTATGATGGCCGCTTGAACTGACAACCGTAGCATCGCTCCAGAGCCGCTGTCAACGCGCATTTGCTTGATTTTGCCCGACTTCTACCCGTCTCTCCGCGTCGCTTTCCCGCCGGCGAGGATTCCTGAATCGGCTTTGTGCCCATGTGCAGAAACTTGCAGTTTGCCTTGACTTCGCCGCCCGGAGGGTTAACATGTAACTATCACCTCCGATCCGATTCAGGATCGAATGGGCCTGTGGTCAAGGAATCGTCACCGCTTCTTGATCGCCGGCCCATTTAACTTCTACCGCTTGACTTCTCAGGCCCCAGCCGACACGTCAACGATTGTTGCTCCCAGGGCTTCTGCCGCCCGAAGAAGTTGTTGGTCAGCCGACACAAACGGAGTCGGTTCTGGGCCGCTGTTCATTGCAAGCGACATATAGGCGGCCAAATGAATCGCGTCCAGGGTCGTCAGGCCGTACTGGTCGACAAGCGCGCACGCCGATTCGATAACAACCTCGGTCGCGTGCTGTCGGACAAACTTCGTTTGTAAGTGATGCTGAAAAACGTCGAGCAGCCTGTCCGCAGCCGATGCGTGAACGTCGCCCGCACGCTGACGCCGCCGGACGGCGGATTGTACCTCGACCTGCGCCAGTGAAAGAACCGCGAACTGATTACCTGCGCGTTGGCTGACAAGTTGCAGCATTGTCGCCGTACCGGGCTCGCGAATGTAAAGCTTAACTAGCGCGCTGGTTTCGAAATAGTAGAGCGCCAACTATTGACGCCTCTCTTGCAGGATCGTTGCTGACAGCGGCTCGCCACGAATTTCGATAGGGGAAAAGGGCCACACATCATCGGGCGCGGCTTGTGTCTTTGTTTTCTTTCGCGCTGCTTTGGCCGCAACATTGGCTTGTTTGTTTTCCTTGTGCCGGTCGCGGAAAGCCTCTTGCACCGAATCCTTGACTGCGGGCCTACGCGGTTTCATAGTTCCATCCTGCCACAATGCACAACCTCGCGCCAGACCGTAGTTGATTAATCCACGATGAATCTTCCCACCTTCCTGACCACGCTCTGCGGCGCCTGCGCTTCCATCTCCACCATGCCGTCGCGATAGTGACGCGAGTAGATCCGCGCCCCGCCCTCCAGCATCGCCAGCGCCTTGCCTTCCGACTGCGGCACTCGCAGACGGACCTGCAGCAGCGGATCGTCCTCCAGTACGTGGTCAATGCGGTCCAGCAGCGTTCCCAGTCCCTGCCCGCGCAAGGCGGAGACGTGCACTGTAAGCGCATCGTCACGCAGGTGCTCGCGGTCCCGGGCGCTCAGCGCGTCAATCTTGTTGACCACGTGCAGCCGGGGCTTCTTCTCCGATTCCAGTTCGTGCAGCACCTTCTCCACCTGCGCCTCCTGCTCCTGCCGGATCGGGCTGGTCGCGTCAGAAATCTGCACAATAAGGGCCGCGCGCTGCACCTCTTCCAACGTCGCGCGAAACGCCGAGACCAGCGTGTGCGGCAGGTTGCGGATAAATCCCACCGTGTCGCTCAGCAACACCTTGCGCCGCGAGGGCAGGGTTACGCCGCGAATCGTGGGATCGAGCGTGGCAAACATCTTCGAGGATTCCAGCACGCCGGCCTGCGTCAGCGCGTTGAACAGCGTGGATTTTCCCGCGTTGGTGTAGCCCACCAGCGCCACCGTGGCCACCGGAACGGATTCCCGTCGCTGCCGCTGCTGCGCCCGGATCTTGCGCACGTTTTCCAGTTGTTCCTGGTTATGCCGGATGCGGCGGAAAATTCTCCGCCGGTCGGTTTCGAGCTGGGTTTCACCCGGGCCCCTGGTCCCAATGCCGCCGCCGAGCTGCGACATCTCCACGCCGCGCCCCGTCAGCCGCGGCAGCAGGTACTGGAGCTGCGCCAGTTCGACCTGCAACTGGCCTTCGCGCGTGCGGGCGTGGCGGGCAAAGATGTCGAGGATGAGCTGCGTGCGGTCGATGACCCGCGGCTTGACTTCGTTTTCAATGTTGCGCTGCTGCGAAGGCGAAAGGTCGTGGTCGAAGATAATGAGGTCGGCGTTCGACATCGCCGCCGCGCCGGCGAGTTCCTCCAGTTTGCCGCGTCCGATCAGCGTCGCCGGATCGGGCTTGTCCCGGTGTTGGAGAAATTCCCCCACCACCTGAGCGCCTGCGCTCGTTGCCAGCTCCTTCAATTCCGCCAGCGACTCTTCCGCGCTGAACAGCGGCTGGCGCGCCGATTTTGCTTCTGCCGGCACCGACGCGGCATTGCGCGCCGCCCGCGCCGACGGCGGCACCGCGTGGTCTGGCTCGCAAGCTCGGGTTCGCGGTTCAGAGACCCGCGCCACGCGCTGCGGGTAATCCAGCCCGACCAGGAACGCGCGCTCGGTGGCATCGCGATCGCGGATCTCATGGGGCGCACGCCGGCCCCGAAGCCCCTCAAGACTGCGTTTGGATTCGGAGCCGCGCAAGGGAGGCTGTTACCCTTCCGTTCCCGAAGGGGCGGATATCGGCTCGCTCGCATGGGGCCCCGGAGTGGCCGCGGCCGGCTTGGCTTCACCGATGGGCCGCGGTTCGTGCCGCTCCCCGATGTACGCACCCTTCGCCATCACCACCGTGGAAATGGCGTGTTTGAAGATAAGCTGTTCCTGGTTGTTGGTCTCCAGCACGACCGAGTACTTATCGAACGACCGGATGCGTCCCGTCAGCTTCACCCCGCTAAGCAGGTAAATGGTGATGGTCGCTTTGTCCTTGCGTGCTGTGTTGAGGAAGGAATCCTGGATGTTCTGCGCCGGCTTGTCCATCTGCCGATCTCTCCTTTGTCAGAAAACCGCCCCTGCCCCAAGCGGAGCCCATCTCTCCCACCCGATCCTTGCAGCGCTCTTAACGATACGGCGGCGCCCGCCGGTTTTCAACTGCCCGCCCATGAATTGTCCGAGAATCCCACTCTGCTAGAATCGCCCTGCTCCGGAACAGGGATCAGGCCTCGGTACTCGGTACTGCTGTTCCTGAAGCCTGAAGCCTGCAGCCTGAAGCCTTGCAGGAGGCCGCCCATGCCCATCGCGCCCGCCATTGCCGCCTTTCAGGCCCATGTTTTGTTTCCCGAGGGCGGCGCCGTCAACGCCCTCATGCTGGTGCGGTGGATCCATTTTCTGGCTGGCATCACCTGGGTCGGCCTGCTGTATTTTTTCAACCTGGTTAACGTGCCCTTCCTGAAAGAATTGGATGGCGGAACGCGCGCCCGGGTGGTTCCGCTGCTCATGACGCGCGCCCTGTGGTGGTTCCGCTGGGCCTCGGTGGTGACCGTGCTCGCCGGAATCACCTACTGGATGAACATCGTGACCACCGACGCGCACAACGCCAACGCCTCGCCCGGCCGCGCCATCTGGAGTTTCTTCGTGCTCTGGACGGTCGCATTTGCCATCGAGATGGGCGCGCTGATGTCGCCCGCCGACGTCCTGCGTAAAGGGGCTTTCCTCGGCATTATTTGCGGCGTGGCGGTGTTTGCTGCCGCCTATGCCTATCTCGCCCTCAACAGCGACGGTTGGGAAAGCAACCGCCTGCTCTCCATCGGCATTGGCGGCGGCATCGGCTGGTTCATGCTGTTCAATGTCTGGGGCGTGATCTGGCGCATGCAGAAGAAAATCATCCGCTGGACGCGCGAGAATCCCGCCGGCGCCATGCCAGCGGAGCTGGCGAAACTGGCGCGGCTGACGTTTCTCGCCTCGCGCGTAAACTTCGTGCTCTCATTTCCCATGCTCTTTTTCATGGGCGCCGCCAGCCATTACCCGATGTTTGGGAAATAGGGTTCAGTTTCGGTTTCAGTCCTAGTTTCAGTTTCAGTTTCAGTTTCAGTTCACGCGTGCTGCTGGGTTGACCTTAATCCTTTAGGATTGTTATTCCGAGCGCAGCGAGGAATCTGCTGTCTCTGAAACTGAAACTGAAACTTCCATGGACCATCCCACCTTCCAACGCGGCCTCACGCTCTTTAATGCGCGCGAATACTTCGACGCCCACGAAGTCTGGGAGGACGTCTGGCGCGCCGCGCCTGTGGAAGAGAAGAAATTCCTCCAGGGTCTGATCCAGGTCGCCGTCGCGCTCCACCACCACGGCCGCGGCAATCTCGACGGCGCGCGTTCGCTGCTCGCCCGCGCCCAGCGCAATCTGCAGGATTATCCGGATTCTTTTGCCGGCGTGAATCTGGCAGCGGTCCGCGCCGCCATCACCCAGTTCCAGCGCGCCCTCGACACCGGCGCCCCACTCACCCTACCCAGCATTTAGCGGATGTCATGCTTCGCGCGCGGCCTGGGGTTGGCCGCGCGCGAAGGATCTAGGTTTTCTTGGAAGCCAGGATCGCAGCAGAGGAACCATCACAAATCACTAATTCACTAAATCCCCGGTCCTCTCACCGCCGCTTCCGTCTCGTGCCCGCCGCCTTCGCCTGCTCCTCTCCCGGCGCCAGCACTCTCCTTACGATCGGCCCATTCATTTTGTAATTCCGATCCACCGTCTTGCCGTCGTCGTCCTTCACGCGCAGCGTGAACGTCGGCAGCACGCCCTCTTTGCCGAAATCCGCGCTGCCCACGCTCACCGGAAAAACTCCCACCAGCCTGCGCTCGCGATAGGCGGTCTCGTAACGATGGCGTTTCACGTTCCAGGTGAAAATCCGCGCCTGATCGAAGTCCCACGGCAGACCATCTTTATTCTCGGTCAGCAGCACCAGGTACTGCGGAACCTTCTTGTCCGCGTCCGCAACCTGGTTGAGCACGAAATAGGCGACGATCCGCTGCCCTTCCGAATACTGCGCGACCTCCAGGGGCACGTCGAAATCCACCATGCGCGCCAGAACCCACCCGGCATGCCGGGCTTGGTCACGCACCAGCAGCCAGTCCTCCATCGGAACCTGCGGCTCGTCCGGCTTCGCGGCTCCTTTCTTCGCTCCGGGCTTTTGTATGCGTGGCAGCGCGGGATTGATCTTCGGCACCGGCTTCTCGGCCGTCTCGCGCTTCAGTACTTCGACTTTGGCGCCATCGGGCATCTGGAACAGGTGCTCGGTATCGCGCCCGGGCGTCAGGTGCATATTGAGCGAGGCGCGCGCGGTGCCATGCGCCTGCGGCGGCGCCTTGGCATTTTCCTTGGCGAGATTTTCAAATCCGACATAGACGTCGGCGTCCACCAGGTACCGCTCTTCGATCCACCCGACCTCGCCGCGCACGCTCTTCACTTTCAGAAAGCGGCGGCTTTTCTCCAGCACCTCGACGCGCTCGCCGTTGTGCACCACGCCGGTCTTGTTGTACACGGGTGCCACGCGATCGCGCAGGTTCGCCTGCGGCACCGCGACATACGCGACCTCCGTTTGATACTTCCCCCCACGCTTGCAGCCGGAGAGAACCATCACGAGGACGAGCGCCAGCAACACGACAGCCCAAGATCGCACTCCGCGACCTCTGCCGTTCCCCTGCGCGCTCTGCGTTGGTCTTTTTTTCTGGAACATGCCCCGGAATCTCTGTCTGCGACTATACCGCAGCGCCGCCTTCACTTCTGTGACGCTCGCACCCGCGTTTCCAGGCTCTTGCCGCACCGCAAACCCGCTCAGCACGGCGCACCACAGATGTGCCGCGCGCCTGCCTTTGGCTTGCACATTCGTGGGAGCTGCGCCGGTCGCGGGCGCCTTCGTGGGTGAAGACATGAGTTCGGGGTGGTCAAGCGATTCTGACTGGAATCGCCCCTGTAAGCAAGAACAGACGAAAACAAAGTTGCAAGTGGCCAGCGGCTGGCGGTCAGGAGAGAAAGCTGGCCCCTGACCTCTGACAGCTAGCTACTGGTTTTAGGTTGCCGCAGAGTTGTGCTGCACCGCGCTCAGGCGCTAAGCTGCACGTTTCGCGATGCTGCCCTTCAAAATCGTCTACAGCGACGCCTACTACCTGCCGATCGGGCAGCATGTGTTTCCCGCCTCCAAGTACCGCCTCGTTCATGACCGGCTGCTGGAGCGCGGCATCGCCGAGCCCGCCGATTTCATCGTTCCCGAAAAAGCCGACGACCGCGACATCCTCCTGGTTCACGGCGCCGACTGGGTGTACAAGCTGCAAACCGGCACGCTCAGCGCCCGCGAAGAATTGCAGATGGAAGTTCCCTACTCCGAGAAACTGGTGGAGGCGTTTTGGCTCAACGCGGGCGGTTCCATACTCGCCGGACGCTGCGCGCTTCAGGATGGCGTCGGCATCAGCCTCGGCGGCGGATTTCATCACGCCTTCCCCGACCACGGCGAGGGCTTCTGCATGATCAACGACATCGCCGTCGCCATCCGCCGTTTGCAGAAAGACAACAAGATTGAACGCGCCTTGGTCATCGATTGCGACGTTCATCAGGGCAACGGCACGGCGGTGATCTTCGGGCGCAAGCGCGCGCTGGCGCAGGCCTCGCAGCCGCTGCCCTCGGTGAGCGCACCGTCTGTGCGAAGCACCGAGCACGGCTCCATTCGCGAGCTTCCCGCTGACGGCACTGACGTGTTCACCATCTCGCTCCACCAGGAGAACAACTATCCGACGTGGAAACCGCCGTCTTCGATTGACGTCAACTTGCCTGATGGCATTGACGATGAGCCCTATCTCGGGTGGCTGGACAATGCGGTCAGCTCCGCGCTGCGCCACTTCCAGCCCCAACTGATCAGCTTCGTCGCCGGCGCCGACCCTTACGAGGAAGACCAACTCGGCGGGCTGAACTTGACCATCGAAGGCCTCAAGCGCCGTGACGAGTTCGTCTTCCGGCTGGCGAAAACTCGCGGCATTCCGGTGATGGTCACGCTCGCCGGCGGTTATGCCCAGGACATCAACGACACCATCACCATCCACGCCAACACGGTCGCGGCTGCCAAGAAAGTGTTCGGGGGCTAGCATCAGCATTCGATAGTTCCCCACATTTGCCCGCAGTTGGCAGACGCGGGCGTACGGCGTATCCTTCCCCCCAACGTTGCGGGGTCCCCAGCAGGCCCGATGTTGGCCTGCTGGGGTGCTCTTGCGGGGGTGAGGACATGCCCAACTCGAAAACCGCGCCCAAGCCTGCGAAGCCCGAAAACCACAACGGTTGGATTCGAAAATCGGAACTGGACGCCTGGCTCGATCGCTATCTGCCGGTGCCCACCCAGGTAATCTCCAATGAAGAGTACACGCCCATTCCGCAGACGAGGGAGCAGCAGCGGCTGGAGCAAGAAATCCTCGCCGGCGCCCAGCGGCAGGCCAAACAGCTCGGCATGGACCGCCGCAAATTCCTCAAAACCTCCTGCGGCATGGCGCTGGCCTTTGCGGCCATGAACACGGTCTTTGGCAGGATGTTCACGGTCGACGCGGAAGAGCTGTTCGACCCGGCTGCGGTTGATCAGAAGACGCTCAAAACCTTCATCTTCGACATTCAGACGCACCACGTGGCCATGCCGGAACAGGCGCCGCACGCCGACCAGGAGTTTCTGCGGGCGGTGGTCGGCATGCGCAACAACGCCGCGCGCATGAACCCGGCGCTCAAGGACCGCAAGGCCGCCATCGAGGATGCCTACCTGGAAAACTACATCAAGGAAGTGTTCCTCGACAGCGACACCGACGTGGTGGCGCTGAGCGCTCTGCCGGGCTCGTCGGAGGAAACCGACGTGCTGACGCCGGAGGTGATCTTCAAGAGCAAAAGCTGGATTAACCAATTGACCAGCTCGCCGCGCGTCATCAGCCACGGATATTTCTCGCCCGATCTGGGCCAGGAGAACCTCGACCTGATGGACGCGCAGTTGTCGAAGCTGAAGATCAACGCCTGGAAAGGCTACACCGGCGTGGCGCGCGCCAAGGGGAAAGAAGGCTGGCGGCTAGACGACGAGAAAACCACCTACCCGGCGCTGGAGAAGGCGGTGAAGCAGGGCGTGAAGAACATCTGCATCCACAAGGGCCTGCCCTTTCCGGGCGACCCGGAGTGGTGGAGCCCGATGGACGTGACCAAGGCAGCCAAGGATTTTCCCAACCTGAACTTCCTCGTCTATCACTCTGGCTTCCGGGGGCCACAGGACGCGCTGGCCGCCGCCAAAGACGAGTTCCGCAAGACGACCTATATCCCGTGGACCTCGGACCTCTGCGCCTGGAAAAAGAAAAATCCCGCGGTGAAGAACGTCTACATGGAGATGGGGAGCACGTTTGCGCTGATGGTCTCTACCAGTCCGCTGCTGGCGGCGTACGTGATGGGCATGATCATTGACGCGTTCGGCGCCGACCACGTGCTCTGGGGCACGGATTCCATCTGGTGGGGCTCGCCGCAGTGGCAGATCGAGGCCTTCCGCCGCCTGGAGATGCCCCAGGACTTGCAGAAGCGCTTCGGCTGGAAGCCGCTCACGCCCGAGGTGAAGCGCCAGATCTTCGGCTTGAATGCGGCGCGCGTCTACGGGATTGACCCGAACCAGAAGATCAATCCCATGCCCGCCGATTATCTGCAGCGGCTGCGCAAAATGTACAAGGCGTCAGGGATGGCCGAGCCGAGCAATACCCAGTATGGATGGGTGAGGGTGTAACGGATCAGCTATGCTGGCTTTCGTTTGCCGGCTCGAACAACAACGACGTTCGTGCCCGACGTATAGCGCGCGGCGTATTTCCCGCGCACACCTTTGCTGAAATCGTATTCCTGCCGCATAGAATCTCCGGAGCGGCGCTTCGGCTGTCTTCGCTTCTTCATGCTGTAAGCACTTTACGCCTTCGACTCGGGTCCGCGACTACCCGCACTTCGGGATTTCGGCTAAGAGCTAAAAGCTAACAGCTAAGAGCTTGATAGAATCATACGACTAGCTATGTTTGAGAATCTCACAGACAAACTCCAGCGCGCCTTCAAGAACCTGCGCGGCCAGGGCAAGCTCACCGCAGAGAACATCCAGGAGGCGCTGCGCGAAATCCGCCTGGCGCTGCTCGAAGCCGACGTCAACTTCAAGGTGGTCAAGGAGCTCATTGACCACATCCAGGCCAAGGCGGTCGGGCAGGAAGTCATGACCGCTCTTTCGCCGGCCGAGCAGGTCATCAAGATCGTGCGCGACGAATTGATCGAGCTGCTCGGGCACGACACCGCCAAGGTGAAGTTCGCTTCGCAGCCTCCCAGCGTGATCCTGATGGCGGGGCTGCAGGGTTCCGGAAAAACCACCACCTCGGCCAAGCTGGCGCACTGGCTGAAGAAGGGTGGACACCGGCCGCTGCTGGTCTCGGTGGACGTTTATCGCCCGGCAGCGCGCGAGCAGTTGAAAGTCGTCGCACAGCAGGTGGGCGCGAACTTGTACGAAGGCCAGGTCGAGGTGGCGAACCCCGAACGCGGCGGCAGCGAAGCGTTGCCACCGCTCACCAAAGAAGTCGAACGCCTCGCCAAAGAGGCCCGCCGCGAGGCCGTAGTTACCGGCAGCGACGTGCTGATCGTGGACACCGCCGGCCGCCTGCACATTGACGAGCAGCTCATGGACGAGATGCAGTCGCTGAAAAAGCTGCTCAACCCGCAGGAGATTCTGTTTGTCGCCGACGCCATGACCGGCCAGGACGCGGTCAAGTCCGCCGACGAGTTCCACAAGAAGCTGACCCTCACCGGCGTGGTGCTCACCAAGATGGACGGCGATGCCCGCGGCGGCGCGGCCCTTTCCATCCGCAAAGTCACCGGGCAGCCCATCAAGTTCATCGGCATCGGCGAAAAGTACGACGCCCTGGAGCCGTTTCACCCCGACCGCATCGTCGGCCGCATTCTCGGCATGGGCGACATTCTGTCGCTGATTGAAAAAGCCGAGGCCAGCCTCGACCGCAAGAAGGCCGAGGAATTCACCAGCAAGGCGCTGGCGGGCGACGGCTTCTCGCTGGAGGATTTCCGCGACCAGTTGCGCCAGGTGAAAAAAATGGGCTCCATCCAGAGCATCATGAAGATGCTGCCTTCCGTGGGCCCGTTCGCCAACATGCAGAAGGCCGTGGACAACGTGGACGAAAAGCAGATCACGCGCGTGGAAGCGATCATTAACTCCATGACTCCGCACGAGCGCGATCACCACGAGGTGATCAACGGCAGCCGGCGCAAACGCATCGCGCGCGGCAGCGGCACCACCGTGCAGGAAGTCAATCAACTGCTCCGCCAGTACGCGCAGATGCGCAAGATGTTCAAGGACATGGGCAAGGCGAGCTTCGGACGCAAGCTGGCGGGCATGAAGTTCCCCGGGATGTAGGAAGTTCTGGCTAGTGGCCAGTGCTGCATCACTCGCGACTCGAAACTCGCAGCTCGGAACTGGATGGTGAACACATGCCCACCGAAACCACTGCTCCCGCCTTTGCCGCGACCCTGCAGAAGCTCGACGACGCTATCGGGCGCTTCATCCGTCCCGACACATTTCCTCTCGCCCTCCGCATGTTGAAACCCGGCGAACCGATCCCGCCCGATCTGAAAGTGCCGAGCCGCGATCTGGGCGAGCAGTGGATCGTCTGCCAGTCCATCGGAATTGCCCGGCGTTACGGCTGGGGCGTCGCTGTGGGGAAGAAGGACGTCATTTGCCCGCTGGCGGCGATCGCCTTCGGATTCCGCAAGCCCAATGACGATTACCTCAAGGGTTTCGCGGCCCTCGGCATGTATTGCAAGGACGAACAGGCAGCGACGAACCTGGAAGCCAGCGCGTGGAAATTCGAGCCCGAAACTTACGAGCACATCTGCGTGGCGCCGCTGAACCGGGCGAAGTTCGAGCCGCACGTCATCGCCCTGTACGGCAACAGCGCGCAGGTGCTCCGCCTGGTGCACGCGACCTTGTACAAGCGCGGCGGCCGGGTAGTCAGCACCTCGGGCGGGCGGCTGGACTGCGCCGAGATTGTCATCCAGACCATGACTACCAACGAGCCCAAGGTGATCCTGCCGTGCTCCGGCGACCGCATCTTCGGCATGGCTCAGGACACCGAGATGGTCTTCGCGTTCCCCTGGGGATGGGCAGAGGAGATCATCGAAGGGCTGGAGGGCACCCACAAGGGCGGCATCCGTTATCCCATCACGGTGGCCATGCGCGAAACCGTGCACATGCCGCCCACCTACCAGGAGCTCATGCAGAAGCTCGTGGATCGCGATGCGAAAGAGTAGGCGTGTTCTAATCAAAACATGAAGTGGCGAGGACTCGAGGAGGCACAAACCGGGCTGGGGCACGCAACCTTGAAAGCGGCGCTGGACGAGCGCCGCGCGCTGATGGAGAAGTACGTCCCTGCCGATTCCCTCGCCATCAATCGTCGCGCGGTGGAAGAGCTGCGCGCGTCCGGAATGCTCGAACGCGTTTTGCCGGTGGGGGCCGCCGCGCCCTCGTTCGAATTGCCCGATCAGGATGGAAACACCATCAGCTCGTCAGCGCTGCTCGCTTCCGGGCCGCTGGTCATCCTTTTCTTACGCGGACGCTGGTGCCCCTTTTGCGTTGCGACCGTGGAAGCCTGGAACGAAACCCTGCCGCAGGTGCGCGCGGCGGGAGCGGCGCTGGTCGGGATTTCGCCGCAGACGGTGCACCAGTCCTATCTCATGCACAACCAGCACAAGCTCGGCTTTCCGCTGCTCAGCGATGCCGGCAATACGGTGGCGAGGCAATTTGGGCTGGTGTACCGCGTCCCCGCGAGCCAGCAGGAGATGTACGCCCGCACCTTCGTGAACCTGCCGTTCATCAACGGCGATACCAGTTGGGAGCTGCCGCTGCCGGCGGCGTATGTGATCCGTGACGGCAAGGTCATCTTTGCCGCCGCCGACGCGGACTACACCCTCAGAACAGAGCCGGCGGAAGTTTTGCAAGGCTAGAAGAACGCGGCGGGAGAGATTCCGAACCTTGCACTAAGTTTCTGAATGTGCTTCTTGCGTAGTTCTCGCCGTCCATTCAATACGTCGGATACGATACTTTCGGTTCCGAACACGTCCACCAGGTCTTTTTGCCTGAGGTTTTGAACCTCCATAATGTGCCTGATTACATCCAGCGGACCCGATGCCTGCATTGGGTAGTTGCGATTTTCAAACTCGGTGACCAGCAGAATCAATAGCGCAACCAGCTTCTCCTGAGCGGGAGTAAGCGCTTCCTGGCTCGTAAGCCGCTCCAAGACCTCAACGAAATGCTGGTGCTGATCCTCTCCGTCAATAACTTCAGGCTTGGTCTCAGACAGAAGCGTACCGTATTCACTTGCGAGTGCGCTCATTGGACCACCTCTTGTACTCCGCGTGCGTAAGCACGTCTTTGATAAACACCAATTTCCACTTGTATTCGATCTTGACGATCAATCGAAACGTATTCCCTCTAATGTTAAACACCGTGAAGGGCTCAACGAAATCGGCTGTCGGGTAAGTTTTCCTAACGTCAACAATGCTGCACCAATTAGCCGATGATGCTATTTTGAACCAGTCGGCCAGCGGCCTCTCTAAGCTTCGGTCGCGAGAGCACGCGGAAACAAGCTTCTTCCGGCTTATGACGTGCATCGCGCTACCTTCTGGATCAGAACGCTTCGCATTTCGCGAAGTTGCATCGTCTTGGGGTCACTTCGCAAACCGCGAAGCCAGCCCTACGATACTTCGCAAACTGCGAAGCGTCAAGAGCAATCTTCGCAAATAGCGAATTTTCCTCTTGATTAATCGCTTGAGAAATCAATTGCGTCTGCCTATGTCGGTCGGTGGCGCGGGATTTTCGTCGTCATGGACAACCAGATGACACTGACCCACTACCGGCGCCTCTTTGCGATTGCCAACTGCGCCATGTTCCGCAATAATAAGCGTTTGTCTTAACTCCTCGGTCATCCGCAGGAAACCCATCAAGGAACCAGCAGGAAAGGAAGTTGCTCTGTGTTAATGATTCGACTGGCGCGCGTGGGCGCGCGTAAACAACCTCACTACCGCATCGTGGTGATCGAAAAAGAGCGGGCGCGCAACGGGCGCTCGGTGGAAGTGGTGGGCACCTACAACCCGCGCACCAACCCGGCCAGCGTCGAACTGAAGCGCGACCGCATTGATCATTGGGTCGGCAAGGGCGCCAAAATGTCGGAAACGGTGGCGCGCCTGGTCTCCAAGCACACCCCCGTGAGCGCCGAACCGGCAGCGTAATTCTCTATGTCGAGCGAGCCATCCGCAGCGCGTCCTGAGCAGCCCGAGCCCGACTTGCGCGCGCTCGTCGAGCAGATCGTCAAGTCGTTGGTCGATGCGCCCGACGATGTGTCGGTGGAGGCGGTCGAAGAACACGACGCCACCGTCCTGGAACTGCGGGTTGCGCCCGGCGACGTGGGCAAAGTCATTGGCAAGCAGGGCCGGACGGCGCGCGCCTTTCGCAACATCCTGGGCGCCGCCGGCATGAAGCTGGACCGCCGCTTCGAATTGGAGATCCTGGAATAGCCGACGAGTTCATCACCATCGCCCGCGTGGTCAAGACGCAAGGGCGCCACGGCGAAGTCGCGGCCGATGTCCTCACCGATTTTCCCGAACGGTTCGCGCAACGCAGGCTGGTGTTCGCCCTCGCCGAGAGTGGCGCGCGCCGCGAACTGCGCGTCGAGAGCTTCTGGCCGCATAAGCAACGCCTGGTGCTGAAGTTTGCCGGCGTGGATTCTATTAACGATGCCGAAGCGCTCATCGGGTGCGAGATCCAGATCCCCCGCGAGCAGCGGGCCGCGCTCGAAGAAGGATCGGCGTACGTCGGCGACCTGGTCGGTTGCGAAGTGATGGCCGCCGGGCGCGCCGTCGGAACCGTGGCCGATGTTCAGTTTGGAGCCGGTGAGGCGCCGTTGCTGGTGGTCCGAGAGGGCCAGCAGGAACACCTGATCCCCCTGGCGCAGGCATACTTGCAGCGCATTGACACGGCGGCGAAGCGCATCGAAATGGAGCTGCCGGAAGGCATGTTGGAACTGGACGCGCCACTTTCGAAGGAAGAGAAAGATTTGCAGCAGAAGAAAAGCTCTTAGCTGTTAGCTCTCAGCTTTTAGCCAGAGTGCAGCCGGGCAGACTTTTCGGTTTGTCTGGCTAAGAGCTAGAAGCTAAGAGCTAATAGCTGTTTATGAAATTTGAGCTCATCACCATCTTCCCGGATTTTTTTCGTGGGCCGCTCGAGTATGGCATCGTGCGGCGGGCGCGGGAGTCTGGCCTGGTGGAGATCAACATCCACGACCTGCGCTCGTTCACCAAAGACAAGCACCGCACCGTGGATGATCGTCCTTTTGGCGGCGGCGAGGGCATGGTGCTGAAGCCGGAGCCGATCTTCGATTGCCTGGATTTCCTGCGCGTCGCGCCCCGCCAGGAGAGGATTTCGCGCCGGGTCAAAGAATCCGTCGTGCTGCTGTCGCCGCAAGGCGAACTGTTCAACCAGCGAATCGCGGCAGAAATGTCCGAACTCGACCGCGTGTTCCTCATCTGCGGCCGCTACGAGGGCGTAGACGAGCGGGTGAGCGAGTTTCTGGCCGATCGCGAAATTTCCGTGGGAGATTTCGTGCTGAGCGGCGGCGAGCTGCCGGCGGCGATCATTGTGGACGCGGTCACGCGCCTGCTTCCCGGGGCGTTGGGCAATGAGGCCTCCGCGCGGACCGAGTCGTTCGGCACGGGCGAGGTAAATCCTCGCCTGCCGGTGGATGCCGAGGGCAAACGCATTCCGGATTCGACGATCAGCGCCGGCGGGCTGCTCGATTATCCCCACTACACGCGCCCGTCGGATTTTCGCGGGATGCTTGTCCCCGAGCCGCTGGCCTCAGGCGACCACGAGGCCATCCGGCGCTGGCGGCGCAAAAGGGCTCTGGAGAAAACCTTGCGCAACCGCCCGGAGTTGCTGGAACGGGTGGAGCTGAGCAAAGAGGATCGCGAAATCGTGGAAGAACTTCGGCAAAGCCGCAGATGAACGCAGATCTACGCAGATCTAACAAAATCTGCGTCCATCAGCGTTAATCTGCGGCGAATCCGCCTGAAGCCTGCAGCCCGCGGCCTGTTCTGCCTAGCGCCCAACCCCAAGTGGCTGTTATATTGAAAGTTCGATTTTACGAAGGAAAAGTGTCATGTCCACCTCACCGATACTGCAGAAGCTGATTGCCAAGGCGCAGCGCACCGACCTGCCGCCATTCCATGCCGGCGACACCGTGCGCGTGCACGTCAAGATCAAGGAAGGCGACAAGGAGCGCTTGCAGGCGTTTGAAGGCGTGGTCATCGCCCGCAGCCGCGGCGCCCAGCCCAGCTTCACCGTCCGCAAGATCAGCTTTGGCCACGGCGTCGAGCGCATCTTCCCCCTCAACTCCAAGGTCATTGACAAGATCGAAGTCCTGCGCTCGGCGCGCGTCCGCCGCGCCAAGCTGTACTTTCTCCGTGCCCGCCGCGGCAAGGCTGCCCGCCTGCGCGAAGCGGAATAGGTTTCAGGCATTAGGCTTTGGGCGTTAGGCTTTCGGCGTTAAGTCTCGGGTTCGCCAACTGCGATAAGATGAACCCCAACGCCCAAGGCCTAACGCCTAAAGCCTTTTCTGTGCCCCGTTTGCTCAAACCCGTGGATGAGATTTCGCCCTCCGCGGCGAAAATGCGCCTGCTCAAACGGCTGAAGTGCACTCTGAAGTTCGAGAAGCAGGCTTGGGCTGCCGGCGCGACGCTGGTAGCGGGCGTGGACGAGGTCGGGCGCGGCGCATTCTTCGGGCCCGTGGTTGCCGGTGCGGTGATTCTCGATCCCCACTACCGCATCCGCGGCCTGCGCGATTCCAAGCTCCTGCCTGCGCCCCGCCGCGAAATCCTGGCGCAGCGGATCAAGGACCATTGCATCGCCTGGGCGGTGGCAGCGGTGGACGCCGCGCGCATCGACCAGATCAACATCTACCACGCCTCGCTGCTGGCCATGGTGGAGGCCGTCACGCAACTGCAACCGCCGCCCGACCACCTGCTGCTCGACGCGGTGCGCGTCGAGTACCAGTGCCCGCAGACCAAGATCATTCACGGCGACGCCCTGTCGGCCTCGATCGCCGCCGCCTCCATCGTCGCCAAGGTCTACCGCGACGAACTCGTCAGCCGCTGGGCGCCGGTGTATCCCGCCTACGATCTCGCCTCCAACAAGGGCTATCGCAGCCCCAAGCACATTGCCAGCTTGCGCAAGTTCGGGCCCTCGCCGCTGCATCGCCAGTCATTCGCGCCGGTGTGGATGGCGCAGCATCCGCAGGAAGTCCTGGAATTCATGCTGTCGGAAGATAGCGATTAGCTCTTAGCTCATAGGCCCGAGTTTTGGATGTGGCACACGCGCCCCCGCGTGTGCAAAGCCCTCGTCCGCAGCTTCGTTTTCAATCGACAATCGGCAATCGACAATCGGAAATGCTCTTGCTCCAATTCAACCATACGTTTTGTAGCCCTCGGCCGCCGCTTCCCCCTCGACTGCGGAGCAAAGCGTCTTCTCAGCCGTATCCGACATCTAAGCTGCCGATGTGTAGCGCCTTGTAAGATGCCCGATGCGAGGACCGATGCTGCGACTCTTGTGTGTGACTGCTCATCCTGACGACGAAGCCGGAGGCTTCGGCGGGTCGCTGCTGCTCTATCGCGAGCGCGGCGTCCAGACCTACGTTATCTGCCTCACCCCGGGACAGGCGGCGACACACCGCGGAAATGCCAACTCGGACGAAGAACTTGCGGCGCAGCGGCGGCGGGAGTTTCAAGACGCATGCCGCATCCTCAACCTCACGCGCGGCGAAGTGCTCGGCTACCCCGATGCCGCCCTCGATCGCGCCGATTTCTACCGCGTCGTCGAAGACCTGGTGCTCAGGATTCGCACCATCCGTCCGCAGGTGATCCTCACCTTGGGCCCGGAGGGCGCCATCACCGCCCATCCCGACCATTCCATGGCCGCCCTGTTCGCCACCATGGCGTTTCACTGGGCGGGACGCGCCAATCGCTACGTCGAGCAACTCACCGACGGCGTCAGCCCGCATCGCACCCAGAAGCTGTACTACTCCACCGCGTTGTTCACTCTGCCCGACCGTCAACCGGTCGCGCTGCCGCCGGCCACCGCCACGATTGAAATTGGCGATTACCTGGAAACCAAGATTGCCGCCTTCAAGGCGCACGCCAGCCAGGCGCCGCTGTTTACTCTGTTTGAGAACCACGTGCGCCGGCGCGGCCATCAGGAGCAGTTTCACCTGGCAGCGCGCTCCGTGCCCAGCGTGATGAAACCAGAAACGGATTTATTTGAAGGAGTGGAGGAGTAATTTGTAATTTGTGACTTGCGGTTTGCGATTGGTGATTGGTGATTGGTGACTGCTGATTGCTGATTGTCATTCCGAGCGCAGCGAGGAATCTGCTGTTGTGCTGTTCCCGACCGCCGATAGCCGATCGCCCAATTCCCTCGCAACTCGGAACTTACATCTATTTCCCCACGTGCGCCCGAATCATGTCCCCCAAATAATCCGGCCTTGACGTATCCCGCACCAAATGCGGATAGCGATCGCCGTCGTGATAGTTCACCGCATACGTCCTGTAGTATTCCGAGTTTTCCACCAGCAATTGAATGGGCGCTGCGTTGTTCTTCGCCGCTCTCACCGCGTCGTGCAGCACCTCCGCTGAATATTTGCGCCCGTTCACCGCAACGATTGTCATCCCCGGCATGATTCCCGCCTGGTACGCCGGCATGAAGAAGACGGAATCGCCCACGCGCCCCGCACGGTTGATGAACAGGCCGAGAGAAAAGCGGAAATCGGCGTCCTGCTCGATGGAATCGCGGGTGCGCTGCAGGTCGCTGGGCGTGTCGGTGTACACCAGTTTCCAGCCGCTGCCTTCAAGGCCGGCGAGCGGCGCGTCGGGGCCGACATAGTTGACGCGGTCCAGCAGAAATTTGCGCCAGTCGTTTGGCGCCACCTGGTTGAGCGCGGCAACAACGTCATCCAACGTGTACGGCTTCACCTGCGGCGCAACATTCGTCGGATTGTCGGGCGGGCCGTAGAAGAGCTTGGCGAAATCGTCCATGGTTTTCTTATTGTTCGTTAGGCGGCGAATGGTGGCGTCCACGTCCAACCAGATGAGCGCGCTTTCGTCATAGAAATCCACGCTGCGCCGCCAGCTCGACCACTGCGCCGGCGACTCGTAGAGCAACTGCGCCGCCACCGCGGTATCCTGCAACGGCCGCCACTGCCGGCCCGGGCGGTGCGCGAGTTCCGCCGCCAGCAGCGCGACGTTGTCGCGAACATCGTCTGCCGACCAGATTCCGCAGCGCGCTGCCAGCAACTTGCCGAAGTACTGCGTCAGGCCCTCGTACACCCAGAGCAGCTCGCCCTTCATCGGCTGTTCGAAGTCGGGCGTCGCCAGCCCCAGCGGACGCCGGTACTTCCCGTTCCACGAGTGCGTGTACTCATGCGGCAGAAGATCTCCGAACGCCACCCGCCGCAGGTTGTCATCAATCAGCGCGCGCTCGGAGGTGCGGCTGTCATTCGACTCGTGGTGCTCGAGCCCGAAGTGCGCCACGTGGTCGCTGAGCGACAGCAGGAAGTGGTAGTCGCGGTAGTGCCGCGCGCCGAACAGCACACCCGCTTCGGCAACCAGGTTGCTCAGTTGGTTCTCAACCTTGGCGCTGATATCAATCGCAGCGGCGCTGTCGGCGGCGACATCCAGCTCGGCCGGCCGCGCTTCGCCCACCGGCGACAGCGGCACGGCGCGGAAAAACTCGCCCATGATGACCGGCGAATCCACCAGCGTGGTCAGCGTGGCGGGCTGAAACAAGACGGTGTCGCCCGCCGCCGTTTCCGATTGCGGCAGCGCCGTCCCAAATTTCCATCCGGCGGGAAGTTGCAGCGATGCCTGGTAGGTGAGCTGGTCGGTAGTGAATCCGGCAGGATAAAGCAGAAGCTGGTTCCAACTGATGACCGTGAGCTTGTCGGTGGCGCTGGCGCCGGCGGAAAAGCCGCTCTCGCCGGAAACCGGCGAGGTGTAATCCATCGCGATCTCGAGTTGGTTCACGCCTGGTGGGACCGTGAGATGGTAGGTGAACATGTCCACGTCATCGCGCCGCCACGGAATCGTCTGCCCTGCGGCGCTGAATTTCACGCCCACGTTGTCCACCACCGGCCCGCTGGGCATGTGCTCGCCCGGAATCCACTTCGGATAGTGCAGCGTCAGCGGGCCGGGCGTCACCGGCATCGTCAGTCGCGCATGAAAAAGCTTCTGGGCCGCCTGGCTGGCATCCACCGCCAGCATGATGGTGCCCGGCGGCTTCGCGGAAGCAGGCGCAGGGCGGCGCTGCGCCTCGGCGGCGAGGCTAAGTGGAAAAATTGCGAGGAGTACGAGGGCAGCAAGCTGAAGACGAGCAACGTTCATTTCACTCCGCATTTGCTGATGCGAGTTACCAGCGACGTTCATTTCACTCCGGAGTTACAGCCCGCGAAGCGGGCGGAATTCGTAAGCCCACCGCGGAAGCGGTGGGGAGGCGTGGAATAAAATTCCCGAGCGCCAGCGGCGCGGCACCGCGCAAAAGTGTAGCAGCACGGGTGTTATCATGTCGCCCGTGAGCCCCGGAAAACCAGGCCGGTTCATCACCTTCGAAGGACTCGACGGCTGCGGCAAGAGCACACAGTCGCAGCGCCTGGCCGAAGTCCTGCGCCAGGAAGGAATCGAGGTGGTGGTGACGCGCGAACCCGGCGGCACGCCCGTCGGCGAGCGCATCCGCAGCATCGTCCTTGATTCCGCCACCGCCGGACTGGTCCCGACGGCGGAGCTTGCCCTGCTGTTTGCCTCGCGCGCGCAACAGGTGCACGAGATCATTCTCCCTGCGCTTGCAGCCGGTAAATGGGTGCTCTGCGACCGCTTCACCGACTCTTCCGAAGCCTACCAGGGTGGCGGCCGCGAGCTGGGCAGCGAGACTGTGCTCACCATGCATCGCCTCACCTGCGGCAATGTTTATCCCGATATGACCGTGCTGATGGACTCCGACCCGGCAGCCAGCGTGGCGCGCGCGCGGCGCCGCAACCTGTCCCGAGTCGCGACCGCGCAGGGCGGCGAGGCCGACGAGAATCGTTTCGAGCAGGAAAACCAGGCGTTCTTTACCCGTGTGCACGACGCCTATCTCGCCATCGCCCGGCGCGAACCGCACCGCGTGCTCATGCTCGACGCGCGCCGCCAGCCTGACATCGTGCACCGCGAGATCGTGGACGCCGTGCGCACACGATTCCTGGGCGCAGCCAAAACGGCGTAATCTACCCGGCAACTTTCTTGGGTCTGCCCCCGAGCCGGCCATTTTCGCGTGACGCCGAAATCTTCGATGCGCTCCGGGACTTCCCGCCGGCTGCTCCCAGTCTGGACGCCATCCAGCGCTTCGAGCCAAACAGTCCCTCGATGAGCGCAGGAAGGTACAGGTCGGCATCAAGTTTGGGAAAGTGAATGCCGAAGCCCGAGGGCGTGATTTCGATCTTCCCCAATTGAGAAGGCCGCGCGCGCTCCAGCCCCTGGGCACGTCGAGGAGGAAACGCCAACTCCACTCCCGAATCGAGGCAGATGACCACGCGATCCAGCCGCCGGTCGTAATGCGCATCCACCGCCGCAGGGAATCTCGCACGCCGGTTCCTCGCTCTCTGCTTCGCCAGTTCGAATTCGTCACGCAGCGCCATGAATTCTCCCCCATTCACTGCATAGATGCGCCAGATGCTGCAGCAGCACGCGTTTGACGCGGCTCGTATCGGTTCGCGAAAAGCCGTAGTTCTCGCGCAGCACAATCGGTCCCGTGGGACAGTTCAGTTTGAAGACCGCCTCATGCCCGCACCCGATAACATGGACGTGGGCTGGGCGATGATCATTGGGATAGATCACCACCCGGAATGTGCCGAACCGCAGGACCGTCGGCATGCCTCCATCCTATCACATAATCCCAATCGCTTAGGTTATTTACTATTGAGGCGCCGTATTCTTCATGCTTCATTCTTCATGCTTCATTCTTCATTCTTCAATCTTTATTCTTCATTCCTCTGTGTCTCCGTGTCTCTGTGTTAGTTTGTCCTCAATGGGATTTGCGCAGTTTCACGGCAATCGCGACGTCGTTGACCGCCTCCGCGGCATGCTGGCGCGCGACCGCTTCCCCCACGCCGTCATCCTGGCCGGGGCCGAGGGCGCCGGCAAATACACGCTGGCGCAGATGCTTGCCAAAGCGATGAACTGCCTCGCGCCGCCGCCCGGCGAGCTTCCGGATTTCTGCGGCAAGTGCAAGAACTGTGTGCGCATCGCCGAGGCCGACGACCTGGAAGCGCGCTGCTCCGCCGCCGTCGAAGCGCGCGAGGGCCTGCGCGAAACCGACAAGAAGGACACGCGCATTTTCGTCCAGACGCACCCCGATGTCCTCATCATCCCGCCCGACCCGCCGCAAATGATGATCAAAGTGGACCAGGTCCGGCACGTCATCCAGACCATCTACTTTCTCCCCGGCGAGGGACGCCGCCGCGTCTACATCTTCACCAGCGCGGCCTTCATGAAGGAGGCGGCCAATTCGCTGCTGAAAGTGCTGGAGGAACCTCCCGAATTCGCCACGCTGTTGCTGCTGGCGGAAAATCCCGGGCAACTGCTGCCCACCATCCGCTCGCGCTGCGTCACCTTTCAACTGTGCGCGCTGGCCGCCGGCGAAATCGAGGGTGACCTGGCGCGCCTGCATCCGGAATGGAAACCGGCGCAGCGGGCGCTGGTCGCCAGGCTCTCGGAGGGCGCCGTCGGACGCGCGCGCTCCTTCGATCTTGCCGCCTACACTGCAGCCCGCCAGGATGCCTTGCTGCTGCTCAACACCGCCCTCCATGCCGACGACCACAGCGCCCTGTTTCGCGCCACCGAGACCTATCGCGCCGGCGCCGAGGGCCGCGACAAAACCGATCAGCTTCTCCGGACCCTGTATTCGCTGCTCGAAGACCTGATGTACCTGAAGTCCGCAACCCCGGAGTTGGTGCGCAACAGCGACATCGCCCCGGAACTGAGCCGGCTGGCCGCCTCGCTGGATTTCGCCTGGATTGCCTTGGCGGCCCAGCGCGTCGGCGAAGTCGAAAGCGGCATGCGCCGCAACCTGCTGCGCTCTGTCTCGCTCGACGCCATGGTCGCGTCTCTGGAAAAATAGCAGTTGACTGCCTGCGGCCTGCAGCCTGGCGACTGGCGACTCAGGATTGTCATGACCTACGCCCTGTGATACGGTATGCCCAAGTCCACACCTGTTAATAACGTCATTACTAAGGGCGTCACTGTAATCATTGGTGTGTGGCGTTCCGCCGGGATAGCCGCGTCGGAGAATTCCGGCCCGGGCAGCGTGCGCTGCTTCGGCCGCACGGGGAGCCGCCAATCATATGAAGGAAACTGATTCCACCGCTGTGGGAAGGGCGCCCGAGCCCGCCGAGGGGTTTGCCAACCGCAAGCTGATCCGCCCCACGCTGAACCGCAGCGAGACCCGCGCCGACGGCGAACGCCGCGAGCGGCCCGAGCGCGCCGCCTCCGCCAAGAAGGTCCCTCCCGCGGAACAGACGCACGCCGAGAATTTTTACTACCAGAAGCAGATGCAGGCCAAAACACCCATGGTCATCGTGCTCCAGGACGGCGATTCCATGGAAGGCGTCATCGAGTGGTACGACAAGAGCTGCATCAAGATCAACCGTACCGGCCAGCCCAACGTCCTCATCTACAAAGCCGCCATCAAGTACATGTTCAAGGCCAGCGAAGAGCGGCGGTAGGTCTCAAAGCGTCGACCCGGTTTTACATCCCGGGATACTTGCCCAGAAAGATCAGCACAAAATCAATCGAGTCCTGAACCCCATGCGCGATGATGGGCACCGCCGGGTTGCGCCCCGTCCGCAGGACAGAGTTACCGACGATGCCTCGCACCTGAAGCCTAAAACCTAACGCCTAAAACCCGAAGCCTATTTCTTATTCACCTTCGGCAGCACGATACCCTTCTGCGCCTGGTACTTGCCCTTGCGGTCGGCGTAGCTGATCTCGCACTGCTCGTCGGACTGGAAAAACAGGATCTGGCACAGGCCCTCGTTGGCGTAGATTTTGGCCGGCAGCGGCGTGGTATTGGAGATTTCCAGCGTCACGAAGCCTTCCCATTCGGGCTCGAACGGGGTGACGTTGACGATGATTCCGCAGCGCGCGTAGGTGGACTTGCCGACGCAGACGGACAGCACGTCGCGCGGAATCTTGAAGTACTCCACCGAGCGGGCCAGCGCAAACGAATTGGGCGGAATGATGGCGCACTCCGACTGCATGGCGACAAACGAGCGCTCGTCGAAGTCTTTGGGATCGACCACGGTGGCGTTGATGTTGGTGAAGATCTTGAACTCGTCGGCGACGCGCAGGTCGTAGCCGTAGCTCGACAGGCCATAGGAAATGACGCCGGTCCCAACCTGCTTCTCGGAGAACGGGTTGATCATGTCGTGTTCCTGCGCCATGCGGCGGATCCAGCGATCGCTTTTGATAGACATGGTTCTCCTGGTTGCGAGTCGCGCGTCGCGAGTTGCGAGAGCGGCACCGGCCGAGGGCAATGTATTCACAGTCATGGCAAACACAATATCGGAAGTGCTCGGGACTCGGGACTCGGGACTTGGTTCTGACAAGATTCGCAAGAATCACCGTGCACGGCAAGTCCGGCTTCCGACTCATGGTGTGAAGAATCTGTGGAATACCAAGAATCTTGTGGAGAAACGATGTCCAGAACTGAGCAGCGACTAGCGAGCACTGAGGCGCGCCGCGCACGATCCTGCCCGGTACTCGGTGCCAGGTACTCGGTACTGGTTGACTTTCAGCGCTTGTGTCTTTAGCATCAACACTTTGCAGTACTTTGGGAGCGTTAGGTGATCAAGCTCGATATCATCAACGAAGTGGTCAACAAGACCGGCATCACCAAGACCAAGGCGGAATTGGCGGTGGAAACCGTGTTCGACAGCATGAAGAAAGCGCTGTCGCACGGCGACCGCATTGAACTGCGCGGCTTTGGCGTGTTCAATGTTCGCCCGCGCAAGACCGGCATTGGCCGCAACCCGCGCACCGGCGCCGAGGTCAACATCCCGCCCGGCAAGGCTGTGCGCTTCAAGCCCGGCAAGGAACTGCAGTCGATTGACTAAGCACAACAAGTTTCTAGTTTCTGGTTTCCAGTTTCTAGAGAGACGGAACCCTTGCGCAGCAACAAGATTTTCCGCAACTAGAAACTAGAAACCAGAAACTCGAAACTGATGTCTGACCCGATTCCACCTGTCCCCCCGGCCTACGACCTTCAGCCCATCGAGGTGTTCCTGGTGCCGGAGCGCCCGCGCCGGCGCTACTGGCTGCACGCGCTGCTGCTGCTGGCGACCGTCTTTACCACGCTGGTGGTCGGGGCGCGGCTGCAATTCAACTTCCTTAACAACCTGCCGGCGTTTTCCCTCGACGACAACACGCTGCCGCTGTTTCCGCTGGGCTGGGTGATGGCCGAGCCGTCGCGCCTGCTGCTGGGCGTGCCGTTCGCGGGCACCTTGATGCTGATCCTGCTGGCGCACGAGATGGGGCACTTCATCTACTGCCTGCGTTACGGCGTGAACGCAACCCTGCCGTTCTTCATCCCGGCGCCGACGCTGATCGGAACCTTGGGCGCGTTCATCCGCATCAAGTCGCCGATCCGCTCGCGCGAAGCACTGTTCGACATCGGCATCGCGGGGCCGATTGCCGGATTCGTGGTCGCGCTCATCACCTTGGTCGCTGCCCTGACCCTGTCCAAGCCGTCGCAGCCGGGCGTGCCGGTATCCGACATTGTCTTCGGATACCCGCTGGTCTTTCACTTCGCGCATTGGTTGCTGGGGACCCTGGACATCAGCGGGCCGGGACAGATTCCCCTCGGCGCGGCGTATCTGCACCCGACGGCCATCGCTGCCTGGGTGGGAATGTTCGCCACCGCGCTGAACCTGTTACCCGGCGGTCAACTCGACGGCGGGCACATGGTGTATGCGCTTTCGCCGCGGCTGCACAAGCACGTGTCGCGATTGACGGTCGGAATCCTGCTGCCCATGGGATTTTTCCTTTGGGCGGGATGGCTGGTCTGGGCGCTGCTGCTGACCATCAGCGGCGTGCGTCATCCGCAGGTGCCGCTGTGGCCCGGCCTGCGCGCCAACCGAATATTGCTGGCGCTGCTGGCGCTGGCGATGCTGATCCTGACCTTCGTGCCCGAGCCGTTTAAGGGCGCGGCGCTGCGCTAGGAACAGTCTTCAGTCGTCAGTCTTCAGTCTTCAGCGTTTTCCTGACGACTGAAGACTGAAGCCTGAAGACTTCAAAGAAGCGACAGAGCGTCTACATCCACCACAACGTTCGTGCGCGGGATTTTTTGTGCGACGGCGTGAGCCAGCATGGCTCGCAACAATCCATTGAGCTTGGCGCGGCTGGAAGATTTCAACACGAAATGGTAGCGGTATTCCGTCTTGAGTCGTGACAACGGCGCGGCCGCGGGTCCGAGCGCGCGGATTCCCTCGTGCGGCGTCTTCTCCAGCCAATTTCCCAGCGTGCCCGCCCACTTGAGCGCGTCGTCGAGGCGGTTGCTGCGCACCAGCACGTTGGCGAGTGCGCTGAACGGCGGATAGCGCATCCAGTTGCGGTAGCGGAGTTCCTTTTCGTAGAACGACCGGAAGTCGTGCTGGGCGGCGTACTGCACCGCGTAGTGCTCGGGAAAGTAGGTTTGCAGGATGACGGTGCCCGGAGTGCTGCCGCGTCCGGCGCGTCCCGCCACCTGCGCAAGGAGCTGAAAGGTGCGCTCGGCGGAGCGGAAGTCGGGAAACATGAGCGCGAGGTCGGCGCCGACCACGCCCACCAGCGTGACCCCATGAATATCGTGGCCCTTGGCGATCATCTGTGTTCCGACAACCATGTCCAGCTCGCCGGCATGCAGGGCGGAGAGAACGCGCTCGAAATCGTCGCGGCCGTGGACGGTGTCGCGGTCGAGACGAGCGATGCGCGCCTGCGGGAACATGCCGTGGAGCTGTTCTTCCAGCTTCTCCGATCCGGAGCCGAGGAACTGCACGTACTCGCTGGCGCACTTGGGACAGGTCTGCGGCACCGGGCGCGTATAGCCGCAATAGTGGCACTCGAGCACGCGGCGGCGCTTGTGGTGCGTCATCGAGATGGCGCAGTTCTTGCACTGCACCGTGTCGCCGCAGGTGCGACAGAGAACGAATGCCGAATAGCCGCGGCGGTTGAGCAGCAGCATGATTTGTTCGTTGCGCGCCAGACGTTCGCCGATATCGGCGGCGAGCTTGCGGGAGATGAGCTGTTCGTTGGTCATGCCGGTTGCGCGGAACTCTTCGCGCATGTCGAGGATTTCGACTTCGGGCAGCGGGCGGCGCTCGACACGATCCGGCAGCTCGACCAGCGAGTACTTGCCCGTGCGCGCGTTGTGGTAGGACTCCAGCGACGGCGTCGCGGAGCCTAGCACGACCGCCGCGCCCGCCGTCTTCATCTTTGCGCGCATGATGGCCACGTCGCGGGCATGGTAGCGCGGGGTTTCCTCCTGCTTGTAGGAGGTGTCGTGCTCCTCATCCACCACGATGAGCGCGAGATCGCTGACCGGCGCAAAAACGGCCGAGCGCGTGCCGACCACCATGCGCGCCTCGCTACGCCGGATGCGATGCCACTGCTCGGCGCGCTCGGCGTCCGAGAGGCCGGAGTGCAGAATGGCGACTTCTTCTCCGAACACCTGGTGGAGGTGCGCGGCAGCAGCGGGCGTGAGACCGATCTCGGGAACCAGCATGATGGCGGAGCGGCCGGAACGCAGCACTTCCTGCATGGCGGCGAGATACACCGCCGTCTTACCCGACCCGGTGATGCCGTGCAGGAGCGTGACGGAAAATTTCCTGGCGGCGACGGCGGTGTTGATCTGCTCGAGCGCGGTTTTCTGTTTTTGGCTGAAGATGAAATCGAGACCACGCGTCTTCAGCGACGAGATGCGAAATTCGGCGGGCTGGTTTTCGACCATAACGAGGCCGCGCTTGATGAGCGTCGCCAGCGTGGTGCGCGGAATCGGAAGTCGGTTGAGTTGTTCGATGGCGATGCGTCCGCCGGATTTTTTCAACGCGTCCAGCAACGCGTTTTGGTTCGCATTGAGCGCGCGACCTTTGGCGGCCTCGGCGCAGCGCGGTTCCACGGATTCATTCAGTACAGCGATGCGGATGGTGCGGGTGGCGTCACGCACGGCGGAAAGATCAACGCGTTCGATCCACTTCTTACGCACCAGCGAATTCAGAGTTTCCCGCGTTGCGCGGGTGGCGGAGCGCAGGGATTCTTCGCGGACAATGTCGCGGTCGAGGAGGTGGTTGAGGACGGCGATCTCCTGGGCTTGGTCCTCGGCGGATTTCGGGGAACGCAATGACGAGCCGAGGGTCGCCGACTGGTGCAGCGCTTCCATGCCGCGGTCGGTGAGGCGATAGCCGCGCGCGCGACGAAATTCGGCGCCGAGGGGCAGCATGGTGCGAAAGACTTCGCCGAGCGGGGCAACATAGTAGTCGGCGATCCATTGCCCGAGTTTCATCAGTTCTGGATCGAGCACCGGCGAAGCGTCGAGGACCGTGAGGACGTTCTTCGCTGCCATCCTCGGCGGCGTGTCGTGCAGCGCGACCACGATCCCGGGCAGGCGCTGCTCGCGGAACGGGACGATAACGCGCCCGCCAATCACCGGCATGGCGCCGTTGAGGCGGTAGGTGAAGTTCGCCTCCAGCGGCACGGGCAGCGCGACGTCGCAATACTCAGCCATAAGTTGGATTGAGTTTAGCGGAAGAAAACGAGTTAACCACGGATTTGCGCGGATTCTCACGGATAAACCAAGCAGGAAAACCGCCTGTTCTGATCCGTGGAACTCGGTGGTAATCCGTGGTTAGTTTTTCTGGCTGCTCGCCTTGGCTGGTGTCTCTAATCCCAGGTACTTCATCACCTGCTGCAGGTCCTTCCACGCTTCCGATTTCTGGCGCGGGTCGCGCAACAAATATGCGGGATGGTAGGTGACGAACAGCCGGGCGCCGCGGAAATCGTAGGAGCGCGCGCGCATCTCGCCCATGGAGGAGTTCATCTGCAGCAGGTTTTTGGCGGCTACCGCGCCCAGCGCCACGATGACTTTCGGATTGATCGCCTCGACCTGGCGCATCAGGAAGGGCATGCAGGTTTCGCACTCGTCGCGTTCCGGCGTGCGGTTGCCCGGCGGGCGGCACTTGACGACGTTGGCGATGTAAACCTCGGAGCGCTTCAGGCCCATGGCCTCGATCATCTTGTTGAGCAACTGCCCGGCGCGTCCGACGAAAGGCTCGCCCTGCTGGTCTTCGTCGGCGCCGGGGCCTTCGCCGATGAACATCAGCTCGGCTCGCGGGTTGCCAACGCCGAACACGATCTGCTTTCGCCCCAGCTTGTGCAGCTTGCAGCGGGTGCAATCTTCGCCGAGCTCTTCGCGGATGATGCGCAGCGCGGCGGCAGGATCGGTGGCGACCTTCTCCAGCAGTTCGGGGGCAAACATGTTGGGTGCGGGAGCGTTGATGACAACACCAACTTCCAGCGCGGTTGATCCCTGCACCCGCGAGGGAGCGTGTGCCACGTCATCCGCGGGCGAGGACGCCTGTGCCACATCGGATTCGCGACGATAGAAATCGTAAATGCCGAGTTCGCGATAGTAATTGACGCGGGCAGCAAGGGCGCGGCGCTGGTTGGGGGTTAGCGTTCGGGGCATTGAATTCAGATTACAGCAAACGAATTGAAGATTGCAGAATGAAGATTGCAGAATGGCCAAGGCTGCGGGCCTTCGATCTCAATCTGCAATCCGCAGTCTTCAATCTGCAATCTTCAATGGTTTCGCGCGAAGCCGGTGGATGGCGTCGAGAATGCGCTGGGCGACTTCGGCCTTGGTCGCTTCGGGCACGTCCACTACTTCGGAGGCGGTGATGATGGTGACGGCGTTGCGGTCGGAATCCATGCCGATGCCGGGCTGCGAGACGTCGTTGGCAACGATGGCGTCCAGGCCCTTCGACACCAGCTTCTTGCGCGCGTTCTCCAGCACGTTTTCGGTTTCGGCGGCGAAGCCGACCACGATCTGATCCCGCTTGCGCGCGCCCAGTTCGGCGGCGATGTCGGGCGTAGGCTCGAGATCGAGCTGGGCGTAACCTTGGCCTTGCACTCCCTCGCGCAGGAAATCGTGCCGCTTCAATTTCTGCACCGAAGTTTTTTTCGGGCGGTAGTCGGCGACGGCGGCAGCCTTGATGATGATGTTGGCGCCGGCGGCATGTTCCATCACGGCCTGGTGCATCTCGGAGGCGCTCTCGACCCGGAACAGTTCCGCGCCGTCGGGCGGCTGGAGCGCGGTTGGTCCGCTGACCAGCAGCACGCGCGCGCCGCGGCGCAGCGCCGCTTCCGCCAGCGCGTATCCCATCTTGCCGCTGGAACGATTGCTGATGTAGCGCACGGGATCAATCGCCTCGCGCGTCGGCCCGGCGGTGATCAGCACGGTCTGGCCGGCGAAATCCTGCGCTGCGCCGAGCGCTTCCAGGGTCGCGGCGACAATGGCTTCGTTCTCCGCCAGGCGGCCGGGGCCGACCATGCCGCACGCCAGGTATCCGCTTCCCGGCTCCACGATGCGGACGCCGCGGCGGCGCAGCGTCGCCAGGTTGGCCTGGGTGGCGGCGTTGTTCCACATGTTGACATTCATCGCCGGCGCGACGATCACGGGCGCGGTGGTAGCGAGGAAGAGCGTGGAGAGAAAATCGTCGGCGATGCCGTTGGCAAATTTGCCGAGAATGTCGGCGGTGGCGGGCGCAACCAGCAGGGCGTCAATGCGTTCGGCGACGGCAATGTGCTCAATGGCGGACTCGACGTTGGGCTCGCCGCCTTCGCGGGCAAACATGTCGGTGATGACTTTTTCGCCGGAGAGGGCGGCAAAGGTGAGGGGACGTACAAATTCCTGGGCGGCGCGGGTCATGACGACCTGCACCTTGACGCCGCGGTCTTGCAGGAGGCGAAGAATTTCCGCCGCCTTGTAAGCCGCGATTCCGCCGCTGACACCCAGCGCGATTCTCATCAGGCTGTCGGCCGTCGGCTGTCGGCGCTCGGCCAACTCACCGCGGCCATCTCCTTCGCGACTCGGACCCTGACTACTTGGATGCGGCTGGCACGCCGGAGACTTATTTCTCCGCGACGATAGCCTTCTCGAAGAACTCTGCCGCAACCGCAACCGGCGACTTCGGCACCTCGGGGATGAACCATTTCACCTTGCCCGCCTTGATCTCGTCCTGGGCAATGCGGCACGGCTTGCGCGAATTGGTGCTGACGATGGGCCGCGCGCCGGACTGGATCTGGCGCGCCCGGCGAGCCGCCACCAGGATGTACCGATAGTTGCTATCGAAGCCTTCCATCAACTTCATGGTACTTTCACCTCGTGTCCATTCCCGGCCGTTCAAACGAGGCCAGAATCTGCTCGGCGCGCGGACGAACGTTGGGCAGCAACGACCTTTCGGCTGCGGCCAACACGCCGGCACTCTCCGCGGAAGGCTTCGTTTCCGAGCGTTTCAGGCGCTCCGCCGCCACGATTGCCTTCAGCTGGGCGATGGATTGTTCCAGGCGGTCGTTCACAAGAATATAGTCATAGTTCCGGTAATTCTCAATCTCTTTCCGCGCCCCCTCCAGGCGCCGTCGGATAACTTCTTCCGAATCCATGTGTTCGGAATGGCTGCGATTGCGGAGCCGGAACTCCAGAACTTCGCGGGAAGGGGGTAGGATGAAAATGCTGACCGCCTCCGCCATTTTCGCGACCTGGGCCGCGCCCTGCACGTCAATGTCGAGCACCAGGTCGCGGCCGGTGTTGCGGGCGTCGTCGAGGAAGCGCCGGGCGGTGCCGTAGTAATGGCCAAAGACGCAGGCGTACTCGAGGAACTCGCCGCGGCGGATCATCTCCTCGAATTCCTCCTTGGAAACGAAGAAATATTCGCGCCCGCTTTGCTCGCTGCCGCGCGGCGGACGCGTGGTGTAGGAGATGGAAAATTGCAGGCCGGGAACCAGCGTGAGCAGTTCGTTGGTGAGCGTGGTCTTGCCGGACCCGGAGGGGGCGGAGATGATGAAAAGAATCCCGCTCATTCGACGTTCTGCACCTGTTCGCGAGATTTTTCGATTTCAGCTTTCATGCCCAGCCCAACTTCGGTGATGCGCAAGGCTTCGCCGGCCACGCCGGAGGTCTTGGACATCAGCGTGTTCGCCTCGCGGCCCATTTCCTGGAGCAGGAAGTCGAGCTTCTTGCCGACTTCGCCGCTCTGGTCGAGCAGCCCCAGGAAGTGCTGGACGTGCGTTTCCATGCGGACCAACTCCTCGCGGATGTCGCTGCGCTCGGCCAGCAGCGCGGCTTCCTGCAGGATGCGGTCGCGGTCGGCGTGGGCGCCGATCAATTCCTGCATGCGCAATTGCACTTTCTCCAGGTAGGCCTGCGAGACCGCGGCGCGATGTTTCCCGATTTCCTGGGTGGCCTGGAGCAGGCGCTGCATGTGCCCGCGCAACTGGTGGTCGATTCCCTTGCCTTCCTCGGCGCGCATGGCGTCCAGCCGCTTGACCGCTTCGTCCAGCTTGGCGAGCACGGCTTTTTCGGTCTCTTCATCAAAGTCGCCGCCGGCGCCGTCGAGCGCGCCCGGAATTTTGAAGATGGCGTTGAGGTCGGGCTCCGCCGTTAGCCCAAATTCCTTGGCGACATTGCGGAAGGCGGTGATGTAGCCGCTGACCAGTTCGCGATTGACGGTGATGCCCTGGGCGTCGGCGCGCTCGATGTCGAGCGTCAGCTCGACATGCCCGCGCGCCAGCTTGGATTTCAGGGCACGGCGAAGCTGCATTTCGAGCGCGTCGGTCTCGGCGGGCATGCGCAGGTGCAGATCGAGAAAACGGTGGTTCACCGATTTCAGCGACAAGGTGAAGCCGAGGCGGTCGTGCACCTGGCCTTTCACCTGGGCGTACCCCGTCATGGAGCGGATGGACATAATTTGTAATTGGTAATTTGTAATTGGTAATTGGCCGGAAGGCCGGTTGCGCTCTCAACGAAATTGCAAATTACAAATTACCATTTACAAATTACTTCTCTCCCGCGGACTCGGCGGCCACTTTCGGCGGCTCCAGATCCACGAACTGCAGATCATACAACCTGCGATAGGTTCCCAGGCGCGCCATGAGGTCTTCGTGCGAACCAATATCGCTGATGGCGCCGTTTTCGAGCACGATGATGCGGTCGGCGCGGCGCACGGTGGAGAGCCGGTGCGCGATCACAACCGTGGTGCGGCCCGCCATCAGGTTCTGCAGCGCGGAGGCGACCAGGGATTCGCTTTCCGTGTCGAGGGCGGAGGTGGCCTCGTCGAGAATCAGGATGGGCGCGTTCTTCAGCAGGGCGCGGGCAATGGCAATGCGCTGGCGCTCGCCGCCGGAGAGGCGCACGCCGCGCTCGCCGATGATGGTGTCGTAGCCCTCCGGCAGTTCGCCGATGAAACCGTCGGCCAGCGCGGCTTCGGCCGCAATTTTTACCACGGGAAGCGAGACATTGGGCTGCCCGTAGGCGATGTTATTGCGCACCGTATCGTTGAACAGGATGGTGTCCTGGGTAACGATGCCGATCTGGGCGCGCAGCGAGGCCAGGCTAAGCTCGCGCACGTCGCGGCCGTCGATGGTGAGGCGGCCGCCGGTGACGTCGAAAAAGCGCGGGATCAGGTGCACCATGGTGGTCTTGCCGGCGCCGCTGGAACCGACGATGGCGACGACTTCGCCGGCCTTTACTTCCAGATCAACGTCCTGCAGCACCGGGCGCGACGCGCCGTTGCCGTCGTCGTAGCCGAAGCTGACGTGCTCGAAGCGGATCCCCTGGTGGAATTTCGGCAACTGCACCGGCTTGGACCGCTCCTTGACGTCATCGTCCGCGTCCATGAAGGAAAAGATCATGGACGAGGCGCCAATCGCCTGCTGAAAATTGTTGTAGAACTGCGCCATCTTCCTGACCGGATCGTAAAGGCTGAATACGGCCACGATAAACGCCGCAAAGGCGCCGAGGGTGAACTCGCCGGTCTTGATGCGGTCTCGGCCCATGAGGAGCATCAAGGCGATGCCCACCATGGCGAAGAAATCCATGAGCGGCGAACTGAGCGCAGCGGCGCGGACGGAACGCAGGTTGGCACGGAAGAGGCGCCGGGCTGCGCCGCGGAAACGGACGGCCTCCCACAGTTCCATGCCGAACGCTTTCACGATGCGATTTCCGGTGATGGTTTCGTGCAGGATATTGTGAATCTCGGCGAGCTTGTCCTGTCCGCGGCGCGTGGTGTGCCGCACCCGTCTTCCTATCCGGCCGACTGAAAATACGATGAAGGGCACAAACAGCAGCAGGAACCAGGCCAGCCTTCCGCCCAGGACGATGACCGCCGCGACGGTAAACAACAAGGTGAAGAACTGTTGCAGGAACTCGGCGAGAACGGCCGACATGGCGACCTGCACGCGCTCAATGTCGTTGATGAGCGTGGAGAGCAGTGTGCCGGTGGAGAAGCGGTGAAAGAAGGCGACCGAGCGGCGCAGAATGGCGTTGTAAAGCTCGTCACGGAGATCGGTGATCAGCCCAAAACCGGCGTAGTTCACCAGGTAGGTGCCGGCGTAGTCAAACAACCCCTTGAGCAGCGTGGAGGCGACGAGGGCGAAGGCCACGACCGTCCAGGCGTTGTGGAAATGCTCCGGCACAAGCTGCTGCAAGTACAGGGCGTGCTGGCTCCACGGAACCTTGAAGAGGAGGATGTCACGCGATTGCGAGGCGGGATTCAAAACTCGGTCAAAAATGGGACGCACCAGCAGGAGACGAAACGCGCTGAACAGTCCGACGCCCGCCAGCAGCACCACCGAGGCGAGCAGTTGCAGGGCGTAGGGGCGGATGTAGCGCACCAGGCGCCAGGCATGACGCATCAGCGCACCGCCGGGGTGGGACCGGGATTCTGGCCGCCAACCGGGGATATCTTAGGGGAAGGCAACACAGCCATTCTAAAGGAAATTGACGAATTGCCGCACTGCGGAATTGCCGAATCGAGTCATCGCGGCGAGTCGCGGTGGATGGCCTTGACCTGATACCCGCCCTTACGCAAGCATTTGGCAACGTCTTCGGCAATCATGACCGAGCGGTGCTGGCCGCCGGTGCAGCCAAAGCCGATGGTCAGATAGCTCTTCCCTTCTTTGACGTAGTGGGGCAGCAAATAGACCAGCAAATCGGAAATGCGGTTGATGAACTCCTGCGTCTGCGGGAACGAGCGGATGTACTTGGCGACCTTGGGGTGGCGTCCGGTAAGGGGCCGGAATGCGGGCACGAAATGCGGATTCGGCAGGAAGCGGACGTCGAACAGCAGGTCGGCGTCGTCGGGTACGCCGTGCCGGTAGCCGAAGCTGACGCAAGAGACGAGGATGTTCTTTTCGGTGTGCTCGCGCTCGAAGCGGCGCAGGATGTGGTCGCGCAGCTCGTGGACGTTGAATTTCGAGGTGTCAAGGATGACGTCGGCGACGGCGGAGATGGGGCGCAGGCGGCGGCGCTCGGCGGCGATGGACGATTTGACCGGCGCGGATGCGCCCAGCGGATGCGGGCGGCGGGTTTCGCTGAAGCGGCGGAGCAGCGCCTCGTCATTGGCCTCGAGAAAGAGCACCGTGGTGCGCAAGGTGCGCTTGATCTGCTTCAGCATGACGGGCAGGCGATCGAGCTTGGCGCCCTCGCGGACATCCACCACCAGCGCGGTGCGCTCGATGTCGGAGGAACGCGCCAACTCGGCGAAGCGCGGCAGCAACTCCATGGGCAGGTTGTCCACGGCGTAATAGCCGAGGTCCTCGAACACCTTGAGGACCGAAGCCTTGCCCGACCCGCTCATGCCGGTGATGATGACCAGTTCCGGCCGGCGGTGGGGGTCCCGCACCGGGACGCCCTTGCGACGCGGACTCGCGGGGCGGGCACGACGTTTGTTGGCGCTGCCGGACGGCATAGCTGCATCGTAACGCAAAACTTCGTTTGTCAGTAACTCAGTTCGGCATCAGGTCGGTCGATCCGTCTATCGGTCTCTCGGTCCTTACGTTCGAATTCAAGCGACCGACCGATGGACCGATGAACCGATAGACCCCAATGAAAAGGGGCACATCGCTGTGCCCCTCTGAAACTGAAACTGAAACTTGAAACTGCTTCTAAGGCGCCTCAATCAACTCCATTTTGCCGTCCTTGGTGCGGTGCAGGACCTTGACTTTGCCCTTCAGATCGCGGAAGACGAAGACGTCGCGATCGCGGAACTGGGCTTCCTTGACGGCCTCCTCCAGCGTCATGGGACGCAGCGCCACGGCGTCGTGGGAGGGCACAACGTGCGCCTCCAGGGTACGCGCCGCCGCCGGATAAGCGTGCACCACCACCGGGACCGCAGTGGCAGCTTGCGCGCCCACCGCCATGCGAAATTCCTCGACCTGCACTTCGGCGGCGCTGGCGGGCTGCTTCTTGCGCGCCTTCTGCTTGATGGAGCGCCACCGTGTACGGTGCTTGATGGCCTGGCGCTCGATGCGCTCCAGCGCCTCGCCAACCGCGGCGATCATGTCGCCCGCCACGGCCGCGCCGACGATGGGATTGCTGCGCACGGTGACGGTGATCTCGGCCTTGCAGCGGTGCTTCTCGACGGCGAGGATCACCTTCGACTCAAGATTGTCGCCCAGAATTTTGACCAGTTTGGCGAGACCGTGTTCGACCTGCTTGCGGACCTTGGGACTGATTTCGTACTGCCTGCCGGTGTATTCCACGTTCATCGAACGCCCCCTTTATCGCCAGGATGCCCGCCGTCCGTGTTCCGAACGTCCCGGTGACCATCCTGGTGCGTTCAACTTCCTGTACGGCTAAGAACGTTGTGTCACCCACCCTTCGCCAAACCCGGGCGCAAGGGCGGGCCACCCGAATCAGTCTTTCACTCTGCGCTGGTGGGTGCTCGGGATGTGCATGTCTTCCCGATACTTCGCGACCGTGCGGCGAGTGACCTGGATGCCCTGCGACTGGAGGATGCGGGTGATCTGCTCGTCGGTTAACGGCCTGGTGGGATCTTCTTCCTCAATCAGCTTCTTGACGCGGCGCTTCAGGATGAGCAACGAGGTGTTGCTGCCCTCCGGCCCGTTGACGCTTTCGCTGAAGAAATAGCGCAGTTCGAACACGCCCTGGGGCGTGTGGGCGTACTTGTTGGCCACGGCACGGCTGACGGTGGAAGGATGCACGCCGATTTCTTCCGCGACTTCCTTGATCATCATGGGCTTCAACTGGTCGATGCCCTTGTCCAGGAAATCCTTTTGCCGCCCCAGAATCGCGTAGCAAACCTTCAAGATAGTCTGCTTGCGCTGCTCGATGTTCTTGATCAACTGGATGGCGGACTTATACCGCTCTTTCACGTAATTGCGAACATCTTTTTCGGCGGCCTCGCGGCTCAGCAGCTTCTTGTAGGTGGTGTTGAGGCGCAATTGCGGGACATCGTCGTCGTTGAGGACGGCGAGGTATTCGTCGCCATGCTTGATGAAGGCCACATCGGGCTCAATCAGCCGCGGTTCGACCTTGTTGTAGCGCAGACCGGGGCGGGGATCGAGCGTCTTCACCAGATCAAGGGCGGCCTGGACCGCTTCCAGCGGGCGGCCGATCGCCTTGGCGATTTCCTTCAACTGCTTGTTCTGCACCGCCCGGAGATGGTCGCCGACAATGACGATGGCATCCGCCAGCGCTTCGCCGGTTCCGGTGCCGTTGGCGCCCGTCACCTGGTGCGCATGCTGCAGAAATATCAATTGCGCCAGCAGACATTGGCGCGCGTCGCGTGCGCCGACTCCGACCGGATCCATCTGCTGCACAATGCCCAGGGCCTCCTGCAGCTCCTCGCGCGTGAACAGCGGTTTGGCGCCCGTCGATTCCACCAGTTGCGGCCCGGCGTGCGCTGCGACTGGTACCGCCGCTTCGGCCACTGCCGCCAGTGCGACCTCTTCCTCCGCGGCCGCCACGGCGACCGAAACTTCCGACGAAGCCTGCGCCGCTTCGTCAGCCATCGTAGGGACGAATAGGGCATCCGCGGTCTCGAGCGCCACCGCTTCGCCGGTCAGATCGTCCAGCAAGGCATCCGATTCCGGCTGCGGTTCGGGCTCAGGCTCGGATTCGGCAACGGCCGGTTGCGGAGGCGCCGCGTGCACGGGCGGCAGCGCCGCGAGCATCAACTCCTCGTCGCTGGCGGTCAGGTACCCCTCTTCGTTGAGGTTTCCGATGATCAGTTCCGCGGCCTCGCGCACGCCGGGCGTGACGCTCATTGCGCCCAACTGCCACATGAGGTGGTCGGTGAGGGTGCTGGCCTTGGAAAGGAAGTTCTCGAACGAAGGCTTTTCCACGGACTCAGATTCCGGGCTGCGATAGCCGGGATCGAGGTAATCCTGGAAGAAAGTACCGAAGTCAATCTCGTCGAAGGGGTCCTTCTTGTCGACCGCGGCGGCGGGATCGGCCTCGGCGGCGGCCAAGCGCTCGCGCTCCTCTTCCTTGCCGGCCACTTCATCGAGCAGCGGAACGGTGCCGTCCAGTTCCTCCAGGACGGGGTTTTCCACCATCTCCGCATTGATCATGTCCTTGAGCTCAAGCTTGTTCAACGCCAGAACGCTGACCATCTGGACCAGGCCAGGCGTCAGGATCTGCTTCTGCATGACCCTTAAGTTGAGCTTTGGTGACAGCAGTACCATGGATGCCTTACAAACATCTCGTGATTTGGTGATTTAGCGATTTGGGGATTGAAATGCAATCAGCAAGTCGGCGAATCAGCAAATCGTTCATCAAAGTGTCGCTCCGAATTTGCCCGAGGGCAAGTTACCGGCGTGAGACTTCACCCTAGACCAAGGAGAAGCTTTCCCCTAAATACACTCGCTTGACCTCCGGGTCGTTGCCGAGCTGCTCCGGAGTACCCGTCCGGAATATGCGTCCTTCGTTAATGATGTACGCCCGGTCGGTGGCCGAGAGCGTCTCGCGCACATTGTGATCCGTAATCAGCACCCCGATGCCGCTGGCCTTGAGATCGGCAATGATCTTCTGCAGGTCCAGCACAGCAATCGGGTCGATCCCCGAGAAAGGCTCATCCAGCAGGATAAACTTGGGCTGGATGCACAGGGCACGGGCAATCTCCACCCGGCGCCGCTCACCCCCTGACAGGGCATAGCCGCGGTTCTTGCGGATGTATCCCAAACCCAACTGCCCGATCAGCTTCTCCATCCTCTCCCGGCGTTCGTGCCAGGAGGTGGGCTGCGCTTCCAGCACCGCCAGGATGTTCTCCTCGACCGTCAACTTGCGGAAAACCGAGGGCTCCTGCGGCAGGTAGCTGACGCCGAAGTTCCTTGCTCGCAAGTACATAGGGGTTGCGGTGATGTCCTGGCCGTCGAGCGTCACTTTTCCCGAATCGGGAGGAGTGAGCCCGACAATCATGTAAAAAGTGGTCGTCTTGCCGGCGCCGTTTGGCCCCAGCAGACCCACCACTTCCCCTTGCTTGACGTGGAGGCTGACGGCACTTACGACCCGGCGCCCGCGATAAGATTTGCCTATCTCGTCTGTCGCCAGGGTCTGCATCTACTTGGCTACCCGCGTTTGGGTTACGGTTGGCGAAGAATTGCTGCTATCAACCACGACCCTATCATCGTGATTGTAGAAAGTCAACGAACCGCCGGTAATCTTGCCCCGTTCGGCATCAAAAATGCTAGGGGGTCCGCCGACCAGCACAAACTTGCCGTCCGAAGCCGTGTAAACCAGCTTTTGGCCGGTCGCGCGCCGGTTCGGTTGCTGGATATTGACCTGCCCTTCAGCCACGATCCGCTCAATCTGGCTGGGCGCCGGCTGCCCGGAAGCGGCGGCAGCTTGGCCCCTGGCTTGCAAATAGACATCAGTTTTTTCCGCGGTCATGGTTGTGTCCGTAGTGCGCAGGACCACGCCACCTTCAAATCGTGCCTTGCGCTCGTGGTCGAGGTAGGTCAACTGCGCCGCGCCGACGCTCACCGGGGTTACTTTCCCGTTTTGGTCCCGCTGGACAAAGGAGGTGGTAACGGCGCCTGTTGCCGCGCCCGGCGTGGAAGCCCTGGCCACCAGGCGACCGTCCGGGCGGTTGAACTCGATCACCGGCGCCTGCACGATGCTGGATCCCTGCCACAACCTTGCCCCGCCGGTGTACACCGCCATGCCACTGCCGCGCAGCGCGCGCATGCTGGGCGCGGTCACATGAATTGGATCGGAGGAAGCCAGCAGCGCCCCATCGGGACGCGCCTTGAGATCGCTGTACGTGCTCTTTACGTCGCCGGTAGCGGCGGCATCGCCGGAGCGGCGATCCAGGCGAATCACGTCCGCCGTGGTGGTCAGGCCGCCATCGACCACCCGAGGCGACCCGGTCAGCGTCAGCACCTCCTCCGTGGGCGTATAGCGGGCATGCTCAGCCCAGGCGGCGCGATCATTCCCGCCCGACCCGGCGGGTTCGGTGTAATGGAAGTGGCCGTCCTGAAGCATGGACGCGATGGCGCCCGCCGGGTTAAACGTCACCTCAAGCGCATCACTCGTACTGGTCTTGTCCGGCTGCCCCGGCGATGACAACACCACCTTCGTATCCGGCGCTCCGGTCAAGTGATCGATGCGGTTCTGGCGATTGAAGCGCGCTTCGAAGCGTCCAGCCGTGGCGACGGTCTGCCCGGCGTCTGGTCCCGACGCGCCCGCCAGCGGTAAGACCGTGACCTGCGCCGGCCCGCCGGTTACGGCCTGTTGCAGGGTGCGCCCGTTCTGCACCAGAAAGTCGATGCTGGCCGCGGCGATCTCCACCGGATGCGCCGCTTTGCCGCGAGCCGGTTGTTGCAGCAGCTTGACGCCGTCGCTGGCAACGGCCTTGTCGGCGCGGTTCTGCGCCGCGAAAGCGACCCTCACCTTGCCCGCGGTCCCCTGCATGGCCTGCTCGCCGGTGCTGTCCAACTGCACACCGCCGGAGAATTCCGCCGCCTTCAGCGCGTTCTTGGCGGTGATCCAGGCTTCCGCGCGCTGCGAGCGCACTTGGGTGGCGGATTTGCCCTTGGTGTCGGCGCGCACGTCGCCGGTGGCGAGCAGGTGCTCGATGGTGTTGTCGTCCCGCAGGTACACCGTCAGTTGGTTGGAGGCGAAGGAACCGGTGTCGCGCGCCACGTGCACGCCGTCGAGCACCGCGCGGCTGGGACCCTTGGTGATGACACTACGACGGGCGGTGATGGTGGTGGCGCTTTGGTCGGTCGAGGTCACCACGATATTGGAATCGAGGGTGAGGGTTGCGGCCTTGGAATCGTAGCCGGCGCCGACCGCCGCTCCGCTGGCTTGCGGCACGCGAAACTCGATGCGCTCCCTGGTGCTGGCCAGCCCCGTCTTGGCGTTGAAGATAAGGCCGCTGGTCTTCACGTGAATGGGATTCTTGAGCTCCGGCGGCGGCGCCTGGTCGGGGTTCAGCGGGCCTTCCGCATTGGCTTCGAGATCAATGTGCACCTCGCCTTTAGCGGTCACCTCGCCGGATTGGGGGTCGTATTCGAAGTCGGCGCCGTAGATCTGGTCGTAGCGGTTCGACTGGCGGCCATAGACGACAATGCTGACGCCCCGCAGCTCGGCCTTGCCGCCTTCCTGGTACTGCACCGCGCGGGAGGCGTGAATGGTGAACAGCGTGTGGCCGGCTTCGGACTTGGACAGCGTGAACCCCTGCGTGCTCTGCTGGATGTTCACGCCGAATTTCTCCGGCACTTCCTTGATCGCGTGCCGCACCCGCATGCGTCCATAGAAATAGAACCCGGCGACCAGCGCCGCCAATAGGATGGCCGCGGAGGCAAACCACAGTCTGAGCCGCTTGGGGTTGAGGGGCATTGCTTCGATTGTAGTACCGAGTACTGAGTACTGAGTACTGGGTTGCGTGGTAACTGGTAGCGGGTGTTAGTTGTCAGTCGTTGGTAGGTGGCAGTCGGCAGTTGGTACTCGGTGCTCAGCGCTCGGTACTCGGTACTCGGTACTCATCCCCCTGCTATTCTGTTTTACGCAGCATCCAAAATCCATGCCGCCGGCGAATTCGTTCCAACCCGCAATTCCCTCCTCTCAAGGCAGAGTCTGGCGGGCGATGCGTTCGTTGCGGCACCGCAATTTCCAGCTCTTTTTCAGCGGACAACTGATCTCGCTGGTGGGCACCTGGATGCAGTCGGTGGCGCAGGCGTGGCTGGTGTACCGGCTGACCGGGTCGTCGCTGCTGCTGGGCGCGGTCGGATTCGCGTCGCAGTTCCCGGTCTTCCTGGTGGCTCCCATCGGCGGCACGATCGTAGACCGGCACCACCGCCATCGCCTGATCATCGCCACTCAGACCGCCTCGATGATCCTGGCCTTCGTCCTGGCGTGGCTGACGCTCAGCCACCGCGTGCACGTGTGGCACATCTTCGCGCTGGCCGCGTCGCTGGGCGTCGTCAACGCTTTCGATATTCCCGGGCGGCAGGCGTTTCTGGTGGACATGGTGGGCCGCGAAGACCTGATGAACGCAATCGCGCTGAACTCCTCGATGTTCAACGGGGCGCGCATCGTCGGTCCGGCGGTGGCCGGCGTCATGGTGGCGGCGGTGGGCGAGGGCTGGTGCTTCTTCGCCAACGCGGTAAGCTACCTCGCTGTGCTCGCAGGATTGGTGCTGATGGACGTCCGCCGCTACGAGCCGCCGGCGCGCACCGCCTCCACGCTGGAGCACATCATCGAGGGATTCCGGTACGTGCGCCATACCGCACCGATCCGCACGCTGCTGCTGTTGCTCGGCCTGGTGAGCCTGGTCGGCATGCCGTATGCGGTGCTCATGCCGATTTTCGCCGACCGCATCCTGCACGTGGGCGCGCGCGGGCTCGGACTGCTGATGGGCGCCACCGGAGTCGGCGCGCTACTCGGGGCGCTGACGCTGGCGGCGAAGCAGGGGTTGAAGGGGCTGGGCAAGTGGGTGGCGGTCTGTTCGGTTGGATTTGGCGCGAGCCTGATCCTGTTTGCCTTCGCGCGCTCGCTCTGGCTCTCGCTGCTGCTGCTGCTGCCCGTGGGTTTCACCATCATGGTGCAGATGGCGTCCTCCAACACGCTCATCCAATCCATGGTGCCCGATCACCTGCGCGGGCGCGTCATGGCCGTGTACTCGATGATGTTCATGGGCATGGCGCCGTTTGGGTCGTTTTTCGCCGGCGCGCTGGCGGACCGGCTGGGCGCCCCGATCACGGTGGCCATCGGCGGCGTGGCCTGCATTGCAGGATCGGCGTTTTTTGCCGCGCGTCTGCCGGGGTGGCGCGCCGAAGCCCGCCAGCTCATCATCGCGCAAGCCGTCGCCGGGGGCGATCCGGCGCAGGAAATGACGGTACGCGGAATTTCGCAGCGGTAGCTCGAAAGGCTTCAGGCTTTAGGCTTCGGGCTTCAGGCTCCCTCTGGTTCGTCGATCTTTCAATGTCCTCTCAGGTTCACGTCAATATTTGTTTACATTTAACGTCTGCGCGTATGGTTGGGCCTACCTCGTCAAAACTTAACCGTGGACTTACGGGCACACAGGCAGCGAACGGCGCTACAATGACTCCCAGCAGCACTCCAAAATTGATTCGTGCAATTGAGGAGGATCAGATTGAGGCCGCATCGCTTGTTGGTTTTATTGTTTGCACTTGTATCAGTATGCCTTGCGGAGTCTCCGGGAGAACTGGCCAAGAGAGGCTTTAAGTCTGTCGTCCTCCTCGCAATGAACGATTCGAATGGCCAGCCGCTGTGCATCGGGAGCGGATTCTTTGTCTCTGAAAACGTAGTCGCTACGAACGCCCACGTCATTGAAGATGCCGGCAGCGGGTCGGCGAAACTGGTCGGACAAGCTCACACATATCAAATCTTGGGTACTCTCGCAATTGATCGCCATGCAGACTTAGCCTTACTGAAGGTCTCGGGGAAAGCCCCTTCGTTGCGATTGAGTCCGGGGCCAGGCCCGAGCATTGGTGATAGCGTTTATGTGATCGGCAATCCCCTCGGCCTAGAGGGCACCTTTTCAGCGGGCATCATCAGCGGAATCAGGCATACGGGATCAGACTCAATCGTTCAAATGACTGCTCCGATCTCTCCGGGCAGTAGCGGTGGGCCAGTGATGGATGTTGCAGGCGAAGTTATTGGGGTCGCTGTTGCAACATTTAAGGAGGGACAGAACCTTAATTTGGCCGTACCTGTAAGCTACTTGGCGAAGATGCTCGAAACCCACCCGGCCGTTGTGGCACCACTGCGCCCGACACTGAAGAGCTCTAACGCATCCACATCTATAATAGACGGCTTGGGAACAAGAACTGAAGAAGGCGTCTTGGCAACTGACTTCAGGTCCTCTTACCCTAGAAGCTATCAGATAAGGCTCACAAATAAGCTCCCGGTTGCAGTCTCTCAGATTGACGTTGTGGTTGTCTTCTATGACCACTCCGGTAAGATGCTGGATTTTGATCGTTTTAGATATGCGTACACGATCCCTGCTGGTCTGACGAAGGACGTCGAGCAGACGTACGTGCTCGATAGCATAGAAGCTGGGAATTGGCAGCATGGGCACTATACCTTCAAGGTTGAAATGCGAGTAATCGGATTCAACACTGGTGAGTCCCAGTACTGAACGGCGTTCCCGCCCAGGTGTCAAACGTGATTGCACTAAAATTCAAGTCAGCAGTTCTGAAAGAGAAAGTTGAACCGTTGTGTCAGCGAGTCCTCAGTTATTTCCAGCTTCCCGATTACAAACTGCTTTCCTATATTGATGATGAAATTCCACCGGACTTGCCTAGACTGCATGCCTCATCAAGCGGGATCCACACCCCGATCTTTGGAGGTGGCAGGTGGCCCCATTACGTTGAAGAGTGGTTCTATACCCGCGAAAAGGAGTTTGCTTTTGACAATCTGATTTATATCCCCGGCACCAAATACATAGGCGACCCGGTCACATTCACAATGATATTCGCGCACGAGCTTCAGCATTTCATGCAGTACGGCCAGTCGAGGTTGGCTTATAAAGTAAACTGCATCCTGTTCGGCAATGTCGGAGAGTTCGACCGGGGCGCTATGGCCTGGGACATTCCTTACGAGCGGGACGCCATGATCGCCTCCAAGCGCGTGATAGAAGCTGAGTTCGGAACACCAGCCGTACAGCAATCGGTTGAGAAGCAAATCGCTGACACGAATGCCAACGGGAACTTTTCAAAAAAAGAGGTGTGGAACTTCCTCAACACCCTTTCGTCTGCGGCTGACTACGACTGGCGCGAAGAGACTTGCCGCCTCATCCAAAGATACCGCCCGTACCTAGAGACAACTGTAGACGCGGCGGAGATGCGCCTCCTTAACACATGGGTGCGTCTGGGACGCAACATCATTTCCTGAGTTGACATCGCGCAAGGGGTCGCCGGCGGCGATCCGGCGCAGGAAATGACGGTACGCTGGTACGCGGAATTTCGCAGAGGTAGCTCGCCAGAATTCAGCAAACCTCTTTAGCCACAGAGGACACAGAGTAATTTTTCATTTCTTCTCCTCTGTGGCCTCTGTGGCTAATGTTGGGGGCTGAAAGCCTATTTCAACCCGGCACGCTCCGCCGCCAACTTGGCCAGCGCGGCCCAATCCAGCTCGCCCATGCCGCGCGCGACGGCGGAAAGAAAACTGTCGTGGATGAAGCTGGCCACCGGCATGGGCACCGCGGCGCCATCGGCCGCCGCCAGCGCCAGACGCACGTCTTTCAATCCCAGGCGCAGGCGGAACCCGGCCGGCTCCCACTTCTGCTGCGCAATGATGGCCCCGTAGGTCTTGTACACCGGCGCCGCGAACAGCGAGTTGGTGAACACGTCCAGCATGGTGCCGGCCTCGAGGCCGTATTTCCGCCCCAGGGAAAAAGCTTCGCCGAGGCACTCGATGACCGAGGCAATCATGAAGTTTCCGCTCAGCTTGGTGACATTGGCCATGACCGGCTCTTCGCCGACCACAAACGTCTTCTGCCCCATAACGTCGAACAGCGGCAGGCAGCGCTCGATTGCCTGGTGGGGTCCGGCCGCCACGATGAATAGCTTCGCCGCCTCGGCGGCTTCCGGACGTCCGAACACCGGCGCCGACACCAATGTCTGCCCGTGCTCGCGGTGCTTGTCCGCCAAACTTCGCGACAGAGCAGCGCTGATGGTGCTCATGGAGACGTGAATCCCGCCTTTGGGCAGGCCCGCAATCAGGCCCTGCGGACCCAACACAATTTGTTCCAGGGCAGCATCGTCGGCGACCATGCTAAACGCCACGTCGGCGTGGATGGCGGCCGGATGCTCGGCGACCATCGCGCCCTCCTTCGCCAGTCCATCCGCCTTGGCGCGCGTGCGGTTGTACACGACAACTGTGTTGCCGGCCTTCAGCAGGTTGCGCGCCATTGCCCGTCCCATCGACCCCAGCCCCAGAAATGCAACTCTCACGGTCTATTCCCCCTTCCGGCTAAACCGTTAGAGTACATTAGGCATTAGCCAAACACAGGTGTATCGGTCGCCTTCCTTGTGCCGAAGGACGCGCGCTGGAGATGCTGGCCCTGGTTGAGGCTACTTGCCCGGTTCCGGCAACGGCATGGCTGCGCTGCCGTGCGCGTCGCTGTACTGCAGAATGTACTTCACTTTCTTTGCGCCGCTGACCGGGAAGTAAAGATATCCAGCAACGGGTTTCTCGAATGTCCCGCTGGGCAGAGCCTTGTCCTTCAACTCGGCTTCCAGGACGCGGCGGTCGGCATCGGACTTCGGCTGCTTGGGATCAAGACCGACACCGACACCGGCGCCGGTGGTCACGCCACTCTGGCGCTGGCCATAGATGTCGCGTCCGGACTCGTAGCCGACGGTCGCCACAGGATAGAGGGTCACGTCGCGGCCGCCGGGCTTTTGCAGGACGGCGGCGATGGCCTGCGGGCTGGCGGCGTGGAGCACGGTCTTAGTGCTTTCGATGGCGAGGGTGAAATTGGCCGGATCGAGTTTGAGCTCGCCATTCTTCGGATAGAGGGCGATCTCGACGACGATATAGCCCTTGCCGAGTTCGGGTGAGGCGAAGGTATGTCCCACTTGGGAGGCGGAGAGTTGCGCCGCGCCGATGACCACAGTCTCGGTTTGCGCCGAGGCGGGAAAGCCGTCGGGGTTGGGACGCGGCTTGATTCCCTTCGACTGCGCCAAAGCAGAAGCTGCGAGCAACAGCACACAGGCATACAGCGCGCGAGCCTTCATGGTTGTGAACTCCGCAGATCAATCTTCAGCGTCTTGCCGCTGAGCACGTAAATGCGCCGCTCGAAATTGCCGCTGGCGGAACGCACCTCCAGCTTGTACACCCCGGGTTGCAGATGCAGCGACTTCAGCTTGCCGGCTTCCCCGGCGTAACCGCCTTCGATGTACACCTGTGCGTCGGCGGCGGCGTTCCGCAGCACGACCTTTCCTGCCTCGGGAGCGTTCGAGTATCCCGGATAGATTGCCGGATGGGGTCCCCAGAAGGGGTTGTAGTAGGGCCAGGCAAACGGTCCGTATCCGTAATAGGGCGGATAGAACAGGCTGCGGGCGTATCCGCCGCCGATGCCGATCCCGCCCAACCGCACCTCTGCCGCAGCTTGCGGTGGGGATGCGGCGGCCACAACCCCCAAAAGGAACACGAAGCACGCCAGCGCACGTGGATGGCAGGTCATCGCTCTACCTTGAGACTTATTCTCTACTTCTGCCAACCGCAGAGCCAGTCGAAAGTTGCTGACAAAATGCGCGCTTCGCAAGAAGGTTTCTCTAAACGGGAAGCAATTCCGGCCCCGCCCTGCAAGATCGACAAACCGGGAGACTAAGTTGCCGCTCGCGTTGGCGCAAAGAATAGGCAGTACGGTCGTGGGGAGCTGTCGGGTCGAAGCGGGCACACCCATCAGCAGCTACCACGCGCCGCGGCACTCGCAATCCACTTTGCGCTTTCCACTCCCGCCTTTTCCCATTAGAATGCCCCGCACTCTCTTTCCAACACCCAAATTCAGGAGGCAAAATGCGCATCACTAGAACTCTGACTCTGTTCCTGCTGTGCGTCTTCGCAGTGAGCGTCACCGCTGCCGCGGTCGACCCGCACGTTGGGACCTGGAAGCTCAACGTCGCCAAGTCGAAGTACAGTCCTGGTCCGGCGCCGAAGGAAGTCACGATGAAGATCGAGGCCAAGGGCGCCGGCATCCACCTGACGCAGACGGGCATCGATGCCGCCGGCAAGCCGATTAAGATCGAGTTCTCCGCCAACTACGACGGCAAAGACAATCCGACTACCGGCGTCACCAATACCGACACGATAGCCGTCAAGCGTGTGGACGCCAACACCACCGAGAGCACGCTGAAGAAAGGCGGGAAAGTGGTGATGACGGTCATTTCCGTAGTGTCGAAAGACGGGAAAACCCGTACCTCGACTTTCAAGGGCACCGACGCCGCCGGCAAACCGGTCAACAATGTCGCGGTGTACGACAAGCAGTAGATGCGCTTTGGTCTATCGGTCTATCGGTCTGTCGGTCCATTCGGTTAAGCCCAATTGCACTGGAACCGAACGACTGATAGACCGAACGACCGACAGACTGATCGACTGACAGACCGAACGACCGATAGACCAAACGGCCGATACCATCCCCACCTCGCCCCGCCCCGCAACTTCACGCCAAGACCGCGCGGTAAAATGTTTGGCGGATGGGAGCGGGAGAGTCGAACTGGCGGACAACGCGCAACTCGTGACGCCCTACGCGGCGCGCATGGACAAGACCATGGCGGCGGTGATGCTCGCCGGCATGTGCACCTTCCTGAATGTCTATCCGACACAGCCGCTGCTGCCTTATTTCCGGCAGCTTTTTCACGCCTCCGAGCTGGAAGTCAGTCTGACGGTGAGTGCCACGATTTTTGCCGTGGCGGTGACCGCGCCTTTTGTCGGTGTCGTCGCCGAGCGCCGGGGCCGCACGACCGTGATCGTGCCGTCGCTGCTGCTGCTCACGCTGCCCACCGCGCTGTGCGCCACCGCCACTAGTTTGCACGCGCTCATCTTCTGGCGATTCGTGCAGGGCCTGTTCGTTCCGGGCGTGATTGCGGTGATGCTGGCCTACATCACGGAGGAATGGGAGGGGCGCGGCGTGGGACGCGCCATGGCCGCCTACGTCAGCGGCACGGTGATGGGCGGATTCCTGGGCCGCTTTCTGTCGGGGCTGATCACCACGCATGTTAGCTGGCGCGCCACGTTTGTTGCGCTGGCCGGATTGAACCTGGCAGGCGCGCTGCTGGTCCGGGCATGGCTGCCGATGGCGACCCGGTTCGTGCAGGCGGAACACATGTCGCATGCCCTGGCGGATGCGCGCCGGCATTTGCGCAACCTGCGGCTGCTGGCCAACTTCGGCACCGGCGCGGCGGTGCTGTTTTCGCTCGTCGGGTGCTTTACCTATGCGAATTTTTACCTGGCGGCGCCGCCGTTTCATCTGAACGCGGCGCAACTGGGCAGCATCTTCTTCGTCTACCTGGTCGGCGTGGTGATCACGCCGATGTCGGGAAAGTTTCTCGACCACTACGGCTTCCGGCGCACCGCCTTTCTCTACTGCGCGATGATGATTGCCGGACTGCTGCTGACGCTGGCGCCGTCGCTGGCGGTGGTGATCGCCGGGCTGGCGCTTTTTTCGTCGGGAGTGTTCATCGCCCAGGCGGCGGCGACGGTGGAGACCGGGGCAATCGCCGGGCGGGCGCGATCGTCGGCCGCGGGCCTGTACGTCACGTTTTATTATCTGGGCGGCAGCCTGGGCGCGGTGGTCACGGGATGGTGCTGGCAATGGGCGCGATGGCGTGGATGCGTGGCGCTGCTGGCGGCCGCCGCCGTCGTCAGCCTGGGACTCGGTCTGTTGAGCAGCAGGCCGGGCGAGAAGCTGCATCCGGAAGAAGCGGAGATCGTGGCGGATTGAGGCGGGCTGTGAGGTTTGTCCGCGCAGCCCACGAGGAAATTTCCAAGCGTGCTAACTAAGCGGCGGCTTTGCGTTTCCAATCACGCAGCCACTTGGCAAAGAAATTTTCCCGATCGGCGAGCAATACGTGAACCGCCGCCACGAACTTCCGCGGCGGCTCCCGCTTGGGAAAAAACACATCCACATGGTCCAACACTTCTTCAGGTAACGAATCGTGTGCGCTCAGCAGCATGATCGGAATGTCCGGCTTGAGCCGCTTCATGCGCGAAGCGACCACGTCACCGCGCATCTCCGGCATTTGGTAATCCAGAACCACGGCATCGACGTGGCACGAGGCGAACAGTTTCAGCGCCTCACGGGGGCTGGTGCTGATCAATACGTAACAGCCTTCTTGCTTCAGCAGAGCTTCGCGTCCGATCAAGCCCTCCACTTCGTCATCCACGCATAGAACGACCGGGTGCCGCATGCGGCCCTCCTTGCAGGGCGTCCGCCAAGTTACGCCATACCGGAAGAGCACGGGCATCACCAGTCGCAAGTGCTTGTGAACAAGGAGACGACTTCAGTACTCGTATGTAATTGCTGCGCACCCTAGGAAAAACCGTGGGTTGCCAGGAGCGCGGAATCAGGCAACCTGTGTTTTGGGCGCGCGGTCTGCAGAATGCGAAAAAGCTGCGGTCCTTTGCATTCCTCTCGGCAGCGCACCAGCAGCAATTCTTGCGCGACATCAGGCGATCGGCATGGCGACTTTCGAAAGCGACGGTGGCTTCGGCTCGGCCCCAAGCGTTACCGCGAGTTGAAGCTGAACATCCTTGAGCGGGACGGCGGGAAATGCCAGCGCTGCGGCCGGCACGGTCAACTCCAGATCCATCACATAGTTCGGAGAAGCCAGTTGGATTCTGCATGTCCACCGTAACTGCCATAGCATCGGAAATCTATCGCACGCTCGAAGTCGCGCCTCAAAGCAGGGCGAAATGTGCGGACTATTTCCCTACCTTTGCATTTTCTTGCACTTTGGTCGAGCCGTAACGCCCCTGGAGTCAAACCGCAACGTACTGATATCAAAGGCACAACCGTAATATTTGGATGGTTACTGAAGTGCACTGTTTCCAACCGCGACTTTGATCGTGTCGGTTGGACCATGCCCGTCTGGAAGCTCGTCAACGGCGTGACAGTGGCGCAACCTGGGATGTCTCCTCGCGCGTTTCAGCCCAAGTTCGTCCATCGGCTATTTGCTTGCCTTTGTCTTCCTTATCGTCATCCCGCTGCCAATGCCTGTGTTAGCGAATGGCAACTGAGAAGCGTCAGGAGCTGCAACATGCAAGCCCCGGTCTTCTTTTCGCGTTACCTCGGCGGCTGCGACGCGAACCGACTCGAACAGATCAGGGCGCTGAACCCGGGCTGGATGACCCCAACCACGTCCAAGCCGGCCGGCGGATTCGACTGCCCGGGACGGCAGGTCGAGTCAGGCAACAACACAGCAAAGCGTGATTGCGGCTAGGAACTGAATGAGCAAAATCTACGAATTGCTGAGGCAAGCAGAAGAGGAGCGCCGTGCGGCCGTGCCCGAAATGCCGCGTGCTGCTGTAGACCGCAAGCCGATCCACGCCGCCGCCGCATCGGTTGCTGATCTTGATGAGACCGGTCATGAGGGAATGCTTCGCCTGCAGGCCGTCCTGGCAACCGCATACCTGCTGGGCCAGCACTGGCAGCCGCTGAGCACGGAACTCACGCCCGCGGGGGCGGCACAACTATTCTCCGCCTTGGTATCGTTGCAGCGGCAGGCCGCCGACCTCGAACTTGAAATGGACGAAGTCTTGGCGTCAGTCGCGCATCATGCCCGCGCGTTGACCCGGGCGGATGCGGCAGCGGTGGCCCTGCTCCAGGATAACCGCGTGGTCTGCCGGGGGCGTGCCGGTCTGAAGGCGCCCCCCCTTGGCACGTGCGTAATCCTTCGCTCGAGCTTTACCGGCCAATCGTTCTGCACCCGCGAGGTTCTGTACTGCGAGGACACCAAGAACGATCCGCGCGTCAACGAGACAGCGTGTAGCGTCGCTGGCATCCGTTCTATCCTCGTGGTGCCGGTCGAGCAGGATCAACAATCAATTGGGATTGTCGAAGTATTTTCCGCTTCGCCCGCGCGATTTGGAAGCAGCGAGAGTCGCGCCCTTGAATTGCTGGCCTGTGTGGTGGCAGACGCAATTCGCGTCCGTGATGTCGTCGGTCCACCGCCACCGCGTGAGCCGGTCGCAGCCGCTTGCGAAGTTGCGCCGTCAGCCACCACGTTAGCCACGGCGAAGACTGCGCCGACGCCAGCTCCGCAGAAAATTCGCCGGGATGTTGCGGTCACTAGCAAGCTGGCGCGAAGCGAGCCAGGGCCCGTGGCTGTGCGGCGGCCACAACCTCGCAGCCAGTTTCGTCCGTGGCTGGTGATCTCAACTCTGTCGGTCAGTTGCGTCACGGGCGTCCTCATCGGACATCAGCACGGCTTGCTGAGACCGCCCGCCCTGGCGCCGCGCTCAATCGTGGCAGCCGAACCGGCGCCCACAATCGCCGTGTCCGCATCGCCGCTACCGCAGACAGTCGCCATCGGCCCCGCCATCCTCCAGGGAGTGAAGTACAACTCGCGGCCGGACTTCACCAGCATTGCCATCGAGTTGAGCGGTCCGGTGAAAGTGAAGGCAGAGCAACTGGCCAACCCCGACCGCATTTATTTCGATCTTGCCGAAACCCGCATAGCTCCTGAAGTAATCGACGCCCTGCACGCCAAGATTATCCCGGTCGGCGACCGGCTGGTGAATCGCCTGCGGGTGACACAGAAATCTGAAGACGCGGCGCGCGTGGTCATTGATCTGAATCGCGCATGCGAGTACACGTACTTGATGTCGGAAGCGCCGCCGTTCCTTCTCTTAGTGGAACTGCACGCTGCGGACAAGGCCACCGGCGCGCAAACCATGACCCCCGCAATCACAGCGCCGGCAGTCGCCCTGCCGGCAATCGCACTCACGCAGAAGCGGATTCCAGCGCCGATCCGGCCCTTGAAGATCGTTATCGCCCCCTTGAGCAGGCTACTGAAAGCGCGCCTGGAACCGAGACCATTCTCACCAGTTTTACCGCGCTACAAACGCGCTACGAGGAAAAGCCCTGCGTAACCGCCAGGCTACACAGGGCTTAGAATTCTTGGTGCCGAAGAAGGGACTCGAACCCCCACACCCTTGCGGGTACATGGACCTGAACCATGCGCGTCTGCCAATTCCGCCACTTCGGCGTGGCGCGGCTGCCGAACGGCGCCGCGAAGGCTACACCGCTATGTATTTTACAGACGTGAATGGCGGCATGCAAACCGGTCAGTTGTCGATGGTCCCCTCGACTGCGCTCGGGACAGGCTCTGGTCGATGGCCGCTGGCGAACGAAAAGAAATGGCCGGCAAACAACGTTAATCCCGGAAAGGGATTCCAACAGGAGGTGGCATCAGTGACCTGGGGCCCGGTTGTGGCAAGGCAGGAGAGTAGAATGCTGCCGCAGACGCGTATGGAACCAACGAAGATGTCTCCGGAAAACAATAGCAAGCTGCGCTCGCTCGCCCACGATCTGAGCAATTCCATTGAGACCATCATGCAAGCTTCTTACCTGCTGGCGCAGGCCAAACTCGACGACACCAACAAGAAATGGCTGGAATTGATTGACAACGCGGCGCGGGATGCGGCGCGCATCAATCGCGAGATCCGCGAAGTCCTGAAGTCCCAGTCAAAATAGCGGGTTTCGGGCTTCAGGCTTCAGGCTTCAGGCTTCAGGCTAAAGACGAAAACACGGAATCGTACCGCGCCCCCCCCGCCCGGCAGGGCTACTTCACCGCGCCCACGGTAAATCCGGCGATAAAGCGGTCGAGGAAGAGGTTGTACAGGATGGCGATGGGCACGCTGGCAATCAGGCAGGCGGCCATCAGCGAGCCCCAGTAGTACACGTCGCCACGCACCAGGAAGGTGGGGACGCCGACGCTCAACATCTGGCTTCGCTCGGTGGAGATAAACGTCAGCGCATAGACGAATTCCTGCGTGACCAGCGTGAAGGTAAAGATCACGACGGTCAGGATGCCGGAAAGCGAAATCGGCACCACCAGCTTGAAGAATGCTCCCAGCCGCGAGAGGCCATCCACCATGGCGGCATCTTCCAGTTCGCGCGGGATGGATTTGAAAAATCCCATCAGCAGCCAGATGGAAAACGGCACGGTGAATGTCGGGTACACCAGCACCACCGACCAGATGGTGTCCTGCAAGCCGAGGATGGCGACCACGCGCGAGAGCGGGATGAACAGCAGCGTTGGCGGCACCAGGTAGGTAAGGAAGATGGCGACGCCGATCCTCTGGCCCCAGCGCCCAGTCAGCCGGGTCAGGGCGTAGGCGGCCGGCAGCGCCAGCACCAGCGTGATTGCGACCACGATCGCACCGACGATCACCGTGTTCGTCACCCAGACCATGTACTTGGTCTGGCCGAACAGCAGCTTCAGGTGCTCCAGCGTCGGCGCCATGTTGAACTTGAAGGGATTGTTTTGCAGCGTGTACAGGTCCGCAGTCTGCTTGAACGTGGTGATGAACATCCAGTAGAACGGGAACGCCAAAAGAACGGCAAACACCACCAGGACAGCCCAGCGCGCGATGATGTGGCCGGCGGGGCGAGCGGCGCCGCGCTGCATCACGCCACCTCCGATTTGTACGCCAGACGCAACATCACGTAGGTCACCGCCACCATGATCGGCACCAGGAACAGCGAGATGGCCGCACCCTGGGAGAGGTCGCCGGCGAGAATGCCGGTGAAGAAGGCCAGCGACGGCAGCACCTGGGTGGAATCGTAGGGCCCGCCGGCGGTCAGCACGTACACCACGGTCATGTCGGTAAAGGTGAAGATGATGCCGAACAGCACCGCCACCATGATGATGGGCAGCATCATGGGAATGGTGATTTGGAACAGGGTGCGCCAGAAACCGGCGCCATCCACCTGCGCGGCCTCGGGGATGTCCTTGGGAATGGCGGTCAAACCGGCCAGCATGATGACGGTGGAAAACGGCAGCAGGCGCCAGGAGTGCACCAGGATGACCGACGCCATCGCCAGATACGGCTCGCCGAGCCACATGGGCGCGGAGTATGGCTTGTAAAAATGCAGCGCGACCAGCACCCAGTTGATGACGCTATACAGCGAATCCAGAATCCACTTCCAGCCGATCGCGCCCAGCGAGATCGGCGCCACCCAGGGCAGCAGGATCAGGAAGCGCACAAACCCGCGGCCGTGGAATTTTTCCTTCAGCGCCACCGACAGGATGGTCGAGCCGACGATCACCAGCACCTGGGAGATGATGGTGAAGATGAACGAATTCATCAGCGCCTTCCTGAAGCTGGGGCTCTGCAGGATGCTGCGGAAATTTTCCAGCCCCACCCAGTGCGACTCGATGCTGCCGACCCTGACGTCGGTGAAGGCATAGACAAACGCCAGGATGAAGGGACCACCGATGAGCACGGCGATGAAGACGATCGCGGGAGAGAACATGGCCACACCCAGCAGCTTGGCGCGGTTTTCCGGGGTGCGGTGCCAGGGAATCGCGACCGGAATCCCTTCGTCCACGCCCACCGTCTCGGACGGGGCCTTGCTCACTGCCATTCCAGCACCTTGGGTTGGGTACGCTTCTCGGACTGGCGATCGAAGAAGTGCAGGTCGGCGTCGCGCACGCCGAAGTCGTAGACCTGATCGGGTTTAAACGACGCGGCGGACGCGAGGCGCGAGATCACTTCCTTGCCGTCAAACTTTCCGCCGGTCACGCTGGCGTAGAGGATCCACTCCGCGCCCAGGTACTCGGTGACCTTGACCTTCAGCCGGAACGTGATCGCCGGATTCGGCGCCAGCTCGATGGGCAGGAGATGCTCGGGGCGGAAACCGACGATGTAGTCGCCATTCTCCAGCAGGTTCATGGGCGGCGAACCCAAAAAGGTCGCGACGAAGGTGTCGGCCGGGGTGTCGTAGACCTCGCGCGGCGTGCCGAGCTGGCGCATGTAGCCTTTGTGCAGCACCATGACGCGGTCGCCCATCGCCATCGCTTCCACTTGGTCGTGGGTGACGTAGATGGTGGTTGTTCCCACGCGCTTGTGAAACAGCTCCAGCTCCTCGCGGGCGCTGGCGCGCAGCTTGGCGTCGAGATTGGAAAGCGGCTCGTCCAGCAGGAAGACCGAGGGTTCGCGCACGATGGCGCGCGCCAGTGCGACACGCTGCCGCTCGCCGCCCGACAGTTCGCGCGGCTTGCGCTGCAAGAGTGCGCCGATTCCCAGCAGCGACGAGGCCCACTCGACTTTCTGCTTGTGCAGTTGTTTGGGAACTTTTTGCGCCTTCAGCGGGAAGGCGATGTTGTTGTACACGGAAAGGTGGGGATAGAGCGCGTAGCTCTGGAAAACCATGGCGATGCCGCGCTCGCGCGGGGTGAGGTGGGTCACCACCTGTCCCCCAATGCGAATCTCGCCGGCCGTGGGATTTTCCAGGCCGGCGATCATGCGCAACAGCGTGGTCTTCCCCGATCCCGATGGACCGAGGAAGACCAGAAACTCGCCTTCGCGAGTTTCCAGATTCACATCGTTCACTGCGCCGAGTTCACCCTCTTTGAAGACCTTGCTTAGTTTTCTGGTTTCGACAACGGCCATCGATCCCTCAAGTCGACGTTATTTCCAACGTGCGAAGATACGCTTGTACTCCTGCTCGGCCGCCTTAGCGGCGTTTTCGGGAGTTTCATCGCCGCGAGCGACTTTGGCGAACATGGTGGGAATCACCCAAGTCTTGAAAGCCTCATCAATAGCGGCTGTGGCATACCCCGGGTAGCCCACGTTGGTGGCCCAGTCTAGCACGTCGGCCAGCACGGCATACTTGTTGGGCGGATCGGCCGCGGGATCGTTCTGCACGATCTTCTTGATGTCGGGCACGGTCGACGGGAAGCAGGGGAAGTTGTACCACTTGCCCGCCTCGAAGCCCTGCTTGAAGTTGTCAATGTAATCAATCAGGAACTGCTGCGCACCTTCCTTGTTGTCGGCGAAATTCCACACCACGTAGCAGTCCATCACGTGCTCGGCGGCAAGCCGCTTGGCCGGGCCCTTCAACGCCTTCGAGACCATGATGTGGCTGGAAATGGGACTGTGTTCCCGCTCCGCCTGCCGCGTGATCGAGATGGCATTGGCGACATAGGACGTCTTCCCCGCCAGCATTGCGCGGTTATTGGACGACGGGTCCCAGGTGAAGACCTCCGGCGTCTCCGACTCCTGGTAGAGCGCCTTCATGTACTTGAGCGCCTCGATGGTCGCCTTGGAGTTGATGGTCACGTTGCCCTGCTCATCCTGCTCGGCGCCGCCGAAGGACCACAAGATGGCCCGCATCGCCATGCTGGTGTCGAGCTCCTGCGCCAGGCCCAACCCGCAGGGGTTGCCGCGCTTGTCGCGAATCTTCTTCGCGCCCGTGCGCAGGTCGTCGTAGGTATCGGGACCGTTGGGATAGCCCGCCTCCGCCCACCATTCCTTGTACCAGTTGCCGGGATCGGGAACGTAGGAGTCGGAAAAGGCAAAATACTTCTTCGTCTTCGGGTTGAAAGTGGACTTGTGCGCCAGGTCGATCTTCTTGCCGTGCTTCTTCTCGACCTCCTGGTACACGTGCGTCATATCCACAGTCTGCTGCTCGTAGGCCGCCGGAGGCGAGAGGAACATGAACAGGTCGTGTCCCTTCTGGGCGGATACTTCGGCGGCGGCACGAGCGTTGATCTCGGTGAGGTTGATGTGATCCACGATCACATTGGTGTTGTGCTTCTGTCCCCAGGCTTTGGTGTACTCGCTATCGAACCATTTGTCGTAATCGGGAACGAAATGGCTCCACTGCGCAATCTTCAGCGTCTTCTGCTGCGCTTGCGCTCTTTCCGGAAACAGAAAATATGGACCCGCTCCCGCCACCACGGCGGCGGCGCCGGTGGTCTTAAGGAAATCCCTTCGGGTGAAGCTTCCACTGCGCTTTTTCGCCATACGTAATTCCTCCTTGAAAGGGAAACCAGCGGTGAACCCCAGGACCGGTAACGTGCCCCCACGAGCGACGAAATTCGGCGCGGCCATAATACTCATCGTGAGGCGATGGGTCAAAAGGTAGCGGCTAGTGGCCAGTTTGCCAATGCGCGGGTCACTTCTTGTTTCCGACTTGCTAACGACTGAAGACTGACGACCGAAGACTCGTTCAGCCGAACGGGTGCTCGATGGACGGGCTGGGGGTGGTGAACATCTCCGCGCCATTGTTGGTGACGTAGATATCGTCTTCCAGCCGAACGCCGAATTCGCCGCGAATGTAGATGCCCGGCTCGTCGCTGAACGTCATGCCCGGCGCCAGCGGAAGGGCGTTGCCATGCACCAGGTACGGCCATTCGTGGCCGTCCATGCCGATGCCGTGGCCCAACCGGTGCCCGAAAAACTTGTACCCGGGGCCGTATCCGGCGTCGGTGATGACCTTGCGCGCGGCCGCGTCCACGGCTTCGCACGCCACGCCCGGCCGCGCCGCATCTAGTGCTGCCTTCTGCGCCCGCTGCACGATTTCGAAAACGTGCTTTTGCTTGTCGGTCGCCTTGCCGAGGACGAAGGTGCGCGTGATGTCGGAGTTGTAGCCCTCCACCGTGCATCCGTCGTCAATCATGATCGGCATGCCTTCGTGGATGACCTGCGGCGTGCGCGAGCCATGCGGCAGCGCAGTGTATTCGCCCACCTGCACGCTGGCGCCTCCGCGGAAGCCGACATTGCCGTACGCGGCGGTAATCAGCGCACCGACATCGTGCTGCGTCATGCCCGGCCGCATCGCCTGATAGACGGCGCGATACACCAGCCAGGTCGCCTGGTTGGCCAGCTTCATCAGCTCCAGTTCGTGCGCCGATTTCACTCCGCGGCAGCCGGCGGTGACCGGAGTCGCGCTCACCATCTTCAGCGCCGGCGCTGCCTGCGCCACGCCGTTGCTGAACGCGAATGTCACCCGTTCTTCCGTGCCCAGCGTGCCCACCGAGAGGCCGCGGTCCTTCAGTCCTTGCGCGACCAGCCGGTACGGGTCTTCGTCTTCCTGCCAGGTGCGTACGTCGGCGGCCTTGACGTCAAAAGGCCACTTAGCTAGCTGTGGATTGTCAAAGCGATGTTGCTTCGGATCGAGCGGTCCGCCTGCCAGTTGCTCGCGCAAGCGATCCTCTTCAAATGCCGGCACAACGAAGAACGGTTCGCCCTTGACCGGGAGGATGAGCGCACCCAGCCGCTCGCTGTTCCACCAACTGACATTGGCGAAGTACATGAGCGAACTGCCGCCGATCATGAGGATGGCGTCCATGCTGTTCGCCGCCATCAACCCACGCGCCCGCGCGATGCGCTGCCCGCGCTCGCCAGCCGTGATCGGGCGAGCCTGGTCGCGCATCGACTTGAGCGCCTGGATGGACGCCGGCTGCGCGGCGGTCGGCTCACTACCGGCGGTCAACGGCAGGAAAGATGTTCCTGCGGCGACTGCACCCAACCTCAGAACTTCGCGGCGAGAAACCATGGGGGCAATGTATAGGAGCGGTTGAGCAGAACACAACCGCTCAACAACCCATTTATTATGATGAGCAGGATGAAACCTCCTGCCTACATGGCCGACCACGTCCGTCGCGTCATCAAGAACGGAGCTTCGGCGCCGCACTCGGAAGAGGTACAGCGATTTTTCAAGGAGAAGGTCGCCTCTCGCGGCTGGTACACCGCCGAGCTGCGCAAGGTTGCGTACCGCTTCCACCGCGTGCTGCTGAACGAACACGGGCTCGATTACCTGGTTTCCGTTGCCGACCAGCTCTTTCGCGGCCGCGTGCTGGAAGAAAAAAACATGGCGGTGATGCTGCTGGAAAAATCCGTGCACGACTTCGGCCCGAGACAATTCCGCCTGTTCGAGCAGTGGCTCGACCGCGTCTCGAGCTGGGCGGACCACGACGCACTCGTGTACTACCTGATCAGTCCCATGCTCGTGGACGAACCATCGCGGGTGCGCTTCGCCTTCGTCTGGGCGCGCTCGCGCAACCGCTGGCGCCGCCGCGCCTCGGCCGTGGCGCTCATCCGGGGCGCCCGCCGGCGGATGTTTCGCAGCGAGATTGCCCGGTTGTCGGAAATGCTGCTGAACGACGCCGATGATATGGTGCAGAAAGGTCTCGGGTGGCTGTTGCGCGAGTACGCCAAGGCCGACGCCGCTAACGCGGTCAAACTGCTGATGAAACTGCGCGCGCGCGCGCCGCGGCTGGTCCTCCGCACCGCTTGCGAAACATTGCCGGCGGAAACGCGAGCCAAGGTGCTGGCAAAAGCGGCTGCTGACTTGTAGGTCGTAGCGAACTTTCAGGTCGTAGCGAGAATAGAGCCCCGAAGGGGCGCTGGAAACCAGCCCGGCATGTAAGAGTCTGTGTGAGAACTCACTTCCGGGAAGCATACTTGTCCGAACGCACCCATAATCCAGCCGCGGAGCGGCGGTATTCGTTAGCCCAGCGCGGCAGCGCTGGGGAAAGTGGAATAAAATTGTCGAGCGCCAGCGGCGCGACACAGTTCTCACACAGACTCGTAAGTGCCGGGGATGCTGTTCGAAAAATGTTCAGAGTCCCGCAGAGCCTGCCCTGAGCGCACTCGAAGGGGACGGCGGATAGAGAATCCGGGCTGATCAACAAACCCTATGAATGAATCTGCGATCTACCAACTTCTCCTTGTCCAACAAAAACAAATCCGCGAACTCAAGCTGCACCTCGAAGCGCTCAAGCGCATGATGTTCGAACACCGGCCGCTGTTCGTGCCAGCCTTCGAGCAGCAACTCGGCGCGGTCGAATCCTCGGGAATCCTGCGCGAAACAGACGATTCGGTCCGCCGCCTGGAGCGTCAAGTGCAGGATTCGCAGAAATCGTAATGCGTCCGATACAATAGATTTTTGCCCATGAACCTCTCCGCTATTCAGGCCGCCCTGCGCGAGCAGAAGATCGATGCGTGGCTGTTTTACGACCACCACCACCGCGACGCCATTGCCTATCGCGTGCTCGGAGTTCCCGAGCACCTGATGGTCACCCGGCGCTGGTATTACGTTGTGCCCGCCGAGGGCGAGCCGCGCAAGCTGGTGCATCGCATCGAGGCCGGCCATCTCGACACCCTGCCCGGCACCAAGCGCGAGTACTCGGGCTGGCAGGAGCTGTTCGAAAATCTCAAGTCCATGCTGGCGCCGTACCGCAACGTCGCCATGCAGTATTCGCCCAATAACATCGTTTTCACGATCTCGCTGGTGGACGCCGGCACGGTCGAACTGGTGCGCAGCTTCGGCAAGAACATCGTCAGCTCCGCCGACCTGGTCTCGCGCTTCGAGGCCACGTTGCTCGACGAACAGATCGAATCCCACTTCGCCGCCGGCAAGAAGGTGGACGCCATCACGGCCGCCGCTTTCCAGGAAATCGGGCGCCGCGTGCGCAGCGGCGGCACCAACGAGTTCGACATCCAGAAATTTTTCGCCGAGTCGTTCCAGCGCGAGGACCTGGTCACCGACGACCTGCCCATCGTCGCCGCCAACGCCAACGCCAGCAACCCGCATTACGGCCCGTCCGCCGAGCATCATTCGCCGATCCGCGAGGGCGACCTGGTGCTGCTCGACGTCTGGGCGAAGCAGAACAAGCCCGGCGCCGTCTACTACGACATCACTTGGATGGGCTTCGTCGGCAAGGCGCCGTCGCAGAAGCAGCGCGAAGTTTTTGAGGTGGTGAAACAAGCGCGCGATGCGGGCGTGGAAAAAGTGAAGGCCGCCATTTCCGCCGGACAGAAGATCGCCGGCTGGGAAGTGGACAAGGCGACGCGCGACGTGATTGAAACCGCCGGCTACGGGAAATATTTCATCCATCGCACCGGTCATTCCATTGCCACCGAAGTCCACGGCAACGGCGCCAACATGGATAATCTGGAAATCCACGACGAGCGGCAGATCCTGCCCAATACCTGCTTCTCCGTGGAACCCGGAATTTACCTGCCCGAATTCGGCGTGCGCAGCGAGGTGAATGTGATGGTGCGGAAGGACGCCGCCGAGGTCACCGGGAAAGTGCAGCGCGAGTTGGTGATCATCTGATGGCCGCGAGCAAGCCCACTATCGAGCGCGCCGCAACGGTAGCCGAACCCAACGCCGTCATGGCCGTGGTGGCCCCGGCGGTGGGATGGCTGATTCCCGGCGCCGGTCACCTGCTGCAGAAACGCTGGACGCGCGGCCTGCTGTTGATGGTTTCGGTGGTCGCCATGTTCGCGCTCGGCCTGCTGATGGAAGGCAAGCTCTACTCGCCCAACACCGGCGACATCCTCGACGTCCTCGGATTCATTGGCGACATCGGCGCGGGCGCGCTCTACATTGTCAGCAAGGCGCTCGATGCCGGCACCGGCAACATTGCACGCGCCACCGCCGACTACGGCACTAAGTACCTGATCGTCGCCGGGCTGCTCAACATCATCAGCGCCGTGGACGCCTACCACATCGCCATCGGGAAGAAACCATGAGTCCCCTGCACTTGTCGCACTTCACCGCCGCGCTGCTGTTTGCCGTGTTCGCTTCGGTGGTCTTCGGCATCACGCAACGCAACACCCCGCGCGACATGGTGCGCTACGGCGCCTATTGCTTCACGTTATTTATTGTGGGCGTGATCGGCGCCGGCTGGGCCATGTGGCTGCTGCGACACTAATCCTTCGTCTATCCGAATCTATGCGGCGTCCTTATGCGGCCTGATTTTCGCCAGGTTCGTGGACCTCTGTGCGAGCCGCAGATCGTAATCCGTCTGCAAATTCATCCAGAACTGCGCCGGCAGGCCAAAGTACTTGCCCAGGCGCAATGCCGTATCGGCGGTGATGGCACGCTTCCCCCGAACAATGTCATACGTCCCCGGGAAATCGAGTTCCTTGGCCAGCCGATACGCGGTGATGTTCATCGGATCCATGAATTCCGTCTTCAGGATCTCTCCGGGATGTACCGCAAATACCTTTTGAGACATTTGCTCCTCAGTGGTAATCAACTATTTCGACATCGTATGCATGGCCGTCTCGCCACAGGAAACAGACGCGATATCGGTCGTTAATCCGAATGCTGTATTGGCCGGCGCGGTCTCCCTTCAGTGCCTCGAGTCGGTTTCCCGGCGGTACGCGCAGGTTTTCCAGTGCGACGGCAGCGTTCAGAATTGCCAGCTTCTTGAATGCCGAACGGCGCAACGAGGCAGGAAGGCGGCGACTGGTGCCGTACTCCCACAGCCTCCGCGCGTCGGGCTCCGCGAAGCTCTTGATCATCGAGAAGATTATACTAATGCTATGCAGTAGTAATGTCAAGCATTAGTATTTGCCGACAACGTGGCGTAGCGACCGGACTTCCGCACTTTTCAATCGCCAATCGCAAATTGCCAATACTCTTAGCCTTCCCACACGAACGCGTCAAACACCCGCTCGATGTGGTAGCCCAGCCGCTTATACAACTCCACCGCCGATTTGTTCGCTTCCGTGACCGTCAGCGACAGCATGGAAAATCGCCGGCGCTTCAGGTCCTGCAGGTTCGCCGCCAGCAGCGCCTCGCCGATTCCCTTGCCCCGGTGCTCGGGAAGGACGCACACCTGCGTGATGTGTCCGACGTCGTTCTTCACCCGCGAACACAGGATCAATCCGACCGCGGTTCGCGAAGGGCGGTGATAGGCGATAAAGGAGGAGCCGCCGTCGAACTGCCCGCAGCCGGGAAATCGCACGATATTGTTCAGGAAGCGCAGCGATCCGGCGATGGTGCGGTACTGGTCGTTGATCTCGGAATCGATGTGCCCGCGGTAGGCCGCCGTGATCACCGCCGCCGCCGCCTGGTAGTCCTGCTCGCTCCAACGCCGGATATCAATTCCCTCGGGGACAGAAAGCAGCCTGTCCTGCCCGTTTGTTGCGCTCGACGCCAACGGCAGCACCATGAACAAGCGCGGATGGCGATGGAAGCCGTCTTCCAGGAACGGCCGCGCCACCGCGCCCGTGGGATGCACCAGCAGTTGCGCCTCGATGCGGTGAATGCCCGGAGACTGCTGCAGCGTCTCGATGACGTGCGTCAGCAGCCGCGTTTCCACCGGGTGCTCAATCGGACTGGCGTAGCGCACGCCGTCGCCTTCCACAAACAGATCGCCGATGACTCCCTTGCTGCCCTCGTAGACGAAGAACGAGTACCCGCAGATGCGGCCTTTCTCCAGCGCCGCGTAGCCGGGCAGGATGCGCGCGTCAATGTAGCGCAGGATCATCTCCGCCGAACCGCTGTAGTCCCACGCCAGCAGCTTGGACCAAAGCTGTGCCTCTTCGTCCAGCAGCGGACGCAGGTCCGACGACGAAAAATGCCTGAGATCGAGAATCTCCACGCTCAAGTCCAATACCGCGTGCGATGCCGGCCACGCCCACCGCGGATTGATGCAACGTGGAAGTCTAGACGCGGGGCACGACTGAAGCAATGCGAGTTGTGAGTTCTGAGTTGTGGGTTTTGAGCCGTACCGCTTTTGCTCACAACTCAAAACACACAACTCACAACTGTTACGGTACATGGTGCTGATGGCCGGAACCGGACGAAACCCAATAAAACTCGAGGTGCTGGGGCGCAAACCCGCCCACATGCGACAGCCGCCGCGGCGCGAGCAGCGTCTCGAGTTGCGCTTCCGAGCCGGTGCGCGCGATCAGCAGGTGGTCGCCCGCAGGCACCTCGCCGCGCTCGTAGCGCAACAGCGGCTGGTTGCGGTAAAAATCCAGGCCATACTCCAGCTCGCGGGTGACGTTGAACGCGGAAAGCTGCGCGCCGCGCGTATCCAGCCGCGCCAGCTCAAGCGCCACCGGCCGCGCCGATTGGGTGCGGTCAATGGCCGGCGCGCTCACTCGCAGCACGAATGCCAGCCCCAGCACCACCGGCACCAGCGTGACAAAGCGCAGCACGCGCAGGCCCTGCCAGCGCAAACTGGCCAGCATGGCGACGGCGATCACCGCGGCGGCAACGGCGGCGATGGTGGTCGCCTGCGCCGGCGGATGCAGGCGCACGATGAAGTAGGGCGCCAGCAGCGCTCCTCCGAGCAGCAGCCCGCACGCCAGCGAATGAAAAATGGCCAACGGCGCAGCCGCGCGCTCGCCCCGGCGCGTTCTCATCCAATCGGCAAGCAGCAGCGCGCACGGTGGGACGGAAGGCAGAATGTAACCCGGCAGTTTCGAGTGCGAAATCGTGAACACCACCAGCGGCGCCGCGATCCACAGCAGCAGGAACGCGCGCCATTGCCGGTCGCCAGGTTCCGGCGCTGCCTGATTTCCGGTCGTGCCGCGCAGCGCTGCCACAATTGCCGCCAGTACGTACACCGTCCACGGCAGCGCGCCGAGCAGGAAAACCGGTACGTAATACCAGTAGGGCTGCTGGTGGCTATACAGGTTGGTCCCGAAGCGCTCCAGGTTGTGCTGCAGGATGAACACCTGGAAAAACTGGTGCGTCTTCATTTGCACTGCGACATACCAAGGCAGCGCGACGGCGAAAAACAACAACACGCCCGGAATCCACAGTGTTTGCGCGATTACCTGTGTGGCGCGGGTTTCTGACCCGCGTCCCCGGGTCGAAGACCCGGGCCACACGAACGCAAACACAACGATGATCGCGCCCGCCAGCACCGGCGCGACCGGACCTTTTGCCAGCGTGCCCAGCGCAACCATGAAATAGAAAATAGCCAGCCACGGTTTGCGTCCGGTCTCCCGCCAGGCGTACCACGCGAGCAGTCCCAGGGTAAGCGTCGCCGCCAGCGGAATGTCGGTGGACGCGCCGCGGCCAAATCCAATGACGGCCGCAGACGAAGCGGCGATCAGCGCGGCATCGAGCTGCATGCCGGCCTGGAAACGCCGCACGAAGCCGTACATAGCCGCGATCATCGCGGTGGCAAACACGGCGGAGGGCACGCGCGCCGCCCAGTCGCTCACCCCGAAGAGTTTGTAGGAAACCATGGCGCACCAGTAATACAGCGCCGGTTTTTCCAGCCACGGCAGGCTGTTGAGCGTGGGCGTGATCCAGTCGTTGCGGGCGAGCATCTCGCGCGCGATCTGCGCATACCGTGGCTCATCGGCGCCGACCAGCCCGAAACTTCCCAACCCGAAGTAGAAGAGGTAGGCGCAGAAGCCCGCCAGCGTCACCAGTTCGGTCCAGGCGGCGGCTTGGGCGCGGGCGGCAGGAGAGGCCGTATCGGTCACATGCTCCCTGCCTGAATCACAAACTTACTCACGCCCCCATTTTACGCATGCGTGGCAGTAGCGCCGATGCGTGCGCACCGGAATGCATGCAAATAGCGGAATCGGGCACTGGCAGCAATTGGTGACAAACTTGGAGCGGGTGAAAGCGGTGCAACTAGCATACAGACATTAGCGATGGAAATTGAGCTACCGCGTGGAGCCGTGCCCCACCGGCGACTCCATGACATACAGTTCTGAAGTTGCCTGCGTAAATGAGTAGGCGTAGTAGTTCAGCTCCGGAGTTACGCTTAGGTTCCAGTCAGCCCTGAGGCCGGCACGGTCGAGCGGGGCAAACCGCCTCCACAAGGCGCGTTTACCAGTCCTCGGATCGAGCGCAAAGAACTGGAGCGGCCAGCGTCCGTGGCGCGGGCCAACGATCAAACGGCCGTCGCCGGCAAACGCAGCAGGCACGTCGTCCTCGCTACTTCCCTGCACCTCGCCCAGGTCTTTCCCATTGCTGTCGAACAGGTGGATCTTCGACGCGCCAGCCGGAATCACTGCCACGAGACTTGCATCCGATGACAACGCAAAATGCGGACGCAACATGCCGATGAACTGCATTTCAGGGGTGCGTTGGCGTGGCAGCCCACCCGACGCAAGCTGGGAATAGACACACATGCCTCGGCCGTGTTCTCGAGCGACGAAACTCAGTGTCTTTCCGTCGCCTGACCACCAACCGGGAAAGTCATACTGCTGGATGGGGCCGGATTCCAGTTGCCGGGCGCGACCGGCACCCGTCGGCACCAGAGACAACGTGTTGGACGTCAGATCATTGACTGCCGCCCATTTCCCGTCCGGCGAAAGCGCAATGGCAGCGCCTTTGCCAAGCCGGACAGGAGGGGAACCATCGGTCGGCCGCAGGTAGGGTGCGAATTCGTCCGTTGCAGAGGCTCCTGCTTCGCTGAACAACAGCAAGCGTCCATCATGAGACAAGCTGCTTCCCATGCTCACGGACCAATCGAGCCACGAGTACGGATGCTCAGCGGCGTCGCCGGGGAAGTACCCGATAAGCTGATTGCGCCACACTTCACGCGAAAGCAGAACACGACCGTCGGATGCGACGTCGTGTAAGCGAACGATTCCCGGAAAACGAGCGACCGCGCGTACCTCGCCCTTGAGATTGACGGCGTACACGGTGTCGGACCAGGCACTCTTGTCAATTTCGGCAGATGCGGCGAACCAGACCTCATTCCCGGACGGCGACCATGCCAGTCCCTCCACGCTGGCAAGTTCGCCCGTCAGATACTGGACATGTCCCTCGCTGTCCACCACTGCAACCTTGCCGCGATCATCGTTGGCCACGTCGTGGTAAGCAAAGGCAACCCGCTTACCATCGGAAGAGACGCGTGGCGTGGTGATCCAGCCCGAAGTTTCGAACAGGACTCGCCCAATCGGGTACTCGATCCGGTTGCGCCCGTTGGGGTCCTGCACTACGACCGCGAGGCTGTTGCCGGCGGGGGACCAATCGGCATAGTGGACATGCTCCAGCAGCGCGCGTGGCGCTCCTCCTCCCGGCGGCACTTGGGCCAGCGTGCCCCCGCAATCGGAGACAAAGAATGGCTCGCAACCGAGCAGCATGGCGATGCCGCCCTGGGAAGATACGGCGGCAATCGTTCCCGCAGGCAGCCCCAGGGAGCGGAATTCGCTGTCGCCGATACGGCTGGTTTGAATCTGCGGAGGGTCACCTTCCCATTGCGCACTGTAGAGGATGCTGGTGGCGTCGGAGGCAAACCGGGCAGCCTGGAGCGATCCACGCCGGAACGTGATTTGCCGGAAAGTGGCCGGTTCGCGCGCTCCGCGACTTCCGATCGCGAACCAGCCGATTGCTAGTACCGCAACCAGTATGGCAGCGGCAAAGATGACGAAGGACGCCCGGCGTGCCGGCACAGCCGGTTGGGGGAGCGACACGCTCGACACACTCACTGCTTCCAGGGCAAACGTAATGTCCTTTGCCGACTGAAACCGGCGCTCCGGCGGTTTCTCCAGACAGCGCCGCAAAATGCTATCCAAGGCCGGAGGCACGCTTAAGGCTGGCTCGGCAGGCGCCGGCGGGTCGTCCTTGAGGATCGCGTTCATGGTTTCGACACTCGTGGTGCCTTTGAACGCGCGCTTCCCGGACAGGACTTCGTAGAGCACCGCGCCAAAACTGAAGATGTCGGATCGGAAGTCGACAGCCTCCAGACGAATCTGCTCCGGTGACATGTAGCCAACGGTTCCCACCATCACGCCGGGCGTGGTTTGTGTCGTGGCGGCCGAGGCGGGTCCTGCTCCCGCCGCTGCGCCCGCCTGCGCCGGTATCAGTTTCGCCAGTCCGAAGTCCAGGATCTTCACTCGCGAGTCGCGCGTGATGAAGATGTTCTCCGGCTTCAGATCGCGGTGTATCACGCCCTTTTCGTGCGCCGCCGCCAGCCCTTCCGCCACCTGCGCCAGCAACTCCACTGCCTTGCGCGCCGGCACCGGACCGCCGAGCAACCGATCGCGCAGCGTCTCCCCGTCCAGCAATTCGGATACGAGGTACGGCGAGCCATCGTGACTGCCGACGTCAAACACGGCCAGGATGTTGGGATGGTTCAGCGCCGCCACCGCGCGCGCTTCCTGTTCGAAGCGCCGCAGGCGGTCAGTGTCGCGCGCCAAGGACTCTGGAAGCACTTTCACGGCGACATCGCGGCCGAGACGGGCGTCGCGCGCGCGGTACACCTCGCCCATGCCGCCGGCGCCCACCGCGGCGACGATTTCGTAGGGACCGAGGCGCGTTCCAGGAGACAGGCCCATTTCTTGTACCCGGATGCGACGCATTCTATAGCAACACGACTAATGCGTTGCGCGCGAGCTCGATTCGTGGGACTTGCGCTGGAGTCGAAGTTGGGCGAGGATGCGTTCGGCGGCGACGGAGACGGGGCCGTCGAGAGCGCAGCCGCTGGCGCAGAAGTGGCCTCCGCCGCCGAAGCGGGCGGCGACGTGCGAGACATCCACCGCGCCTTTGCTGCGCAGGCTGACGCGCCAGCGCCGGTCGGCCAGTTCGCGGAAGAAAACCGCGACCTCCACGCCTTCGATTCCGAGGGCGTAATTCACCAGCCCTTCACAATCTTCGTCAATCGCACCGCAGCGCTCCATTTGTTCGCGATTGACGGCCATCCATGCCAGGTCGCCATCGCGATGCAGGCCGGAAAGCGCGGCGCCGAGCAGGCGAATCTTCGACGTGGGCACGGAAAAATAAATACTCTGCGCGATGCGCGCGGGATCGGCGCCGGCGCGCACCAGCTCCTGCGCCAGGGCAAAGGTCCGTTCGCTGGTGCCGACGTAGCAGAACGCGCCGGTGTCGGTGAGGACGGCGGTGTAGAGGCAGGTGGCGACGTTGGGGCAGATGGGCACATTGGCGGCGCGCGCCAGCCGGTAAATCAACTCGGCGGTGGAGCAGGCGCTGGGATCGATCCAGTTGACGTGCGCAAACGGCTGCCCGCTGACGTGGTGATCAATGTTGATGAGAAACTGTTTTTCCAGTCCTTCCAGGTTGGCGCGCTGGATGCTGTCGCACTCCAGCACGATCGCGGCTTCGTAGTGGCCATTGATGGCCTGCGCGTTGATGACGGAATCGGCGAAAGGAAGCGGGCGGTAGATGTGCGGCACGGCGCCGTTGAGCACGACTTCCGCCTGCTTGCCCATGCGGCGGAGGATCTCGCAGCAGGCGAGCACGGAGCCGATGGCATCGCCGTCGGGGCGCGCATGGGAGGTGAGGACAAAGCGGTCTCGCCGTCCGATCTCCGCCAGAATCGCGTTGAGCGTCTCTCCCACGGGCCGAATCGTCCTGAATCCCGGCGGGTTACCTGCTCCGCTTCTTTAGTCGCCGGAGTAACTCGTCAATTCTAGTCTCCAACTGTTGCGACCTGTCCAGATGAAAAAACAGATCGGGCGCATGACGAATCCTTAATCGGTCCAAAAGCTCGTGCCGGATATAGTTACGGGCGGCCTCCAAGCCCTCCAGGGTCTGCTCCGCCTCTTGGTCGTCGCCCGCTACGTTGACGGAGACGTGGGCGGACTTGCCGTCGGGCGACATCCTGACGTCGGTGACCGTGGCCAGTCCGATACGGGGGTCGGTGAGCTCGCCCTCGATCATGGCGGAGATCTCCTCGCGCAGGGTCTCGCCGAGGCGATCGTAATGATGTTGTGCGTTGCGGTGTTCCATAAGACAGCTATTAGCTTTTAGCAATTAGCAATTAGCCAGACCGGGATTGCGAGGGGCCCCAGCCTTATGTGCACGTCTCCACCGTGCCAATCAGCCGTTCGCACTTGGCCGCCAAGCAAACTGCCAAGTGCTAGAAGTATTCGATGAAGGAATCGGTGATTTCCGCTCCGGCATTATTGGCAATTCTGGTGGCCGAGCGCTCCACTTTTTCCATCAGGCCGCGCAGGTAATCGCGCGAGCCGGAAATACTTACCACACCCACGGTCGCTCGCTGCCAAAGATCGGCCGCGTCAAGTTCCGCCACCGACACGTTGAAGCTGGCGCGCAGGCGGTCTTTCAGGCTGCGCAGCACCTGGCGCTTGTCCTTAAGGGAGTGCGCCGCTTCGATGCGAAGTTCGATAGTAAGGAACGCTATCGCCATCACATGATCGTGAGCAGGGTCGCGTCCGTATCGTCCCAGAAACTCTGAATACGAATTGCGTGACGACGCAGAACATCATGTACCTGCGCCGTGCTGCAGTTTTGCAGGCGGAGCCAAATCACCTTTGCCTGCATCCTGCCATGAGCATGAAAGAGGAAATCAGAGTCTTTGGTCACCACCGCAAAGCCATTCTGCTTTGCGTAGGCGGCGATGGCCTGATCCCCTGCCGCGCCCATGCCGAGTTCAAACACGTGCTCACTTCCAGGAAACAGATCCTGCAATCGACGTACCAGGACAGGCGAGAGGTTCTGATCGTAAAGGAGCTTCACGCTGGCAGATGGGCCGTGCCGCGAATCATGTCGGCGATATACGCAAGCGCAGCCTGGATGTCATCTTTAGTCAGGTACGGGAAATCGGCCAAGATCTGGTCGACGGTCATTCCGGAAGCAAGGTAGTCGAGCACGTCGTAAACCGTGAATCGCATCCCGCGGATACACGGTTTGCCACCCATTTTGTCGGGCTCCACCGTAATGTACTGACGCCAATCCACGAGCAAAACTTACTCCAGCCGACAGCGCGAAACAAGAGACATTCCCGAGTCGTAAGCCTTCCGTCGAACTACGCCGTCATCTCCGCGGCCACGCGCTCGGTGACAAAGGCCTCGATGACGTCGCCGACTTTGACGTCGCCGTAATTCTGGATGGCGATGCCGCATTCCAGGCCGTTATGCACCTCGGAGGCGTCTTCCTTGAAGCGGCGCAGCGAGGAAATCTTGCCCTTGAAGACGACCACGTTGTCGCGCAGCAGCCGGACCTCGGAATCGCGCTTGATGATGCCGTCCTGCACGAAGCATCCGGCGACCGTGCCGACCTTCGGGATGCGGAAGGTGTCGCGCACCTCGGCGCGCCCATGGTAGGTCTCCTTGATGACCGGCTCCAGCATGCCGGTGATGGCCTTGCGGATTTCGTCCTGCAGCTCGTAGATGATGGAGTGCAGGCGGATGTCCACCTTCTCCTGCTCGGCGATTTCCGAGGCCTTGCGTTCCGGCCGGACGCTGAAGCCGATGATGATGGCGTTCGACGCCGAGGCCAGCAGCACGTCGGTTTCGGTGATGGCGCCGACGCCGCTGTGCAGAAGCTTCACCTTCACCAGGTCGGTGGACTGCTTGGCGAGCAGGTCGCTCAGGACTTCGACGGAGCCCTGCACGTCGGCCTTGAGGATGACGTTGAGGTCCTTGATGCCGGCGGTCTTGAGCTGCTCGGCCAGTCCTTCCAGCGAGACGCGCGAGCTCTTGGCCAGCGCGGCTTCGCGCGCCTTCTGCTCGCGGTACTCGGAGATGCCGCGGGCTTTTTCGCGATCGGCGACCACCACGAACTGGTCGCCCGCCTGCGGCAGGCCTTCCAAGCCGAGCAGTTCGACCGGCGTCGAAGGCGGCGCTTCCTCGAGCGCGTTCGCCCGATCGTCGAACATGGCGCGGACCTTGCCAAAGGTGTTGCCGACGACAAAGTTGTCGCCGGTGCGCAGCGTACCGTCGGCGACCAGCACGGTGGCCACGCTGCCGCGGCCGCGGTCGAGCTTGGCCTCCATCACCGTGCCGGTGGCGGAACGCTCGGGATTGGCCTTCAGTTCCTGCAGGTCGGCGACCAGGCAGATCATCTCCATCAGCAGATTCAGGTTCTTCTTCTGCTTGGCGGAGACGTCCACGAAAACCGTGGTGCCGCCCCAGTCTTCCGGCATCAGGCCGCGATCCGCCAGTTGCTTCTTGACGCGCTCGGGCAAGGCGTCGGGCTTATCGATCTTGTTGACCGCCACGATGATGGGCACTTCGGCGGCCTTGGCGTGGTCAATGGCCTCCAGCGTCTGGGGCATGACGCCGTCATCGGCGGCGACCACCAGCACGACAATATCGGTGACCTTGGCGCCGCGGGCGCGCATGCGGGTGAAGGCCTCGTGGCCGGGCGTGTCGATGAACACGATCTGGCGGCCATACGCAGGCGAGTTGGTGTCGGTGATGGTGACCTTGTAGGCGCCGATGTGCTGAGTGATGCCGCCGGCCTCGCCTTCGGCGACATTGGCGTGGCGGATGGAATCCAGCAGCGTAGTCTTGCCATGGTCCACGTGGCCCATGATGGTGACCACCGGGGAACGCGGCACGGCGCCGACGCTGCCCTGGTCGGCGGTGGCGGCTTCGGCCTGCGCAACCTCGGCGGCGGCCTGCTGCTCGAAGGTGATGATGTTGGTGTCGGCGCCGAACTGCCGGGCCATGTCGCCGGCCAGGTTGGCGTCCAGCGTCTGGTTCACGGTGGCGAAGACGCCGCGCGCGAGCAGGCGCGTGATCAGGTCCTTGGCGCGAATGCCGAGCTTCTCCGCCAGGTCCTTCACGCTGATGCCTTCGGTGATCGTGATCTCGCGCGTGATGGGCAGCGGCTCGTTGGAAATCGTCAGCCGCGGCGGAGGCACGAAGCCCTTCATCGGGCCTTCCTTCACCCCGCGAGGAACGTAGCGCTGACCGGGACGGCGCGAGGGCGCGGGACGTCCCGCGGGACGTCCGCTCGGCGGCGCGGCGGGAGCACCCGGGCCAACGCCCAGGGGACGCGCACCGGTAGGAGACTGGCGCGTGGGATGCATCGGGCGGCGTTCGCCCGGACGCAGCGGCGGACGCGATCCCGGCGCGGCGGGACGCGGACGCTGGAAAATCGGTTGACCGGGCACCGGGCGGCCGGGCGCAGGGCGCGGAGTGCTGGCCGCGGGCCGGTCGGCCTGCGGCGGCGCGGTGTAAACCGGGCGCGGGCCGGTCTGCGGAACGATGACACGCCGCGGCGGTGCAGCCGGCGGCTTCGGGTGCGCGGCTTGTGGCGGCGCAACGTGCATCGGCGGAGCCTGGGCGACAGGCGGCGCAACTGGAGGAGCGCTTACGGGTGGCGTGGACACAGAGGCAGCGGGCCTTTCTACTTCGGCAAAGATGGGCTCGGAGATGACTTCCGGAATTTCAACCTCAGGCTCCGGTTCCGCCGCCGGCGGCGGTTCCGGAGCGCGGTAGACCGGGCGCACCGGGGCCTCGGCAGGCTTCACCAAACGCGGCGGCGCCGCCACCGGCTCGGGCGGCGCGGCCGGCTTCGGCGGCGGAGGCACTGCGACCGGCGCTTTGGCGGCCGGGGTCTGGATGGCAGGCTTCGCAATCTCGGGAGCGCGCGGCGGAACCGCCGTGGGACGCGGCGCAGCCGGGGCGGCGGGGTGCGCTTTTTGCTGCAGCGCCTTCAGAACATCGCCGGGCTTGGAGATGTGCGAGAGATCAACCTTGGTCTTGATGTCGTCCGGCCGCGCGCGTGCGGCACGCGCCGCACCGCCCTGCCCGTTGTTCTCCGCTTCAAAGTGCTGGCGCACTTTTTCCGCTTCTTCGACGGAGATGGAACTGGAATGCGTTTTCTTTTCGGTGACGCCAACCTTCGGCAGAACATCGAGAATCGCCTTGCTCTTGACTTCCAGTTCCCTGGCCAGGTCGTTGATTCGAATCTTAGAGGTGTCTACCATCCGAGCTTGTTTTTTCCTCCGTGCGCCGCGCTATGTCCTCATAGCTACCTCACGGTTTGAATTTGGTTGTTCGTCGTCAGTCGTTGGCCGTTGGCCGTCAGCAAATTTCTCATCGCGCGAAATTGCGAACGACGAACGGCTAGCAACGAACGGCGCTGTCACTGCTCATCCTTGGGAACATTCTCTGCGTCAGGCTGCTGATCGTGCGTCGTGACTTCCGCCTCGCCGGCAGGAGGAACGTTCTCCACCACGCTGACGGTTCCCGCTTCCAGGTCCTGGCCTTCTTCCACCAACTCGCTCGCGCTCTGCGGTGACGCGGCAGAATCCTGCGCCAAGCCCTCGGTATCGCCTGCCTCACCGCCGGCATCGGGGCCGACATCGTCCGGCGGCATGGCGCCCTGCTCGCCCGGGACAGGGAGCTCGTCAGACGCTTCTAAATCGGGCGCGGCCGACGGAACCTCTCCGGTTTCCAGGCTGGAAAAATAATTATTGACCGCAATGCTGATTTTTTCCACTGTCTTGGGCCCGATGCCGGGAATGGCCTCGAGCTGCTCCGGCGTCATGTCGGCCAACTGCTCGACGGTGGAAACGCCGGCGGCCGTCAGCTTCTCCAGCAGGCCCTCGCCGAGATCAGGCACCACCGACAGCGGCGTGGCCTGGGCTCCGACCAGCGCCGACATCTGCTGCTCGACCTCCTGGCGCTTCTCTTCCTCGCTCTTGATATCAATCTTCCAGCCGAGCAGCTTGGCGGCCAGGCGAACGTTCTGCCCCTTCTTGCCGATGGCGAGCGAGAGCTGGCTGTCGTCCACAATGACTTCCAGGTGCTTCTCGCCGGTATCGAGCACGGTAACGCGGCTGACCTTGGCGGGCTGCAAGGCCTTTTCGGCGAAGGTGACCGCGTCTTCGTGGTACTCGATGATGTCAATCTTCTCGCCGCGCAGCTCGCGAATGATGGACTGCACGCGCATGCCCTTCATGCCCACGCAGGCGCCGACGGCGTCCACGTCCTTGTCCTTCGACATCACCGCAATCTTGGTGCGCTCGCCGGCTTCGCGCGCAATGGCGCGGATGACCACGGTGCCGTCGTAGATTTCCGGCACCTCGGTCTGGAAAAGGTGCTGCACCAGGTCGGGCGCGGCGCGCGAGACGATCACCTGCGGGCCCTTGGCGGCCTTTTCCACGCGGGTGATGACGGCGCGGACGCGCTCGCCGGGAGCGAACGATTCCAGCCGCGACTGCTCCTTGCGCGGCATGCGGGCTTCGGCTTTACCGATATCAAAGATGAGGTCCGGCCCTTCGACGCGCTTGACGGTGGCGTTGACGACCTCGTTCACGCGGCCGATGTACTCGTTGTAAACCGTGTCGCGCTCGGCCTCGCGCACTTTTTGGAAGATAACTTGTTTGGCCAGTTGGGCGGCAATGCGGCCCAGCACGTCGGTGGCTTTGGGAATGCGCAACTCGCCGCCGACCTCGGCTTTGGGATCGAGCCGGCGGGCGTCATCAATCGTGATCTGGTTGGTCGCATCTTCGATCTGCGCGGCGCTTTCCACCACCTGCTTGACCACGAAGGCGCGGATCTGGCCGGTGTCCTTGTCCAGCTCGGCGCGCAAGTTTTCCTGCGTCTTGTAGTACTTGCGGGTGGCGACCACAATGGCGTCTTCCACCGCGCTGACCACAATCTGCGGGTCGATGCCCTTCTCACGGCTGAGTGCGTCAATGGTGTTGAAAAGCTCGCTTGCCATAACAATCCTGTCGTTGGTCGTTCGTCGTTAGTCAGTCACCGGAATGTTGCGCGATGCGGCCAACGACCAGCGACTAACGACTGCTTCAGAACTCCGGAACCAGGTTCGCCCGTTCGACGTTGCCCAATTCGATCTCGACCGCGTGCGCCGGCGCCTTCTTGCTGCCTACCTCCAGCGCGACGCGTCCCTCGCGCAGGCCCTGCAACCGTCCTTCAAAGTGACGGCTGCCCTCCACCGGCTCGCACGTGCTCAGGCGAACCCGGCTGCCGGCGAAGCGCTCGTAATCAGCCGCCTTCACCAGCTTGCGATCCAGCCCCGGCGAAGAAACCTCCAGCGTATACGAACCGGGGATCGCGTCCTCGACATCGAGGATGGTCCCCAGCTCGCGGCTGACGAATGCGCAATCCTCGTGCGTTACCCCGCCCGGCTTATCAATGAACAAGCGCAGCAGGCGGGCCTTGCCGCCGCCCCGGAACTCGACATCCACCAGTTCGAGACCTTGGGATGCGGTGACGCGCTCGGCAATTTGCCGCACGTGCTCCAGCTCGATCGCCATTTTCGTGTTCGGACCGGCTGGGGACAGCTCAAATAAAAAGTGGGCTCGCGCCCACTGGTTATCGTCGCCGAAGCTGTCCGACACAGCAGTCGCTTACAAATATACGCCTCGAAGGGGCAAAAGACAAACCGGGCTGGAACTCCAAATTGCGCTCTATCTATAAGATGCGCGAGGTGCCTTGCGCGATTCGGAAGCCACAAGGTCACGGCGTTAGGCTTCAGGCTTAAGCATGAGACGAATAGGGGCCCCTCGACTCGGCGTCGCCAACACCGGACGACGCCTCGCTAGGATGACATCTGTGTTGATCCCGCTTACCCTCCGTGACTCCGTGGCGAAGCTTCAGCTTCCAGATCCATCCAGTTTGAGGCCTAAGTCCGAAACCTGCAGCCCTGCCTTGCGCCTTGTGCCGTGCGCCGTGCGCCGCGAGCCTTGCCCCTTGTCCCTGTTTTTTCGGTTGACACCGCCCGCAATGAGTGCATAAATATTCATTGCATGCATAATTATTCCGGAAGGTTATGGGCCCGCTTATGAGCGCAGAACTGCAATCCGCCGTCGTCGGCGCCACCGGGTATTCCGGGCAGGAGCTTACCCGCATCCTGTTTCAGCACCCGCGCATGAGACCGCCGCTGCTGCTCGCGCGGGAGAGCGACAACGGCAGCGCCACCGCCGAGATCATCTCGCCGGTGGACGGCACCACGGTGCCCATCCATCCTTTCTCCTGGCGGCTGCTGCACCAGCGCGGTGTTGACCTGCTGTTCCTGGCCACGCCGCACGAAGTTTCGCGCGCCTGGGTGCCGGAGGCAATGGAGCGCGGGCTGCGCGTGATTGACCTGAGCGGCGCGTGGCGGCTGCGCACCCACCAGTACGCCGCCGTGTACGGCTTCAAAGACATTGGCTCGCCCGCCTCCGAGGCGGTGATGGACAAGGCGCTATACGGGCTGCCGGAACTCTGCCGCGCCCAGCTGCCCGACGCGCAACTGGTCGCCAATCCCGGCTGCTATCCGACGTCGGCCATCCTGGCGCTGGCGCCGCTGATCGAAGCCGGGCTGCTCGACGTGGAGCACGGCGTGGTGTGCGATTCGAAATCCGGCGTCTCCGGCGCGGGCAAGTCGCCGACGGCGGAAACGCATTTCGTCGAGACCGCGGAAAATTTTCGCGCCTACTCGGCATTCACCCACCGGCACGCCGGCGAGATTTTGGAACAATTGCAACTCGCGCCCGAGCAACTGACGTTCAGCACGCACCTGCTGCCCATCCGCCGCGGGATTTTGTCGAGCATTTACGCCCACTTGAAGCGGGTGGTCACGGCATCGGAGTTGGAAGAGCTGATTCGCGACTTTTACGCGAGCAGCCCCTTCGTAAGGATTTTCGCGCCGCCGCGTCTGCCCGAGGTGCAGCACTCGCAGCACTCGAATTTTTGCGACATCGGTTGGGTGCTGGCGCCCGACGGCAAGCGCGTGATGCTGGTCTCCTGCCTCGACAACCTGATCAAGGGCGCGGCCGGGCAGGCGGTGCAGAGCATGAACCTGATGTACGGCTGGGACGAGCGCGAGGGACTGATCCCGGTACCGGCCACGCGCAGCCGCTTCCCGCGCGCTGCCTACGTAGCGGCGGCAACGCAGGCGAGCTACGTTGCGGGGACGGTCCATTGAGGCTGGTCATCAAAATTGGCGGCGCCCTGCTGGATGATGCCACCCTGGTGGACCGTTGCGCGCGCTGCGTTGCCGGCCTGGTCGAGAGCGGCGACCAGGTGGCGGTGGTGCATGGCGGTGGCAAAGCACTGACGCGGCTTCTGGAACGCCTGGGCAAGAAAAGCGAGTTCGTTCACGGCTTGCGCGTTACCGACGCCGAAACGCGCGATGCCGCGTTGATGGTGCTCGCCGGCGGGATCAACAAGAAACTTGTGGGCGCGCTGGGCAAGCTGGGACAGCCGGCGATCGGTATGTGCGGTGGCGACGGCCTCAGTTTCCGCGCTCGCAAGCGCGTCAACGGCGGCACGGACCTGGGATTCGTGGGCGAGATTTCGTCGGTGGATCCGCATTGGCTGAACGCGATCTGGAACGCCGGCGCGGTGCCGGTGATCGCCAGCCTGGCGCTGGGCGCGGACGGCGAGTATTACAACATCAACGCCGACCAGATGGCGGCGGCGTGCGCGGTGGCGTGCCAGGCAGCGCGGTTGGCGTTCTTGACCGACGTGAACGGGGTCCTGGACGCGTACCGGTGCGTCATTCGTGTGCTGCCGGCGCACAATATCGCGGTACTGCGGGAGGCGGGGGTCATCACCGGCGGCATGCTGCCGAAGCTGGAAGCGTGCGAGCGCGCGCTGGCCGGCGGCGTCGCTTCGGTGCACATCCTGCCGGGCGCGCAGATGGAAGCGCTCAACCAGTTTGCGAGGGGTGAAATCCAGGTGGGAACGGAGTTGATCGCGTGAATCTCGAGGCGGTGGCACGGGCGGAAGCCAGACTTCTGCTGCCCACCTACGATCGTAAGCGCGTGCTGTTTCGCCGCGGCCAGGGTTGCTATCTCTGGGACGACCGTGGCCGGCGGTACCTGGATTGGCTCAGCGGGATCGGGGTGTGCGCGCTCGGCTACAACCACCCGGCGGTGCTGGCGGCCATCCGCAAGCAAGCGCCGCGATTGGTGCACATTTCCAATCTCTTTTACCACGACTATCAGGCCGCTTTGGCCGAGCGCCTGGCCAGGATCTCCGGCCTCGACCGCGCGTTTTTCTGCAACAGCGGCAGCGAGGCCATCGAGGGAGCGCTGAAGCTGGCGCGCGCCTACGCGCGACTCCATAACAAGAACGGAAGCAAGGCGCCGTGGCGGTTCCTCGCCATGGAAAATTCGTTCCATGGCCGCACCGCGGGCGCTCTGGCGGCAACCGCGACGAAAAAATATCGCGAGCCGTTCGAGCCCTTGCTGCCCGGCGTGCGCTTCGTCAAATTCAACAACGCCGCCGACCTGGAAAAGAAGTTCGATGGCAGCGTGTGCGCGGTCCTCCTCGAGCCCATCCAGGGCGAGGGCGGCATCAACCCGGTGACGCCGGAATTCTTTTCGCTTGCGCGCAAGCTGGCCGAGCGTCACGGCGCGCTGCTGATCGCCGATGAGATCCAATGCGGTCTGGGGCGCACCGGAGAATACTTCGCGTTCCAGAAATACGGCGTCACGCCCGACATTCTGGCTCTGGCAAAGCCGCTGGCGTCGGGCCTGCCGCTGGGCGCCATCGTGACCCGCGAACACGTCGCCGCCGCCATCAAGCCGGGCCTGCACGGCACCACCTTCGGCGGCGGGCCGCTGGCCTGCGCCGTGGCCATCACCTTCCTCGATACTTTGCAGCGCGAAAACGTGATCGCGAACGTGCGGCGAGTGGGAAAGTATTTTCGCGAGAAGCTGGAGACGGTGAAGCGGCAGCATCCCTCGGTGGTGGAGGCGCGCGGAATCGGACTGATGCTGGCGCTGCAACTGGGAGTCCCGGGAAAAGACGTGGTGGACGCCTGCCTGGCGCGCGGGCTGGTGATCAATTGCACGCACGACACGGTGCTGCGCTTCCTTCCGCCTTTCATCATTACGGAAAAACAGGTGGACGAGGGCATGAAGCTGCTCGACCAGGCGCTCACCGAAGTCGAATCGAAAAACGGATCGCGGGTGCCCCATCCTAGCCCGGGTTTGGCTAGGGTGGGTGTGACGACAGGCAAAAAACGCTAATGGGGTTCGGCAAAGGAAAAATTCGCACGCGGAAGGCGGCCCTGCCGGACGCACCGGCGATTCACGCGCTGATCGCGCACTACGCTGATCAGGACGTCCTGCTGCCACGCACCATCGGCGAGATCTGCGAAAACGTGCGCGACTTCACCGTGGTCGAGCAGAACGGGCGCGTGATCGGCTGCGGCGCGCTGCACCTCTATGGCCAGCACCTGGCGGAGGTGCGATCCATCGCGGTGGCGCGCGAGGCGCAAGGCCGGGGCGCCGGGAGCAAGCTGGTGGAAGCGCTGCTGAAGGAATCGCGCCAGCACCAGGTCGCGCAGGTGTGCCTGTTCACGCGCTCGCCGGAGTATTTCGGGCGGCTGGGGTTTGTCGAAGTGCCGCACGCCGTGCTGCCGGACAAGATTTTCAAGGACTGCCGCAACTGTCCGCTGTTCACCCGCTGCGACGAGAAGGCGATGATTTATGCGGGCGCAGCGGCGCTCGCCGAAATTCCCGAATGCACCCGTGAAATTGACGCCGTGCTCCGCCCGGAGCGGCAGCCGGCCGTCGCCACCCTGGTCCGTATCGGCCGCGCTGAATCATGAAGCTCGCCGCCGAGATCCTCGTACCGCGGGGATTTGAATTCTCCTCCGCCACCGCCGGCATCAAGCTCTCGGGCTCCCCCGACATGGCGCTGGCGCTCGCTCCGCACGGCGCCAATGCGGTGGCGATGTTCACCACCAATCGCGTGATTGCCGCTCCGCTGATATGCGGGCGCGAGCATCTGCGCCGAACCCGGGGACGCGTGCACGCCGTGGTGGTGAATTCCGGCAACGCAAACTGCGCAACAGGAGAAGCGGGCCGGCGCGCGTGCGAGCAGGTCTGCCGCAGGGTCGCCAAGGCGGCGGGATGCAAGCAGGACGAAGTCTTCCCTGCTTCCACCGGCATCATCGGCGTGCCGCTGCCCGCCGACAAGCTGATCAGCGCAATACCACGATTGTTCGCTGCCCGTTCAACCGCCGTCGCCGGGGCAGAAAATTTCGCGCGCGCCATCATGACCACCGACACGCGCATGAAAACCGCTTCAGCGCGCTTCGGCGACGTCACGCTGTTCGGGACATGCAAAGGCGCCGGGATGATTCATCCCCGGCTGGCGACCATGCTGGTGTACCTGTTCACCGACGCCGAGGCGAGTCCGCGCGAACTGGGCGCATTGCTGCGCGACACCGTGCATGTCACCTTCAACCGCATGAACGTGGATACCGACACTTCCACCAACGACACCGTGCTCCTGCTGGCGAGTGGCGAAGCGGGCAAGGTGAAGAAAAAAGACTTTGGCGCGGGGTTGCAGGCGGTGTGCGAGTCACTGGCGAAGCAGATTGTCAGCGACGGCGAAGGCGTGAAGCACGTGGTGAATTTGCGCATCGAGGGCGCGCGCTCCGATGCCGAGGCGTCGCAGGTGGCGAAGGCGATCGGCAATTCCATGCTGGTGAAGACGGCATGGGCGGGCGCCGATCCCAACTGGGGCCGCGTGCTGGCGGCGGTTGGCTACTCCGGCGTGGCGATTGATCCCGCGAAGGTGGATATTTTTTTCGGGAAACACCAGGTCTGCCGTCGCGGCGTCGCGGCGCGGTTCGACGCAAAGAAAGTGCACGCCTATCTCACCCAGCCGGTGTTCGATGTCCGCGTGCAACTAGGCCGCGGCAAGGTGGGCGCGACGTTCTGGACGTGCGACCTGACCAGCGAGTACGTGCACATCAACGCCGATTACCACACGTAAGATATTTGGTGATTTCTTAAGTTTTGTAATTTGGTAATTTACCGTGCACCATTGGTTGGAAATGTTGGACCTGCCGGGGATGGAGCCCGCAGGGCGGCAGAACCTAGCCCGGCACGTCAGTGCCGAGTTCACGGCTGAAAACAAAAGCGATTACGCGGACCATTCGTCCCTTAGTGCGCCGAATGTTGCTGTGCATTCTTGTCTTTCGACCGTTCCAGGCGGGCTGCTTCCTCAAGAATTGGCCTCACCTGTGTTTTCAGCGTTTTGAATTCGTCGTCCGTCATTCCGTCGGGCGGCTCTTGTTCTTTCCGTAATACCTCCAACCCTTGGTGGCCGTACTTCGCTGCATTATCCGAACACTTCCTTGCGTCGGAGCCATTCCGCGCGGCACACTCGTGATAGGTGTACGCGACCAGCGCCAAGGCTCGCAGATTCGCCGGTTCGCACTCCAATAGGCGCTCAGCCGTGCGCACAGCTTCATCTTCGTTCTTAAGTTGCTGGTATGCCATCATGAGGAGCTTGAGCGCCTCTGCCTTAACCACACTGTTTGGATACTGCCGAAGGAATCGTTCTACGGCCTGCACCCTTTCCGTAGGATTCGGCGTTTGGACAACCTTGACGTAGGCGTCGTATTCCGCCGGATCTTTGATGGTCATTTGCTGCGACGGGCTACTTCCTGCCACCACAGTTACTGCGATCGTGTTCGACTTGACCACTCCCTTGCCGAGTTCCGGTGGGAGGTCTCGTTCTAGTTGTACCGTGTACTCGCCCGGTTCGACTACGTCATAGAGATAGCTGATTTCAATTGTGTCCTGGCACGTTTCATGCGGCTTTAGTTCGACGAGGATGTTGCGGGTTGTAATCCCGAAAGGGCTTCGCAGACTCTCTCGCATCTTGCGGAAGACTTCTGTCTCCGGCACCGCGTTTCCTTTGGAGTCGAGGACGATGGCCCGGTAATTGAACGCTGGATTGGTGAGAGCAAAGTGGAGAACATGCTCCGAATTGTTCTTCATCGTGATAATGAAAAACACTGGAGCCCCGGCCTTCCATGTCGCACCTCCCGGCGTTATCGCATTTTGCGAGAGGGCAATCTCCAGAACAAACGACGATTCTCCTTCCGCGAGGGCGCTGCTGACGCCAATGGCGGCTAGGAAGAGAGCACAAATCACGCATGCTATGCGCGGTACGGCGGGTCTTCTACTGGTCGCAACCCTTTTCAAATTCTCGCTCATGCCGATGCCTCAGCCGGATTATGCTCCCGCTCAACGAGTGATAACAGCCCTTATCGTAACTTATGCTCTTGCACCGGATATGACGTAACTCAAACAGCTTAGCTTACGGTAAAGGCAATTCGTTCACTCCCCGCCTGTCGCCGGTTTCACCGCGTCGCTCTTGACCAGCAACGCCAAGCGCGGGAACGCGAACGTGCCGGCGGCGTCGTCAATCACGGTCACCTGGCAGGTGTACAGCCCCGGCTTGAGTTGGCTGAGCGGCACGTCAAACTGGAAGACGGCGGCCTTGCGGTCGGGCGCGGTGAGCTGGTGCGCCTCCACCAGCGGTGTTTCGAACGCCTTCACCCTTCCCTGGAAAAACTGGATGCTGGTCAGCAGCCGGATTTGTTTTGTCTTGTCAGCCGCGTGCGTGTCCTTCACCGGCTCATAAACTTCGTAATAAAAATATAGGTGCTGGCTGGGCGAGAAGACGTGCAGCACGTTGGGAATCAGCTCCTCGCCATCTTTGGCCAGGACGTTTTCCGAATTACGCTTGCCCGCATTCTGGATCTGTGTGCCCATCACCACCGAGCTGAGCTTCAGCGGCGCCTTTTCCCGCTTGTAATCGGGAATGACGACATCGGTCTCGAACGAGCCCAGCCGCCCGCTCTGGTTTTCGCGCAGCACGAACTTCAAGTGGAACTTGCCGGGCGGCAGCGTGAAGCCGGCCTGGTACTGCACGTTCTTGCGGCGCACCTGCTGCGATTCGTCGAGATTGAGCTTGACGGTGTCGCGCACGTTGCCGACGGGACGCTGCAGTTCGTCGCGCACCACGCCGATGATGTCAAGCGTCGCCTTGTCCTTGTCGCCCGATTGGGTGAACGGAATTTCCGACCCCGGCACCACCAGCGATACCGGCACGTAGAAGCGCGAATCGCTGAGGCGGAAGTAAGCGGCGGAGAGAAAGACGTCGAGGTCGGTGGACGACAGCTCCGAACTCAATTCATCCAGCAACTGCTGCTCGCGGTCGTCCTTGTTGGAATGCGCAAAGTCGCGTGGCGCGTAGTAGCCCTTGCGGAATTCGATCTTGACGTTCGGCACCGAGGTCTTCACGGTGATCTTGCGGAAACGCCCGTCGCGCGCGGGATTCGAGCTGCGATAGCCGAGCACGTAGTACGCGGAAGTGTCTTCCTGGACTTTCTTGAAGACGGCGCCGAAGTCGTTGGAATCGAGGAAGGCGCGCCCGCCGGTGTCGGCGGCCAGGGTGACCAGCGTTTCCTGGGTGGAGAAATTGGAATCGAAGGCATTGCGCACCGACGCGCCCGAGTAAGGCGAGGTTCCGCGCAGGCTGGCCTGCTGCGCCTCGCCGCCGGGAATAATGGCCTGCAAGCCGCGCATGTCCATCGGATAAATGGCGACGTTGCCGCGCACCGCGCGGTTGATGGCGTTGCGCAACTGCGACTGGTTCTCGATCCCGGTCTTGTCCATGCCGCTGCTGAAATAAATGACCGACTTTTTTTGCTCGATGCGGGAGAGCGAGTCGGCCAGCGACTGCAGCGCTTCCAGCCGCCGGTCGGTGTTGAAGATGTTGTATTCGGTGTCGTCCGGCGTGAAGGGCTGCGCGGTATCGGCGGTGCCCTCGGTGTCGCCGGTTATCCCGGCGTCGAATCCTCCTCCGCTCGATGGATTCATTCGTGCCAGCGCTTTGACCAATAGGTCGTGGTCCGATGTAAGGTCCTGGTTCACTTGCAGCGATGACGCCAGCGAGATCACGGCGACCATGTCGGAGGGCGTCATCTGCTTGTCCACGAACTTCTGCGCCGCCTGCACCGCGCGCTCGATCTCCTCCGGCTGCATGGAGGTGAGATCGAAGAACAGCACGACGATCCGATGGTCGCGGAATTCCAGCTTGTCGGTGGGCTTCACCACGGGCACTGACGGGGTGGTGCGAGGCGCGACCAGCACCGCTTGCGCCGGCTGCGGGACCGCCTGGGTATCCGTCTGCTCGAAATCGAAGCTGTCGATGCGCTGCTGCTTGCCGTCCTCGTACAGCGTGAAGTCTTCTTTCTTCAGGCCGCGGACGATGGCGCCGCTCTTGTCGCGCACGACGACGTTGGCCAGCACCACGTCGGTCTCAACGCGGAAGCGGTAGAGCGCTCCGCCCTGCTGTTGCCCCGGAAGCGGCGGCACAAGCATGGCCGCGATCAGCGCGATAGCCGCGACACGAAATGTGAAACTGTTTTTCAAATCACTAAATCACAAATCACTAAATCACAAATTGCTAGAACCTGTACCTCGCCAAAAATTGCAGCTGCCTCATCCCGCCGGGCAAGATCACGTGCCCGAAAGTAGGTGAATTCACGACCGTGTCAATGGTCGTGAACTGCGGGTTGTTGAACACGTTGGTCGCCTGCAGGCGCACTTCGAACCCTTTCGTATCGCCCATGGTGAACGTCTTGGCGATTGCCATGTTCACGGAAAACGTATGCGGGCCTTCGATGGTGTTGCGCCCGGCATCGCCGAAGGTTCCGGCCGGAGGAATGACGAACGCCGCCGTGTTGAACCATTCCGCCACGGTGGGATCGGACAGCGGTACCGGCTGGCCGGTGACATTGGCGCGCAGCGTGCCGTTCACGCCGCTGGCCACGTCGGTAAAGCTGCCCAGCACGCGAGCGGTGAATGGCATCCCGGTAGCAAAGGCGATATTGCCGCTCCATTGCCAGTCGCCGAAGATGCGCGAGGCCAGCGTGGTGGTCGAAAGCCAGCGCTTGTTCGTGCCCCAGGGAAGTTCGTACACGTAATCCGCCGTGAGCCGGTGCCGCTGGTCGAAGCTGGAAAGCCCGCGCTCGGCCGCCAGGTCCTGATCGTTCTGCGCCACCACGACCGCCCCGCCGCCGATGGTGGAAGCATTGTCAATCGACTTCGAATAGGTATAGCGGCCGCCGACGGAAAGTCCGCCGGACATTCTCTTGTTCAGCCGCACCGAGGCGCTGTGCATGATGGAATCCGCATTCGACGACTCCCACAGGAACGGCTGCACTCCGGCGATGCTCAAGCCGCCGCTCGGCGTCCGGTTGGGCGCGCGGAACAGGTCAAGGTGCGTTCCCTTGCTGCCGTTGTAATCCAGGTTTAGCACCAGGGTGCGCGTCAGCTCGCGCTGCACGTCGAGGTTCCAAATCTGCACATAACCGAGGCGGTAATAGCGGTCCACACCGTAGTTGTTGGTGGTGGTGGCGGAAGGCGCGCTGGTGAACGCGTTCTGCAGCAGGAGCGGGCTCGCGGTGGTTCCGATGTTGGTCTGCGTGAAATCGAACGGCGGCTGGAACGACAAGTTCTGCACGATCGCGGAATACTGCGTGGTGTTGTAGTTGATCCCGTAACCGGCGCGCACCACGGTCTTTGCCATTGGTTTCCAGGCGATGCCGATGCGTGGCGCCAGATTGTTGCGATCGGGATTGACCAGCGTTGCCGGAAACGCGCCGCTGTAAGGCCCCGCCGAACTGCATGCGCCGATTGTGGCCGCGCACACCGGCGCCACCGCCACGAATCCAGGCGCGGCGTCCAGGTTGGCGAGTTGATGGTTTTGTTCCGTGAACGGCGAGACGTATTCATAGCGCAAGCCAACGTTGATGGTCAGGTTACCGCGCACGCGCCAGTCGTCCTGGATAAACAAGTCCCACGAATTCGCCGCGAAATGATAGTCGTTGACGCCGTACTGCACCGAGGCCTGCTGCGGCAGGCCGAGGAGGAAGTCGGCAAAATCGAATCCCGTGCCCGGCACCGCCACGCCATTCACGTATTGCGCGGTGTACAGGCCAGTGAAAACGAAGCTGCCGCGCGCGTTCTTGTCGGTCTGCGGGTTCTGGTGGATGCGGCGGAAATCGCCGCCCCAGCGCACATTGTGCTTGCCGTGGTTCCAGATCACGGTATCGGACAGCGACCAGGTGCTATCGTGGCGCGCCAGCGGCGTGATGTCGTTCACGCCGACGAAGTCGGTAAACGAAAGCCCCGGCACGCCCCAGTCGAACGGGTTCTGCGAAACACCGAGAATTCCTGCTTCGGCCGCGATGTTCTCGACACCCGCGTACAAATTGTTGGTGGAGAAATTCCGGCGATTGAAATCGAAGCGCAGATTGTTGGTCAGGTGGCCCTTGCCATAAACCCAACCGGCGGGAACGTCCAGCGCGCTGGTTTTCGACCGCCCTGCGATGGTCGGCGAGAGGTTGCTCTGCACGTCCGCGCGCTGCCAGTGAATCCCGAAATTCAAGTTGTTGCGCGGCCCGCGCCCGCCGCGCCCGCCTCCGCCGCCGCCCATCGGGAACGGCATGTTGGACGACGCTCCGAAATTGTGAATGATGCGCAGATTCAAGTTGTCGTTGTTGTTCTCCGTCGAGGTGACGTAGTGAAAATTCTGGAAACTGGGACTGCCCAGCACATTGGGCTTCGGAATGAAATTCTTCAATAACTCCTGCGCCGCAGAATTGATTCGGATGGTGGGAATCTGGTTACCGGCGAAATGCTGGCCCGTGACCGGATCGAAGATCTGCACCGGAATCTGCACCCCAGCGGCGTTGCGCGTGGTCGCTTCGGAAAAATCGCCCGCGCGTTCCTCCAGCGTGGGCACGGTGGAGAGCACGTCGTACGGACTGGTCGAACGATTGCCGGAATAGTTGAGGAAGAAGAAGGTCTTGGCGCCGCCGTTATAGATGTGCGGGATTTTCAGCGGCCCGCCCAAGGTGGCGCCGAAGCGTTGCTGCAAGTAACCCGGCTGCGTTGTGGGCAGGCCATTCAGCGAATAGGGCTTGGCGTCGAAGACACCGTCACTGGCGGAGTAAAACAGCGCTCCATGCGGCTTGTTGAGGTTGAAGCCGCGGCGGCCGCCGATCCTGATGATTTGTCCGCCGCCTCCGCCGGGGCCTCCGCGCCCTCCCGGGCCTCCTCCGGGTCCGCCCATACCGCCGCCCATGTTTCCGAATTCGCCGCGGGCGGCGCGGTCGCGGAACTCCTGGATGCGTTCGCGCATCTGCTCGTCATTGCCGCCAAACATCATGTCGTTGGTCTGCGCGGCATTGTTGGAGGAGGCAATCGCCACCGACTCGGTGGCGGCGTCCGGGTTCAGCGCCTGCGACGGCATGCCGGTCATGTCCGTCGCACCGCCGCCGTTCCCGTTGCCCTCGCTCTGCCCCATGCCGGAAGGATCGGTGGCCAGCGCAAGGTTCTGGAAACCGCGGCTCGCCAGGCCGGCAACCTGCTGCTGTGTCTGCTGTTGCTGGCGCTGCTCTTCCGCCTGCGCGCGCGACTGCAACATCATTTCCAGGTCGGCGCGCGGATGGCAGTTGGCGGCATTGACCACCACTTCCTTGGTCACGGGTGCGAAACCCGCCAGTTCAGCGCGGATGACGTAGCGCCCATTCGACGGCGCAACCAGGAAGTAGGCGCCGTCCACCCCGGTGGAGGTCGCGGCCCTCTTGCCGGTCAAGGAATTGGAAGCCGCGATGGCGACGCCGGGCAGCGGGACCGCGCCGGCGACCGCCCTTCCCGCCACGTCGCAGGATGCCGGCGCTTGCGCGAACCCGTGCGACGCCGCGGCCAACAGCAGCACCATGGCCGCAAGCCGGCCGCGTCTGGAGAATGTCGGAAGCACTGGGACAAACTTCATCGGCAGAATGTAGATGAGTGTGCTAACCCGAAGGTAAGCGATTCGACTGCGTTCGCGGCGCAAAAGCCACGTAAAATTTTGTCAATCCAGGGTGCTCTCGGCGGAACTCGGTACGATTATTTCGGCGGCTGAGGCGGCGCTTGCGGGCGTTCTCCGCCCATCATCATGCGCATGTCGCCCGCGTTGAATGTGGATGGCACAAATACGCCCGCCGCATTTAACGCGCCGCGCCCGAATACATGATCGCCCACTTTGATGTCGGGCAGCGTGATGCTGTCGCGCCCTTTGCGAAATGAAGTGTTCTCGTCCACCTCGATGGTCTGGGTTTGGCCATCCGGGCGCGCGATCGCCAGCTTGGTGCCATCAATCGCCTTCACTTCGCCGGCGATGAACTGCTTGCCCATGCCCTCACGCAGCGCCTGCATGTCGCCCTGGCCCACGCCCTGGCGTGACGCCACGAACCGCGCCGTCCAAGCGTCGTTGCCTGCCGGCTCGCCGCCGACCATCACCATGTCGCCGGGCTTGAAATCGGCAAGCTTCGCCTCCTGACGGTCTTTTCTGAAGCGCGTTTCGCTCGTGACCTTCACCGTCACCGTCTTGCCCTGCATGGTTTTGACGGTAAATCCGTCTTTCTTGATTTCACCGATCGTCCCGGCAATCCCCGGCCCTTGGCGCATGCCGCGGCCTTCGCGCCGCGCTTGAGCTTCGTTACTGGCGGGCTTGTCGCTCGGAGCAGGTTTATCGCTGGTTTGCGCGCTGCACAGCAATGGCGCGGCGAGCAGGAGAAGAACGGCGCAACTGCGTTTCATGAAAACCTCGCGTCGATTACCGAAAACCGAGAACCGAGAACCGATGACTTCTTAAGTTCTAGACACCCGTGCCTGTAAAAAGTTGTTACCTGCGGCCATAGCACTGTGGTTTGGATCACCGCTGCTGTATTCTTTCTCGTCATTTTGCCATGATGCGCGGGATTCTGCTCGTCCTCATCTTCGCCATTCTTCCGCTGGCTGTCACGCCCCTTCACGGACAACTGGCCGCGAATACCGGGGACCACACAATCCGCGTGCGCCGCATCAACAACGCGCACCTAAAAATTGACGGCAAGCTTGACGAACCGGTTTGGACGACGATCGAACCGATCACCAACTTCACTCAAACGCAGCCCCACGAAGGCGCGCCCGTCAGCCGCCGCACCGAAGCCCGCATTTTCTACGACGACAACAACATCTACTTCGGTTTCCGCTTCGAGGACGACCCCGACAAGATCAACTACCACTTCGTCGCCCGAGATGTCTCCAGCGGCTCCGACAGCGCCGACATCCTGCTCGACACCTTCCACGACCGCCGCACCGGCTACTTCTTCAGCATCACCGCCGCCGGCGTGCAGTTCGACGGCACCTTCGACGAATCGCGCGGCGGCCAGGGCTTCGGCACGATTGACCTGACCTGGGACGGCATCTGGTACAGCGGCGTCTCGCGCGAGTCCTGGGGCTGGTCGGCGGAAGTTGTGATTCCGTTCAAGTCCATCCGCATCGCGCAGGGCTCCTCGCAGGAATGGGGCATCAACATCGGGCGCGAGCGGCTGCGGGAGAACGAATTCGCATTCTGGGTTCCGGTGCCGCTCTTCGAAGGCTTCATGAAGCCCTCGCGCGCCGGCGTGCTGACCGGGCTGGAAAACGTACACGTCGGGCGCAATCTCGAGCTGGTTCCGTTCGCCGGCGGCGCCGACCGCAGCGGCGGACGCCAGCCCCAGCTCAACAAGGTCACCGCCAACGGCGGACTCAACGCGCGCTACGGTCTGCGGCAGAACCTGACCGCCAACCTCGCCATCAATCCCGACTTCGGCGAAACCGAGGCCGACCAGTTCACCGCCGAGGTCTCCCGCTTCGAAATCTTCTTCCCTGAAAAGCGCCAGTTCTTCACCGAGGGCGCCAACTATTTCCAGACGCCGCTGCAACTGTTCTTCTCGCGCCGCATCGGCTCGCCCATGCCCGACGGCGAACCGCAGCGCATCCTGGAGGGCGGCAAGATCACCGGCAAGAGCGGCGGATGGACCATCGGGGCGCTGGAAGCCGTCACGCAGTCGCAAGACTACGTCGATCCCGCAACCCAAACCCTGCAGCAAGCGCCGGGAGCGTTTTTCGGCGTCCTGCGCCTGCAGCATGATTTGTTTCAGAAGTCCGCCTTCGGTTTCATGACCGTGAATCGCCGGCAGGAGCCGGGCAGCGTCGGCCAGAGCGAGAGCACGCACGCGGTGGACCTCAGCATCCTCTCCGGCCCGCATATTCGCTGGGTTTCGCAGGCCATGGTCAATACCAACGACGCCCATCCCGGCGTGGACGCGCAGCATCTGGGGTGGACCTCGGAGTTTATCTACGATTCCGACAAGTTCACCTACGATACCGGCGGCAAGTTCCTCGGCAACAAGGTCGACCTCAGCCACACCGGCTTCGAACCCGAGGTAGACCGCTGGATCGGCTGGGTGAACGCGACCTGGAAACCGTTCATCAACCGCTATGGCGTCCGCCAGCTCTTCTTCAATTGGAATTACGACGAAAGCAACGGCACTCACGGCGAACTGGAAGACTCCAACGCCTATTTCGATTTCAAGGCGCAGTTCAAGAATTTCTGGACCGTGCACTTCCGCGGCAATTACGACCGCACCCGATTTTTTTTCTTCACGCCGGACTTCCAGCGCCTGCCCAACACCCGCGGCTACGAGGTGCCGACTTATATCGTGGAGCTCTCCTCCAACCAGAGCCGGCGCGTGTATTTTGATCTGCTGTTCCAGACGCAAAAGATGGTGCAGTACAACGAGAATTTCTACGGCTCCAAGCGCGAGCTGCAACTTCAGTCCACGGCGCGACTGGGTCGCCACCTGCGCGCTGAACTCAGCGCCATTCTCATTGACGAACATCTCCAGAACGACCGCCACTTCCAGTACCGCCGCTTTTTCATCTCGCGTTGGACCTACCAGTTCAACACCAAGGCGCGCGCCCGCGTCTTCGCGCAGTACGCCAGCGACCGCCACGGCAACGACCTCAGCATCAACTCGCTGTTCGCCTACGATTTCACCGCCCGCAGCGCGCTTTATATCGGCTACAACCGCCAGCGCCGCTCGCCGTTCGACGTCACCGATCTTGGCAACCAGGTGTTCGTGAAGCTTTCGTACTTGTTTGCGTTCTAGATTCCCGCGAAAATCGCAGTGGGCCTCGTCGCTCCAGTTCTTAAACTGAAACTGAAACTCGAAACTGAAACTTTCTCCATGCACCACGCCTTCACAGAAGCGCAGTTCGTCGCCGGGTACCTGATTTTTCTCGCCAGCTACCTGGTGTTCGCCATCGGCAAATTTCCTGGCTGGAAAATTGACCGCCCCGGCATGGCGATTATCGGCGCCGTACTGATGTTCGCCTTCCGCATCCTCGGCCCCGGCGACGCGCTGCGCTACATCAACTTCGCCACCATCGTGCTGCTGTTCTCCATGATGCTGATCGTCGGCAACCTGCACCTGGCGGGCTTCTTCGACCGCGTCGCCGAGTTCGCCGTCGCCCGCATGGGACGGCATCACCTGCTCCCGGCAATCATTTTCACCAGCGGCATTCTCTCCGCATTCTTTGTGAACGACATCATCTGCCTGGTCATGGTCCCCTTCGTGCTGACCATCACTCGACGGATGAACGTTCCCCCGGCTCGCTACCTGCTCGCGGTGGCCACCGCCTCGAACATCGGCAGCGTCGCCACCATCACCGGTAACCCGCAGAACATCCTGATCGGCTCGTTCTCCGGCATTCCCTACCGTTCTTTTCTCGCCCACCTCGGACCTGTTGCCATTATTGGCCTGTTGCTCGACTGGCTGGTGCTGCACTTCGTCGGCGACAGGCAAACGCCGGACGACAACAACGGCGTCGTCGTGGAAGTCACGCAGGGCGCTGCACGCTCGCTCGGCAAGCCGGTTGTGGTGACTGCAGCCGTGCTCGCAGGATTCATGGCCGGTGCGCCGCCCCCTCTGGTAGCGGCCGTGGGCGCAGCGATCTTGCTGATCACGCGCTCGCTGGAGCCGCGCCTGGTTTACGACGAGGTGGACTGGGGCCTGCTGGTATTTTTCATCGGGCTGTTTCTGATTGTCGGCGGCGCCGAGCAGGTGGGGCTCACGTCGTTGCTGCTGGAGGTGGCCCAGCGGTGGAACCTGCACAATGCGGCCATTCTCACCATCGTGACCGCCGCGCTGTCGAACCTGGTCAGCAACGTGCCCGCCGTTATGCTGCTGAAGTCGTTGGCACCCGGATTTCAAAATCCACGCCACGCCTGGCTCGTCCTCGCCATGGCCAGCACGCTCGCCGGGAACCTCACCATCACCGGCTCGATCGCGAACATCATCGTCGTCGAACGGTCGCGCCCGGCGGTGCACATCGGGTTTTGGGACTATTTCCGGGTCGGGCTGCCGGTCACCGCCGCGACGCTGCTATTCGGATGGCTTTGGCTAAGCTGGGTCCCGTGAGGTCATTGCGAAACTCTGCTATCCTTCCGCGCCATGCGACATCTCCTCTGGTTCCTGCTTTTGATTTCCGCCGCCCCGCTCGCAGCGCAAACTCCGGCCAGCGACGCCACGCACACCCTGCACGCGCTCTTCGACCGCGAATGGGACTACCAGATGCAGCAGCACCCGACGCGCGCTTCGTCGCTGGGCGACCGCCGCTGGAACGATCGCTGGGAAGACGACAGCCTCACCGCCATCGAAGCGCGCTACCAGCACACGCTCGCCGTGCTGGACGAGATCAAGCGCGTGGATCGCGCCCGCCTCTCGCCCCCGGAGCAGATCAACTATGACCTCTTCCAGCGCCAGCACGAGCTTGCCGCCGAGGGCCACGCGTTTCATTGGTACCTGGTTCCGCTGAACCAGCGCGGCGGCATCCAGACCGCCAACGAACTCGGCGACGCCCTGCGCTTCACCACCGTCAAGGATTACGAAGACTGGATCGCCCGCCTGCAGCGTTTTCCCGAGCACATGGACCAGACCATCGCGCTGATGCGCCAGGGAATTCGCGAACGCATCGTGCTGCCCAAGGTCATCATGGAGCGCGTCCCCGCCCAAATCGAAAAGCAGATCGTGCAGGACCCGCAGGCGAGCGCTTTCTACAAGCCGTTCCGGAATTTTCCCGCTGCCATCGCCGAAGCTGACCGCCAGCGCCTAGCCACCGCGGCTCAGAAGGCGATCCGCGAGCAGCTAGTCCCGTCGTTCCAGCGCTTCCACGATTTCTTTGTGAAGGATTACCTGCCGGCGTGCTACGACCAGGTCGGCATCTGGCAACTCCCGCGCGGCGGCGAGATGTATGCCTACTTCGTGCGCGAATACACCACCACCGGCCTGACGCCGCAGCAGGTGCACCAGATGGGTCTGGATGAGGTGAAACGCATCCGCGGCGAGATGGAGGCCATCAAGGAAATAGCCGGATTCAAGGGTTCGATGGCGGAATTTTTTCAGTTCCTGCGGAGCGATCCGCGCTTTTTCTATAAGAACCCAGCCGAACTCCTGGAAGCCTACAAGGCGCTGGCCAAGACCATTGATCCCAACCTGGTGAAGGTCTTCCGCACGCTGCCGCGCGCGCCCTATGGCGTCGAACCGATCCCCGAAATCTCCGCCCCCGACACCACCACCGCGTACTACCGCCAGCTCAGCGCCGACGGCTCGCGTCCGGGCACGTTTTTCGTCAACCTCTACAAGCCGGAGACGCGGCCCAAATGGGAGATGATGGCGCTTACGCTGCATGAGGCGGTTCCCGGTCATCACTTGCAGATTGCGCTCGCTTACGAAGCCGGCGAGCAGCCCAAATTCCGGCGCTACGGCGGCTACGGCGCCTTCGTCGAAGGCTGGGGACTCTACGCCGAGTCGCTTGGCGACGACATGGGCTTGTACACCGACCCGTACTCGAAATTCGGCCAACTGACGTATGAAATGTGGCGTGCCGTGCGCCTGGTGGTGGATACCGGCATGCATTCCATGCACTGGACCCGCCAGCAGGCGATTGACTATTTCATGCAGAACGCGCCCAAAGCGGAACTCGACATCGTCAACGAGATTGACCGCTACATCGCCTGGCCCGGACAGGCGCTCGGCTACAAGATTGGCCAGATGAAAATCCGGGAATTGCGGGAGCGCGCCCGCCGCCGGCTCGGACCGCAATTCGACCTCAAGGAATTCCACGAAGTCGTGCTGCGCAACGGCGCTCTTCCGCTCGATGTGCTGGAGCAGAACGTGAACGCCTGGCTGGCGGAAAAATCGAAAGCTGCAACGCAACCGGTGGCGCAGTAATACACCTACAGTGTGTGTCATCCCGAGCGAGGTCCAATGTGCCCCGCTTTTGGGCACGTTGGACCGAGTCGAGGGACCTGCTGTCATTTCACGGGGATGTAGGCCCCAGTGCCTTCGCGTGCGCTCAATCGACAATCGGCAATCGACAATCGGCAATGGTTTGGAACCGATCGACGACTACGGACTACCAGCTACCAACAACCAGTTGCCGCTCTTTGTTACACTCCGCGCATGCGCGCCATGGTGCTCGATCAGCCCCGCCCGGCGGAACAAAACGCGCTGACCTTGCGCGACGTGCCTTTGCCCGAACCGCGCGCGGGGGAGATTCGCGTGCGCGTGCGCTGTTGCGGCGTGTGCCGGACCGACCTTCACATCGTCGAAGGCGATCTCAAGCTGCCGAAGTTACCCGTGGTTCCGGGCCACCAGATTGTGGGAACAGTGGACGCAGCCGGTCCCGCGGTCAAGCTCTTCCGCGAGGGTGATCGCGTTGGCGTTCCCTGGTTGTATTCCACCGACGGAGATTGCCCGTACTGCCGTCGCGGCCAGGAGAACCTGTGCGAAACCGGCCGCTTTACCGGGTTCCACGTAGACGGTGGGTATGCCGAAGCTGTCATCGTACGCGAGGATTTTGCCTACTCCATTCCTGCGCAATTCGACGACGAGCACGCCGCGCCGCTGCTCTGTGCCGGGGTGATCGGCTACCGCTCATTGCGCCTTAGCAATGTGCGCCCCGGGGAGCGGCTCGGGATGTATGGTTTCGGCGGCTCGGCGCATATCGTGCTGCAAATCGCGCGCCATCTCGGCTGCGAGGTTTTGGTCTTTACCCGCGCTGCGGCGCACCGCGAACTCGCGCTAAAACTCGGCGCATCATGGGCCGGAAGCGCGCAAGACCCTGCACCGGGGCCGCTCGATGCCGCCATCATCTTTGCCCCTGCGGGTTCGCTGGTCCCTGAAGCGCTGCGCGCGGTGCGCAAGGGCGGAACCGTAGCGCTGGCCGGCATCACGATGAGCCAGATTCCGGCGATGGATTACGACTTGCTGTACCAGGAACGCGTGTTGCGCTCAGCCGCCAACAGCACCCGTGAAGATGTGCGCGAGTGCCTGCGCCTGGCGGCCGAAGTCCCAGTCAAAACAGAGGTTGAAGTGTTTCCGCTGGAGCAGGCGAATCAGGCGTTGCAAGCGCTCAAGCACAGCCGCATCGAAGGCGCCGCCGTGCTGCAAATTTCCGCCTAGCGGCTCGTTCTATCTCACGCTCAGCAGCTCCGCCTTGCGCTGGCGGTGGTAATCGTTCAACTTCGCATTGGCATCGAGGATAGTGTCCAGCTCGGCGGCGATCTTCTCGATGTCGGCGCCCGGAACCATGATGTAGAGCTCGTCATCGGCAAGATCGGTATAGACGCGATTCCCCACGCACCCACTGGAGGCGGTCGTGCCGCCCGCAAGCGCCGCCGGAATCGCCATGCACGTCGGACGCGCGAACAGCGACGGCTGAGTTTGCACGCCGGCCCGCGCCGCCGCTTCCTGCAGCAGCATCAGTTTCCCCGGCTTACCGACCAGGATCACCACCTCCGGCGTAAACGATGCGTCGGCCAGCGGCGCATACGCCATGGTCCCTGGCGAGTTCGTCAGGCGCGCGATGCCGGGAATGTCTTCCGGCCGGATGTACCCAATCGAGGTCATGAAGGCGATGGTCGCGCCCAGTTCCGCCTCGCGCTCCGGCGGCAGAGGGATGTTGTGCGTGTAGCAACCGATGGCGCAGTTGTAGTGGTCGCCGGCTTCGGTGTAGAACGAGCGGCCTTCGGCGGCCAGGCGCCAGAAGCTGCAGCCCGCGGGCACGCTGCCGGAAAATTTCGGGATTCCCGGCTGCGGCGACGTGCTGACCGCCACCGGCCGGCGGGTCAGGCCCAGAACTTCGGTCAATTGCGATTCGAGAGAGGAATTGCGCGTCATAAGCTCAAACTAGATGTGCGGCGTGCCGCAGCGGATGCAACAAAACGCGGGTTGGACAAGCCCTCCCGCTTCACATACACTGCCGCACCAGAACGGCTCTATGCGTCTTGTCACCTTTGAAAATCCCTTGCAGATGCGCCGCGCGGGAGCTATCGCCAGCGATGGCATCGTAGATCTTAACCTCGCCTGCGCCGCCCAACATTCCTCGCAAGGCGCCGCCGCCTACCGAATCGCCGACGCGCTGGTGCCTTCCGATCTCCGCTTGCTGTTCGAGGGCGGCGACGCGAGCCTGGACGCCGCGCGCGAGGCAATGGCATACGCGATGGCGGAGGGAGCCGCGCTGCGCGGACCGTCGGGCGAACCGGTCGTATTTCGTCGTGACCAGGTGAAGCTGAAGGCGCCCATCATCCCGCGCAAGTTCTTCCACACCGCCGGCAACTTCCGCGAGCATCACGAGGAAGCCACCAAAGCCGGATTTTCGCACCCGGTGCTGCCCTGGATCGTTTTCTTTCAGAACATTGACGCCATCATCGGGCCCGATGAGCCGGTGGTGTATCCGTCGCACCTGACGCGAGAACTCGATTACGAGCTTGAACTGGCGGTAGTCACCAAAAAAGCAGGCAAGCACTTCACCGCCGAGCAGGCCGGCGATTACATCGGCGGCTACGTCATCTTCAACGACATCACCGCGCGCGACATCCAGCGGACGGAGATGAAGTCGGGCGTGTTCAGCTTCTGCAAGGGCATTGACACGTTCTGCCCGCTGGGACCGTGGATCGTGACCGCCGATGAGATCCCTGACCCGCACAACCTCGCGATGGAGCTGCGCGTCAACGGCCAGCCGCGCCAGAAATCGCATTCCAGCAAGATGTCGGTAAAGATTCCGGAGATCCTGGCGCATTATTCCCCCATGGGCTACAGCGCCGGCGACGTGATTTCGACGGGAACAGTGTCGGGCGTGGCGGCATTTTCCGGCGATCCCAAGGCCTGGTACCTGAAGCCCGGCGACGTCATGGAATGTGAGATCGAGCGGATCGGAGTGCTGCGCAATCCGGTGATCGCGTGGGAACAGGCGCACGGAAAGACAGAGGCCAGTAGCTAGTGGCTAGTGGCTGGAAGCTATCGCATAAATGATTTTGGGTAGGGCACGGCGGAACCTGTCCTGAGCGGAGTCGAAGGAGCCGTGCCGCCAAGAGCCGCCAAAAATGCGGGCTTTAGCCCCTGAGGAAAAACATAGCAGCGATGAACAACAACAAAGTCTGGGTCAGTGAGCTGAATGAGCACGGCCGGTTCCAGGTCGCCGAGCCGATTCGTTTCTACGACACCACGCTGCGCGACGGCGAGCAGACGGTCGGCGTGGTGCTCAGCCCCGAGCAGAAGCTGGAGATCGCGCGCAAGCTGGACGTGCTCGGCATCTCGCGCATCGAAGCCGGCTTTCCGCGCGTCAGCCCGGAAGACGCGGAGGCGATCCGGCTGATCTTGCGCGCCGGGCTGAAAGCAGAGATCTGGGGATTTTCGCGCGCCCAGAAGGCCGACATCGAGGCGCTGGTAGCACTCGGTGTCAAAGCTACTGTCATTGAGGTACCGACCAGCGACATCAAGCTGAAGGCGTACGGCCTGACGCGCGAGGAATCGCAGAAGCGTTTGGTCAACGCCGTCTTGCTGGCGCAGCAGAATGGCATTCGCGTCGCGTTCTTTCCCGTGGACTGCACGCGTACCAACTTGGAATTTCTCCAGCAGATCTACCTCGCTGCCCTGGAAGCGGGCGCGGCGGAGCTGGTGGTGGTGGATACGATCGGCGTCTGCGGGCCGGAAGCGGTGGACTTCCTGGTCGCCGAGGTAAAGCGCTGGGTCGGCGACAGCGTGCCCATCCACTGGCACGGGCACAACGATTTCGGGTTCGGAACGGCGTGCTCGGTGGCGGCGGTGCGCGCCGGCGCCACCTGGGTGCAGGGCACCATCAACGGCATGGGCGAGCGCGCCGGGAATTGCGACCTCGGCGAAACCGCCCTGGCGTTGAGCTGCCTGTATGGCGTCCCGGTTGAGATCAACCTGGCCAAGCTGCGCGAAACTTCCGAGACCGTGCAGCGGCTTTCGGGATACCAGATGGAACCATGGAAACCGGCGGTCGGAAATAATCTCTTCAATCGCGAGAGTGGCGCGGTGGCCACCCAGTTTCACATTCCCGAAGCCATCGAGCCCTACGCTGCCGACCTGGTGGGCGCGACGCGCAGCATCGTGCTTGGCAAGAAGAGCGGCCTGGATTCCATCGATTTGAAATGCCGCGAATTGAAACTGGAGATCGCGCCGGAACAGCGCGCCGCCTTGCTCGCGGAAGTGAAAAAGATGTCCATTGCCAAGCGCGGCCTGGTCACCGACGACGAATTCCGCGCCATCTATCGTGAAGTGCTGCAGAAGAAAGAAACTGTTGGCCACTAGCGATAGATTGCGGAATTGCCGAACTGCAGAACTGCCGAATTGTCGCGGCTGCGGTGTTCAATTCTGCAATTCCGCAGTTCCGCAATTCGGCAATGCTCGCTACTTTCCAGTTGCACGCTGATGTTCCTTGAAATGCGGCAGCACGGCTTCGCCGAACAGCTTGACCTGCTGCTCCCGGTCCTCGCCCCAGACTTCCAGCATGATGTGGGAGCAGCCCGCGTCGCGGTACTCCTGGATGCGCGCGATGCACTCCTCGGGCGTGCCGGCGATCGGCTTCACCTTCTCGAACACTTCATCGGACACCGCGCGCGCCGCGGCTTTGCGCCCGCCCTGCTCCATGGCATCCGCGATCGGGCGAATGTCGTCGAAGGTGAGTCCCGCCGATTGCAGCAGCACGTCGGCCGAGCCCTTGATGTTCTGCACCTTGTTGGCGAGATACATGGCCGCCATTTCGCGGGCGCCTTCACGGCCGCGGCGCGAATCGCGCCCGATGCTTCCGACAATCACCGACCCGAGATCGAGTTGCGCCGGATCGCGGCCTGCCTGGCGCGCGCCCTCTTCCATGTTGTGCCGCGAGTAGCGCACGAATTCCGGCGTGGTGATGCTGGCCGTCAACAGGCCATCCGTGTGGCTGCCCGCCATGCGTTGCAGCACCGGACCTGTGCCCGCAAAGTACATCGGGGTGCGTACGCGCGAAACGTGCGCGTCAGGTTTGAGCGGCGGGACCTCGGCGGAGAACACTTTGCCGTCGTAACCAAACGCGCCGCCGTCGAGCGTGCCGCGAATGATCTCCAGGCTTTCGCGCATCACGGTCGCCGGACCGGCGCCGGGTTTGCCTTCGCCTTCGCCGATTTCCTTCATGAAGATCTTTGAGGCGCCCAGGCCGAGCAAAAAGCGCTCGCCGCAGAGGTCCTGCATGACGCGCGCTTCCATGGCGATCTGCACCGGATGGCGGGTGTACGGCGAGATGATTCCCCACCCGATGTTGATCCGCTTGGTTTCGTGCGCGACCAGCGCGGTGATCGCGGTGGAAGAGCGCGCTTCGTAGGCATGCTTGCGCCACCAAGGGTAGGCCTCGGCAAGCCAGAAGGTGTCGAAACCGGCTTGTTCGCAGGCGTGCGCCATGCGCACCGTCTCGCGCGCGGGTTCCATGCTGAGCTGCAAGACGCCGATACGGAATGGAATCACGTTGTCTCTCGGTCTCTCGGTCGGTCGGTCTATCGGTCTCTCAATGACTGATAGACCGATAGACTGAAAGACCTTAAGGATTGATCCAAGAATGCTCTAAACCCCTAATCAACTGCCACACGGCGCGGTTCAGCGGCGTCGGCACGCCGGTCTTCTCGCCCCAGCGCACGATGGCGCCGTTCATGAAATCCACTTCGGTGGGACGCTTGGCCAGAATATCCTGCAGCATGCTCGCCTTGTGCATGCCCGGTGCGTTCGCCGCTTTCTTCACCAGCGCCTTGGGATCGCCGTCGAGGGTGATGCCGAGCGCCTTCGCTACCGCGATACCTTCGTCAATGAGCGCGTCAAACAGTTCGCCGGTGGGCGGGAAAAACACCGCCGCACCGTGGTGCAACTGTGTTAATGCGCCGACCGCGTTCGTGCCCGCGTTGAAGATCAGCTTGGCCCACTGTGCGCCGCGCGCGTCGGCCATGGCGATGGTATTCATCCCGGCGCGCGTGATCAGCCCGGCAAGCTCTTCAACTTTCTGCATCGGCGTGGAGGTCGGCTCAAAAGGACCGATCCAGGTGTCGCCGCGGATGTCGAAGCCGACGTGGCCGGGTTCGATCACGTGTCCGGCAGGAAACGTGGTGCCGCGGATGACGTAGTGCACGTGCTCGGCGACGATCTCTTCGTTTCCCACGCCGTTCTGCACCGAGCACACGGCGCTCCGCTCGTCGAAGATGCGTGCCGCTGCGGCGATGGCGGGACGCGTGTGCGTGCTCTTGGTGGCGACGATGCCGAAATCGCAGCGCGGAATTTCGGCGGCATCGGTCGAGGCTTGCAGGCGCGCGGTGAAGTCGGCCTCGCCGGAGATGCGCAGGCCGCGCTGCTGGATGGCGCAGACGTGGTCGCGGGAAACGTCGAAGGCGAAAACCTCAGCCTCGCCGGCACGCGCCAGGTGGGCGGCGAACAGGCTGCCGATGGCGCCGCAACCGATGATGCAAATTCTCATGGTCTCTCGATCTTTCGGTCACTCGGTCTGTCGGTCTTTCGGTCTTTCGGTCTGTCGGTCTACCGGCGGTCATGCGCAGGCTGAGAGACCGATGGACCGATGGACTGAGAGACCCGGATCTCTTCTCCGCCCTGATAAAACTTCCACTCCACGTCGGCGAGGTTTTCGCCTTCACTCTTGCCGACGCGGAATGTGTCTTGGGTGTAAAGGCAAACTTGGCCGTCACGGTCGATGACCTGCGGGTGCAGCGAGAAAATCATGCCCTCGCGCAACTCGACCTCGCTGCGCGCGCCAATCGCGGGATGCTCCAGCATGGTCAGCCCGATTGAGTGACCCGAGAGATGGCCGAGGCTGAAGCCGTGGGCGGCGAAGGTTTCGGCAACCACGCGATGTACGTTGCTGGCCCGCTCCCCTTCGCGCAGGACGCGGCGCGCGGCCTCCATCGCTTCGGGATAGGCAGCAGCCATCTGCTGGATGCGCGGGCTCGGCTTGCCGCGAATGAGGGCGCGCGAGAATTCCACCCAGTAACCCTCGTACCCGCCGATTTCCAGCGAGTAAAGCATCAGGTCGCCGGGCTCGACGACACGGTCGCCGGGAACTTTGAAGTGCGCTTCGGCCTCGCCGTGCGGGCCGGAAAGCACGATGTTCATCATGCGCGGCCCGGCGCCGCCGGCGAAGAAGCGTTCGACGGCAGGCGCCATGATCTCGGCCTCGGTCTTGCCGGGTTCAAAGTTGCGCACCAGCGCGTCGAAGCCGTGGAGAATGACTTCCATGCTCTGCCCGATGTGCGCCAGTTCCCAGTCGCTCTTGACGGCGCGCACCATGTCGAACGGGAAATCCCATGTGACCATTTCGCACGCGGATTGGGCGAGCTCGCGGTAGTCGCGCACCGCCATGACAAAATCCATGCCGACAACGCCCAGGCGCTTCCAGCCGTGCTCGCGTGCGCGGTCGCGTAACCAGCGGCCGGGAACTTCAGGCCAGACCTGCTCGCGCACCCAGGGTTTCTTTTTGTCGCCGATCCAGCGCGCCTCGGCGGGAAACACCAGCGTGGGCTCACCCGCGAGCGGCAGCAGGACGTAGGCGTAGCGATGCACGATCTCGAAGCCGGAGACATAGCGAACCGCGCCTTCGAAGCCCGCGTACTGGTTCCCGCATACCAGCAGCGCGTCCAGATGGTCGCGCTCCATGGCGGCGCGCAGCGCGGCATGGCGGCGCTCGATTTCTGCCGGCGTGATCGGCGGGCCGTTCTGGCAACGCGGGGTCATGCGGTCCGCCCGCCACACAGCTCGGCGGCGGTCAGGGCGTAGATGCGCGTGATGTCCACGAACGTCCGGATCGCGACCTTTTCTCCTTCGGCGTCGCGCGGACCGCTGGACGGCCCGTAATTGACGGTGGGAATGCCGTAGCGCGAGAGCACAGAGGCGTCTGAGCACCAGGTGACCACGTCACGCCGCGGAGTGTCGCCGGTCACACGCCGGTGGTTGGCCTCGATGGCGCGCACCATCTCGTGATCGCCGCTGATGGTGGCGCCCGGAACCGAGACGTAGGTTTCAAATTCCAGGCCGAAGTTCGCGTTCTGCCGGCGGAGCTTGAGGAAGAGCTGCTGGATCTCGCGGCGCGCCTCGGCCATTTCCATCGCTGGAGGAACGCGCAGGTCGAGAAAAAGGTCGGTGCGCTCGGGTGTGCGGCTGGCGCGCCACGGGTGGCCGCCGCGGATTCCGCCGACATTCACGATTCCCTTGTGCCCGCCGTGCGCCGCCATCGTCTGCCAGCGCGGCATCCATTCGCGCACGGCTTCCAGCACGCCGGCCATGCGCAAAATGCAATTCTCATCTTCCTTGCCTTCGGCGAACGCCGTGTGGACGTAGTTGCCGGCGACGGAAATGCGCGCCCACAGCGACCCGAAGTGCTCGAGCACGACGGCCATGTCGGTGGGCTCGCCGAGAATGCACATGTCGGGTACGACGCCATGGGTGACAAGATGGTGTGAGCCGACGCCGTAACCGCGGTATTCCTTGCCGTTAAATTCGCCCCACTGTGCCTTCTCGATTTCGCCGACGACCGCGGCCAGGATAACGTCGCCCTCAACCGCGACTCCGGCACGCTGCAACGCCCGCACCGCCTGCGTATAGCAGACGAGCGCGCCTTTCATGTTATAGATGCCGAGGCCGTAGATCATTCCGTTCTTGACCACGGCGCTGGGCTTGTAACCGATGCCGGCGAGAAACGGCTCCCGCCCGGTGTTGGAGGTGTCCATGTGGCCGTTGAACATCAGGTTGCGCCCAGCGCCGCGGCCTTCGTATCGTGCCACGATATTTGCCCGGCCCTCCTCCACCTCCTGGCGCACCACCCGCAGGCCCATCTCTTCCCAGCGCCGTTGCAGGTAGTTGCCCATGGCGAGCTCGTCGCCGGTGGGGCTGGGAATGTTGATGACCTCGCAGGCCATGGAGACAATTTCGTCCTCGCGCACTTCGGCGACGATGCGCTCGGCGACATCGTGCGGCAGCTTCGAAGGTTCCACGCCGGGTTGAGTCATGGAGTACCCGCGGAGAAGACGCGGAAATCATCGGGATAGCTGCACAATTTTTCGCAACCGTTTTCCGTGACCAGAAAATTGTCCTCCAGACGCAAGCCGCCGCCGCCGGGCCAGTAACATCCGGGCTCGATGGCCAGCACCATGCCCCGGCGGATGGTGCCCGTACCCGCCTGGTGCGCGTAGGGCGGCTCGTGGGCGCGTGCGCCGACGCCGTGCGCCACCGGATGCGACGGCTGGCCGGGATATCCTCCGGCGGCAATGCCGGCGCGGATGCGGCGATCGAGTTCCGGCAAGCTGGCGCCGTCGCGCACGTAATCAGCCGCATCGTTAAAGACGCCGAGCAGCATCTCCAGCAGTTGGTTGTATTCCGGCGTAAGGCGGCCCGGGCAGATGTTTTTTGTCAGGTCGTTCCAGTATCCATCGGCGCAAACCCAGATTTCCACCAGCGTTGGCTCGTGCTCCTGAATGGGATTCGCTTTGGTGGCGGTGAAGGTGGCGATGCCCTTGCCCGACCAGACCAGGGTGAAGGCGCGCGCCATTTCGACCTTGTTCTTGTAGCCGATCCCGGCAGCGTGAATGCGGCCTTCGATCATGGCGGCGACGTCGCTCTCCTTGTGCTCGCCGGGTCTCATGTGGTCGCGCGCGTACTCCATGCCGATGGCCGCCAGCTCGTTGGCCAGCCGCATGCGCTCGATTTCCTGCGCGGTCTTGATGGCGCGCGCTTCAATCAGCACCGGCATGGCATCGGCAAGATCGTGGCAGGCGCCACGGAACGCGTCGAAATACGGCTGCGTGTACACGGTCGGCTCGCCAACCATGCGGTCGGCGGCCTGCGAGCCGTTGGTCAGCTCGATTCCGATTCGCTCGGTCAATCCGCGCTCGCGCAGGACCTGCAGCGCCAGGTCGAGGGAGCGCGCGGTCGGCGGGCGCGGGTCGCGCTCGTCGTAGAACCTGAACGGGCGGATGTCGCGCGTCCAGGCGGTGCGGTGCGCGTCGCCGAGTTGCGGCTCGATGACGATGAGCGTCGGTTCGCCCTGGCGCGGGAATACCACTGCGTCGTAGCCCTTCATGCACCAATAGTTGGTGAGGTACATCACATTGTCGGGTGCGCGCGCCACGATGGCGTCGAGACGGTGCTCGTTCATCAGCGCGCGAACACGGTCGAGCTTGGCGGTGTCGATTGGATACGGCATGCCTTTGCTACGCCCTCTGCGTAGCCTTCTTGTGTTTCTCCTGCTGCCAGGAAACTTCCAAGCCCCGGACCAACCGCCACATCGCGGAGTGCAGCGGAGCCGCGACGCCGGCGCGTTCCGCCTCGCACGCGATGGCGCCGCAAAGATAATCCACCTCGGTCGGCAGCTCGTGGTCCACATCGAAGAGCATGGAGGTCGGGTGATTGGTTTGCGCGCCAATCTTGTTCATCTCCCACGGATCTTCGTGCAGCGCAACGCCACACGCCTGTGCCACGCGCTTGCCTTCGTCGATCAACTCGTGAAGCAGGCGGCCGAGCGCCTCGGGCGAGCGCTCGTCGGCAAACTCGGGCGAGTGCGGCAACCGGGTGAGCGCGGAAACCGCATTGACCGAGGCATTGAAGATCAGCTTCGACCATTGCGCCGGGCGCGCATCTTCCAGCGCCACCGCCTTGAGACCGCCGGCGACGATCAGGTCCGCCGCCGCCTTCACCACCGCGAACGGCGTTCCGGACGGCTCGAACGGCCCGAGCCATGTGTACTGGTCGAGTTCGAGTTCAACGTCGCAATCGCTGTGGCGCGTTCCGCTCATGAACGTCGTGCCGCGGATGACGTATCCGCGGGTGAGTTCCGCCAGCACTTCCTCGCTGCCGAGGCCGTTCTGCGCGGAAATAACGGCGGCGCGGTCGCAGCGCTTTCCCACCGGGGCAAAGGCCTGGCGGGTGTGGGTGGCCTTGGTGGCGACGATGGCGAAGTCGAATTCGGGGAGTTGTTGCGGATCGCCGGTGGCATGGACGTGCGCGACAAAACCGCGCTGGCCGGTGACGCGAATTCCGCGCTCGTTCAAGACACGCGCGTGGTCGTCCCGGCGGACCAGCGCCCACACCTCGGCGACGCGCGCCAAGTGCGCGGCGTAGAGCGAGCCGATAGCCCCGCAGCCGACGATGAGAACTTTTTTCATCCCGTGATCTTGCTACATCAGGTCCTGGCCTCCCTCCCATTTGGTTTCCGTGCCGGCGCTGGAATGCTGGATGCGAACGCCGCGTGCGTGCGCGCCCGATTGCGCCGACTGGATGGCGGCAAACAAGCTGTCGGCAGTGTTGTGCGAATCGCTGACAAACACCTTCAGGGGATACACCGCGTCCTGGATGGCGGCGCACATGGTGTGCAGCGGCGCGGCCCCGCCTTCGCCCATTCCTTTGGCGCCGTTGAAGGTAAACGGCGAGGGCGTTTCGATGTGGCCGTAGCGCAGGCGCGGCATGTTGAGGGCGGTGATGGGCGTGTAGTCGCTGAAAGTGCTGGTGAGCAGGTTTCCGGCGGGATCGTAGGCGCAGGTCTCCATGATGGCGGCGCCGATGCCGTGCGCGGTGCAGCCGTGCACCTGGCCTTCGACGATGCGCGGGTTGACGGCGCGCCCGCAATCGTCCACGCAGGCATAGGCGAGGATGCGCGGGACGAAGGTGTCGCGCTCCACCTCGACCACCGCGATGTGCAATTGTGCGGCATAGGTCAGCGTCAGGTTGCCGTATTTCCTCCCGAGGTCGGGAAGCTTGAATGGCGGACGATACACGTAACGGCAGTTGAGCGTGACGTCGAGATCCTCCGGCAGCCCGGCGTTGTTGACGTTCACAATGTTGGCGAGGCCGCCATACGGAATCGCCTTATCGGAGCCCTTGACGCGAACCTCGGGACCATCCTTGCCCACACCGAATTCCAGATCGTCAATGCTCGCGTCGAGCACGAAGGCGGCAAGCTGCGCGAGTTCTTTTTTCAGCTTCACCGCGGCGCCGTAAATCGCCGACAGGCCGGTGACCGCGAATTGGCTGGCGTAGGTGCCGGTGTGGCCGGTATGGACGTTGAAATCGGTGTCGAAGCCGGGGCGAACGTGCACCGTCTCGGGCAGGATATTGAGGACGTCGGCGACCACTTGCGAAGCAGTGGTCTCGTGTCCCTGGCCCTGGGGCACGGAGCCAAGCAAGACGACGACCTCGCCGTAGATGTCGATTTTCACCATCGCTGCCTTCGAATTCCCGGAGAACGGCGCGAGCGGGTTGATGATGCGCGCCTGGCCGAAATTGTTGGTGCCGGAATCGAGCGTGGTGCCGATGCCGATGCCGACCGCGCGCCCTTGCTGGCGCATCTCGGGAATTTTCTTCTGCCAGTCGTCCCAGCCGATCAGCTCCTGCGCTTTTTTCAGCATCGCCGGATAATTGCCGGAGTCGTACACGCAGCCGTTGGGCGTGGTGTACGGCATCTCAGTCGGCTGAATGTAATTGCGCAGGCGCATCTCGACGGGGTCGATGCCGAGTTCACGCGCGCAAGTGTCGAGCACGCGCTCCAGGAACCAGAGGTGCTGCATGCGCGAGTAGCCGCGGTTGGGGCCGACCGGACACTTGTTGGTCGCCACCTGCTTGAAATCAATGCGCAGGTTGCGGAAGCGATACGCGCCCGGCAGCACCTGCGCCCAGATGATGCAGCCCAGCGGCTCGTAGCGCGGGTAGGCGCCGCAATCGTCGATGTGCCGCGATTCGATGGCGGTGATCACGCCGTTCTTGTCGAGCGCGACGCGCGTGTTCAGGAAGGTGCGCTCGTTGCCGTGAGCGCTGGCCATCAGGTGCTCGGTGCGGGTTTCGCTCCATTTGACGGGACGGCCGCCGGCCTTGCGCGAAGCCAGCGCGCACAGCGCCATGTACGGATAATTCGTGATCTTGATTCCGAAGCTGCCGCCGATGTCGTAGCTCTGTGTCCGGATGGCGTCAATGTGCACTCCGAGGTGCGGCGCCAGGAACTGGATGGCGAATGCGGGAAAGCTGTTGTTGCTCCAGTATTGGATGGTGTTGTCGTCCGCATCCCATTGCCCGATGACGGCGTTGTTCTCCAGCGGCGTCGAAGAGAAACGGTGGAAGTGCATCCGGTCGATCGTGACGACGGACGCCGCCTCGGCGAACGCCTTGTCCACTTCGCCGTACTCGAATTGTCCCTGCCAGACCAGATTCGTGCCGGCTTCGTCGTGGAGGATGCTGCGGTCGGCGAGCGCTGCATCGCAGGTGACCACCGGCTCGAGCGCTTCGTAGTCCACCTGCACCAGTTCGGCGGCATCTTCGGCAGTGAGGCGGGAATCGGCGATCACGGCGGCAACCGGCTCGCCCTGGAAACGAACTTTCGAAACCGCCAGCGGATAGTCCTGGATTTTTGCGCCAGCGCCCGAAGCGATCTCGGGGAAGGGCTGCGTAAGTTTCGCGACCTCGGCGCCGGTCAGCGTGCAAACCACTCCGGGGTGAGCTTCGGCGGCGCTGACGTCCACGTTGTTGAGGCGCGCGTGTGCGTACGGCGAGCGCACCAGGCGCATGTAGAGCATGCCCTCGAGCTTGTAATCGTCAATGAACTTGCCCTTGCCGCGGACCAGGCGGTCTTCTTCCTTGCGGCGCAGCGGCTGGCCGGTCCATGTCGTCTTGACGTCGTCCTTGGTCGCCATAGCTGTTTCGGTCTATCGGTCGTCGATCCGAGTAGAACTCCGCTGAGTATTCACCACCGAGGCACCGAGGTCACCGAGGTACACCGAGCTTATCCGTTCCTGTTGTCGCATCTGGTTGTTCGGTGGTCCCCTGTGTTCTTGGTGTCTCGGTGGTGCGATTCCTCTCCCCATTCATCGCCTGCTGCAGGCTCGCGACCACTTTCTGAATATTCTTGCGCGCCAGCGGCTCCAGCAGCCCGCCGGCGATGGATGTCAGACGGCCGAACACCTGCGCCTCGCCTTTCCAACTCACCACCGTGCCGACGCCGTCAGGACGCAGATCGAAACGTGCATTCAGGTCCACGTTCCCTCCCGCCATGGTGGCCTTGCCGGTGTAAAGGGCGTGGGAAGGACGAGTGTGCTCGGCCAGATGCAGCTTCACCGTGGCCGTACCGCGGATGTGCGAGATGCCGACCTTCACATCCACCATGAAATTCTCCGCGTCGCGCACGTCCACTTTCTGGTAGTCGGGCAGCAGCGGGCAGAACCGGTTCGGGTCGGTAAGGAAATCGTAGGTCTCCTCGGGCGTGCGCTGCACCGTGAATTCGCCGCCAAAGCTAAAGGCCATTCCCCCTCCTCGTCGCCGCGATAGGTCGTGCATCGTCGACGCGATTGACAGACTGCCTACGTATCGTGCTTCGCCTTGTATCCGGGCACGACTTTAGTCGTGCCGAACCCGCGCATTTTCTCTCTTGTCATTCCGAGCGGGGTTTCAACCCCGCGAGGAATCTGCTGTTCCCGCCGCCGCCCGGATTGCCTTCAAGATGTTCTGGTACCCGGTACAGCGGCACGTGTTCCCTGCGATTCCCTTGAGAATTTCCTCGTCGGAGGGCCGTGGATGCGACGCCAGCAGTTCGGTGGCGGCCAGCAGGAAGCCCGGCGTGCAGTAACCGCATTGCAAGCCATGGTTGCCGGCAAACGCTTCTTGCAATGGATTGAGATTGCCGCCCGCCGCCAGCCCTTCGACGGTCGTGATTTCGGCGCCATCAGCCTGCACGGCAAACACCGTGCACGACTTCACCGCTTTGCCGTCCAGAAGCACGGTACAGGCGCCGCAATAGCTGGTGTCGCATCCGATGTGCGTGCCGGTAAGGTCGAGCGTCTCGCGCAAGAAATCCACGAGCAGCGTGCGCCCCTCGATCCTCTCGGTGTACGACTTCCCGTTCACCTTGAGCGTGATTGCCACGCGGTCCGTCGGTTTCGAGATCACGTCAGGCATAGATGTGGCCGCCTTGCACGGCCCCGCCCTGGCTGCGGCGCAGCGCAGCCTCCAGGGCGCGCCGGGTGAGCGAACCTACCAGGGTGCGCTTGTAACCCACCGAGCCGCGCATGTCGGGTTGGGGATCGGCGGCAGCCATGGCGGCCTCGGCGGCGCGCGCGATGGTCTGCGAGTTCAGCTCCTTGCCGGCGAGCTCGTCTTCAGCGGTGCGGGCGCGGATTGCGGTGAGCCCGACGCAGCCGAGCACGATGTGCGCCTCGCGGCAGGTGGCGCGGTCGTTCATGGTCAATTGCGTGGCGACGCTGGCGGTGGCATACACGGGAGCGCAGCGCTTGAAGGCAACGTAGGCTCCGCCGGCGGCGCCTTGCGGAACGTGCACCAGGATTTCGCGCACCACCTCGCCGGGCGCGAGCGCGGTGGTGTAGGCGTCAAGAAAAAAATCGGAAATCGAAATGCTCCGTTCGCCTGCCGGGCCAACGCAGCGCACCTCGGCGGGAAGCGCCAGCAGCGCGGCGCCCCAATCGCCGCTGGGATCGGCCTCGGCGAGCGATCCGCCGATGGTGCCGCGGTTCCGCACCTGCACGTCGGCAATGCCAGCGGCGCAATCGTGCAGCAGCGGGATGGCGCGCACGGCGGCGGAGGCGGCAAGGTCAGCGTGCCTCGCCATCGCGCCCAGGCGCAGGTCGCCATTGGCGCGGTGGATGTACGAAACGCCGGGAACGAAGTTCAGGTCCACCAGGTGCGAAGGCGAGGACAGCCGCAGCTTCATCAGCGGAATCAGGCTCTGGCCGCCGGCGAGCAGCTTGGCGTCCTCGCCCAGTTCGGCAATCATGGACGCGGCTTCCTCAAGCGAAGCGGCGCGATGGTAACGGAAGGCGTGCGGATACATGAATGAGCCCCACTCTCATTCCGACCGCCGGAGCAAGACTCCGGGCGCACCAATTTATCAGAAACCCCGGCTGGTACGGCAAGGGCAGCTCCATCACGGAGCCGGCTGTGTGGCACGGGTCTCTGACCCGTGGCCTCCCGGGTCGTAGACCCGGGCCACACGGCTCGCGCGTCGCCACAGGACGTAACACAGCGAAATAAACGCCAGCCATGGAATGCCCGCGAGCAGCGTCACGCGCATTCCCTCCACCCACCACGTGGTCAGCAGGATGGCGATGATCGAGGCCGCTCCCAGCAGCGTGGTAAACGGATATCCCGGCATGCGCACCGGTAGCGGCGGCGCGCCACTCTGTTCCCAGCGGCGGCGAAAGGGCAGGTGAGTCAGGAAAATCATCAGCCAGATGAAAAGCCCGCCGAACAGCGCGATCCCGAACATGTAGACATACGCCGTGCGCGGGTACAATGCGGCCATCACGGTAGCCAGCGCCAGTCCGAAGGTGGACATGAGCAGGGCGTTGACCGGCGTGCCCTGGCGCGAGACCTTTCCAAACACGCCGGGCGCATAGCCGCCGCGCGCGAGCGAAAACATCATGCGCGTGACCAGGTAGAAGTTGCAATTGATGCTGGAGAGTGCGGCGGTGAGCACGACAAAGTTAACCACGTGCGCTGCGGCTGGGATCCCCATGACTTGAAAAACGGTGACAAACGGGCTGGCGGTGACGTCGGCGCCCGGCTGAATGCGGTCCCAGGGCACCACGCCGATGAGGACAATCATCGCTCCGATGTAGAAGAGGATGAGCCGGCCGACCATGGAACGCATGGCGCGGGGCACGGCACGCTCCGGGTCCTTGGCTTCTCCGGCGGTCACCGCGACAATCTCGGCGCCAATGTAACCGTAGATGACAAACACGATCGCCATCCACATTCCGGACAAGCCGCGCGGGAAAAATCCGCCGTGCGCGGTGAAATTGCGCGCGCCAATTGCCGGGTGACCGGCGCCCAGCGGCATGGCCGCCCCAAACACGATGAAGAGAACAATCGCGACCACCTTGATCATCGCAAACCAGTACTCAAACGTGCCGAAGCTGCCCACGCTGCGGGCGTTCACCCACAGCAGCCCCGCCGAAAATCCGACGATCCACAGCCACGAGGGCACGTTGGGGAACCACCAGCGGCAGTACACCGCGACTGCGGTGGCTTCGCCTCCGATGGCAATCGCCTGTACCGCCCAGTAGGTGTAACGAACCACGAAGCCGGCCCAGCGGCCGAGATAAATTTCGGCATGAACGCCGAACGACCCGGCGGTGGGATGCGCCACCGACATTTCCGAGAGCGCGCCCATCAGCAGCAACGTGATCGCCGCGCCGAGCACGAAGGTGAGGATCACGGCCGGCCCGGCGGCGCGCACGGCCAGCGAACTGCCGAGGAACAATCCGGTGCCGATGGCGCCGCCAATCGCGATCATCGCCAACTGCCGCGACGACAGCTGGCGATGCAGGCCGGCTTCCTTGTCCACCACCACAGACGAAATGTCGGCGAGCGAGCGGCTTTCGGCCTTCAAAGAGTTCCCCACGGGTGCCGAGAGTATATCCCGCAGGCCCACTAACGATGGTGCCCCACATCTGCCCGCCTTTGGCAGACGTGGGTGACTGTAGGGATTTGCCCTGGCTGCGACGGGAGCCTTCGCATGGCGGGAGGATCACTTCCAAGCGTGATGTGCATCACGCCCCACTGTAATCGACTCCCTATCCGGCGCGCCGCCATACATCAGAGACTGTTCGCGGGGCGACCGCCCACCATTGGGTCTGCCCCGGTATAGCACCATGGCTGCGACCTTCAATGACGGCCTGAAACTGCGGCGCATCCTCTTTGCCACTGATTTCTCGGCGTCCGCGCTGGCTGCCCTGCCGCAGGCCGCGCGCCTGGCAAGGAATTCAGGGGCCCGGCTTTACCTCGCCCATATCATTGAGATTCATGCGTGGAAAATCTCGACCGAAGCGGCTCTGCAACTCCGTATTGATGCCACCCGCCGGCTCGATTACACCCTCGCCCTGCCGGAATTGCGCGGCATCAGCAGCCAGATGGTCGTGGGCGACGGCGCAGTAACCGCTGAAATCCTGCGCATCGCCCAGGAATACGCGGCGGACCTGGTGGTGACCGGGACGCGTTCGCGTCACGGCCTCATCCACTATTTTGCCCACTCGGTCGCCGAGCAGCTCGCGGAATCCGCGCCGTGCCCGGTTCTGACTGTCGGCCCCCGTGCTCGCCCGGTGGCCGTCGACGCGCCAATCCGCAATATTGTCCTGGCGACCGGCCTTAACCCCGGCGCGGCCGCCGGAATCTCCTATGCGCACTGGTTTGCGCAAGCGCAGGGCGCCAAGCTATGGGTAGCCCACTCCCTGCATCCGCATTCTCCGCTCAGCGAAACCGACTCGGCGGAAAGGTGGCTGAGCAAGCTCGTTCCCGGCCAACCGGGGGTCGAGCGTGTGGCCGAGGTGGGAAGCGTGGAGCAGGTCACGGTCATGCTGGCCGAAAGAGAAGGCGCCGATCTGGTGATGTTGGCGCCGGGATTGGGCTCACGGCTGCCGCAGATCGCGCGTTACGTCGCCTGCCCGGTCATGGCCGTGCGCTATGCCATCCCGATGATCCGCCCGAGAAGTTTCGGGGCGGAACTTACTGGAAGCCAGAAGTAATCTTCAGTTACCTCGCTGCTGCGGTCGCCGGCTGCGCGGCGGTCACCGCCGCAAATGCCTGGTCGAGCATGCGGATGGCTTCATCCACGTCCGCCTTGCTGATATTCAGCGGCGGCGACATGCGAATGGCGTTGCCGTAGAGCCCGCCCTTGCCGATGATCAATCCCGCGCGGCGCGCCTCGTCGAGCACGCGGTTGGTTTCCTGCGGCGCCGGTTCCTTGGTGTTGCGGTCTTTGACCAGTTCGAGCGCCTGCATCAGGCCCATGCCGCGCACGTCGCCGATCAGGTCGTACTTGTCTTTCAGTCCTTCCAGTCCTTCGCGAAAATGTTGGCCGACGGTGTGCGCGTTGTCCATCAGCCTGTCTTCTTCGATCAGGTCAATCACCGCCTTGGCCGCGACCGAGGTCACGGGATTGCCGCCGAAGGTCGAGATTTGCAGGCCCTTGAAGCTGTTGGCGATCTCCGGGCGCGTCATGGTGACACCCACCGGCACGCCGTTACCCAGACCCTTGGCGGAAGTCATGATGTCGGGTGTGACCTCCCAGTGCTCGATGCCGAACCATTTCTTTCCGGTGCGGCCCCAGGCGGTCTGCACTTCGTCGCTGATGAAGTCGCCGCCATACTTCTTGACGATCTTGAACACGATCTTGAAGTACTCCGGCGGCGGCGTGATAAATCCGCCCAGCCCCTGGATGGGTTCGGCCAGCATGCCGGCAATCGCGCCCGAAGTCGAGGTCTGGATCACGCTCTCCACATCTTCGGCGCACTTCACGCCGCAGTCCGGATACTTCAGTCCGAAGGGACAGCGGTAGCAGTACGGATTCATGGCGTGCACCACGCCGAAGGCAGCCGGCAATGACGCGCGCCAGCTATGCATGCCGGTCATGGACTGCGCCGCCTGCGACCGGCCGCTGTATCCGTGGCGCAAAGCCACAATCTCGAAATGCCCGGTGTGCATGCGGGCGAACTGGACGGCGGTCTCGTTCGCCTCCGTGCCGCTGTTGGTGAAATACGTTTTGCTGATCTCGCCGGGCGCAATCTTTGCCAGCTTCTCCGCCAGCGCGACAATGGCTTCATTGGGCAGCACCGTCGAAGCGTGCTGGATTTTGTCAATCTGCGCCTTGATCTTGGTGGTGACGCGCGGGTTCGAGTGCCCCACCGAGATGGTCACGATGCCGCCGAAGAAATCCAGGTACTTCTTGCCTTCGGTGTCCCACAGGTACTGCATGCTGGCGTGCTCGGTCACCAGCGGGTCGGTGAAGTAGGTGGTAACGGAGGGGAACAGGTACTGCTTGTATTTGGCGATGATTTCGTCGCGAGTCATGGGCGCCTCACAGAAGGAATTGCAGACCGGGAAATATAGCACCGTGATTGGCTGTTAGCCATTGGCCGTCGGCAATTAGTGGGGGCCAAGCGTGCGGTAACTGATGTGGTAATAACTCTGGCTGGTTGCTGTTGCGGCCCCCCCCTCCCCCTCCCCGAACGAAGGATCAACAACATAGGCCCGGGATACCGGCCAGTAACCCAAGGTTACCTGGAGGATCGGGCGTGTACTGCGAGGACAACTTTGACGGGCGCTAACGGGCAGCATTTGTTACCAAGTCAGTAAACGAGCTTATAGAGACACCACAAACTCGCGCGCACTGGGCACAGAACCAGAGTAGGAGTTGTCAACGGTTTTGTCTGTGACAAGAGCAGGAAAATTTGTGAGATGCTGCCAAATTGGGATGGCGGCGGGGGCATAGATAATGATAAGGGCCGTTCACGCCAGTTGACACAGAGCATAACGCGCTGAGGTTACGACGGCAGGGATTGCCTTATCGCAGATTACCCGGAAGATGAAGTCTTCCCGCGCTGTGATCTGGAAACGGATGAAGCTGCCAGCTCGGAATGGATGGTGAGGCACGTGAGGCTAAGGAAACGCGTAGGAAAACTCAGACACAGGCCAACGCCGGACGAACTTAAGAGGATGCTCCGCAAGCACGTGAGCTTTGAAATAAATAGATTTCGTGCAGCAGCCTCGCTTTGGGGTAAGTCCAGGTATGGAGTACCTGCAGACGCGATGATCCGGGAGTCGGCTTTGATCCATTTCCGGTTGCTCCTTGACTTTTTCTATCCGCGCGGCGGAGCGGCTAGCGGGAAACACAGGGATGTGATCTGGTCTGACTACTTGCCCGACCCCGGTCTGCTGAGCCCGGGATTTCGTGCATTGCTCATGCAGCCGTCTTGGCTCCAACACCATCGGGACCAGCTTGACTGGCGACTCGCTCACCTGACGATGTATAGGTTCGACTTCGAACAGCAACCTGCGTGGCAACCCGACGAACAATTCACTCATATCGAGCAACTCATAACCCACTTCCTTGCCGCGTTGCCTACGGAGATGCGGGCACTCTTTGACTGTAAGCGCCAGTAGGCGCAACTGCTGAGGAATCTACCCGCGCTGAAGGGATGGTGAGGCGGTGCGCGGCGAAGAGCGGGCGAAAGATTGACGGATGCCCCTATTCATGGCAGCGTTCGCTGGTATGAAGCGCCACGTAATTGCAGCCGTGTTCATATTATCAGCCGTCGTAGCCGTAGAGTCCCAGCAAACCTGCCCGGTTCAAATCGAGAAGATCGGAAACGGAGCCAAAGCTGGGATGATGGCTGGACTTCTTGGTGCTGGCCCTTTGGGGCACCCACTTGAAATCCGATATGCCAATCGCTCGGACAAGCCAGTTGCGGCCATTCGATTTGGGGTTGGTTACCTAAATTCCATGCACGAGCTGTCATACGTGGGAACTGTCGACACAAAGGACAGCCACCTTTTGAAACCAGGGAAGAGCTATGGCGTCGTTAGTTCAGAAATTTTTGGCACCGAGAAGAAGCCGATGGCATGGGTGGAAAAGGTAAGATTTTCGGACGACACCTACTGGAGCGATGACGGATCCAGGAGCTGCGGCAATTTTCAACCGCCACCAGAAATTCCATCGAACACTGATTCAACAAAATCACTAAGAACCCCTGCTCCTAGACTGGTTTCATCTCTGCCGTCAACAGAAGTCGCACGCATGATACGAGCCGGCGCGCGGACGACCTACATTTCGTCATACCCAATCGGTGCAGAAGTCATGATGGAGGGGAAGTCGCTAGGGTTGACTCCGCTGATTTTCGTCCTACAGCCCAGTGAGCAGTACGATGTGTCCGTTATCGCCGATGGCTATAAGCCAGTGACCGCCAAGCTAAGGGCAGGGCTAGTTCTGGTCGTGCAAATGGAAAAAGGGGACCCTCAGAAACCGAACTAACTTTGGCTGCTTGATGCGTAACTGGCGATAAATCGTCTTATCACAAGTTGCGTCCTGGAGCGGGAGTCTAAGGCGACGAGGCGCTGGCGGTCTGCACCAGCGCTGATTTGACAATATCCTCCAGCCGCAGTTCCAGCCCGCCGTATTCCGGATGGTCGTTGAGTTCCAGCGTAAACGCCACATCCACCGCGTCGCCGGCGAGAATCGAGGCTTGCTGCACCCGTTCCGCCATGCGCCATCCGAGCGCATCAATCCCGCGCGCGAATTTCCCGGGACCATTGGCCAGCCGCATCTTCACGTGCTTCTCTTTCAGAATCTTGGGCGCCAGGGCGACGCGCGCGCCGCGGGCGGCAAACACCGGCTCGGGATTGCTCATGCCGAACGGATTCAACTGCTGCACACATTCATAGAAGGCGGGCGTGACCTGGCTTAGCGGCAGGTCGCCGTCATATTCCAGAACGCGTTCGAAATCGGCAGGCGTGAGCCGCTCGCGTGCGTAGCGATCGAGCGCCGCCCGCAGCGCCGGGACGCGGTCGCAGGGCAGCGAGAAGCCGACCGCATGCGCGTGTCCGCCGAAGCGCGTAAACATCTTCCGGCAGGATTCCAGCGCGTCCAGCAAGTGGAAAGCGGGAATCGATCGCCCGGAACCGTACGCCTCGCCATCTTCGCGCGAGAGCACCAGCGCCGGACGGCCGTAGCGCTCCACCACGCGCGTGGCGGCGATACCGATCACGCCGCGATGCCACTGGTCGCCGTCCACCACCAGGCAAAATGAGTCGCGCACCTCGGGCGCGCTCGCCAGCCGCTCCTCGACCGCTTCGAATATCCGCTTTTCCTCCAGTTGGCGGTCGGCATTGAGCTGGTTCAGCCGCGCCGCAATTTCCTGGGCGCGTCTAGCGTCTTTGACGCTGAATAATTCAATGACGTCCTGTGCGACATCCATTCTTCCCGCCGCGTTTAACCGCGGCGCGATGCGGAAGGCCACGTCGGTCGCGCTCAGCTTTTTTGCGCTCAGCGCCGCAACCTCCAACAGCGCCTTCAAGCCCGCATTCACCGGATGCCGCAGGCCGTCGAGTCCGAGCGAGGCGAACACGCGATTCTCGCCCACCAGCGGCACCGCGTCGGCGATGGTGGCGATGGCAACCATCTTCAGAAACGACGGCAGCAGGCGCGCCCGCCCGCTTTCCTCCAGCAGCAATTGCGCCAGCTTGAACGCTACCCCCGCTCCGCACAGCGCTTTGCAGGGATACGCGCAACCCGCCTGGTTGGGATTCAGCACCGCCAGCGCCGGCGGCACGCCCTGCCCTTCCGGCAGGTGATGGTCGGTGACGATCAGGTCCACGCCGAGACGCCGCGCGGTTTCGGCGGCGGCAAAGGCGCGAATGCCGGTGTCCACGCTGATGATCAGCGACACTCCGGCGGAGGCGGCGCGCTCGATGACGTCGTCCTGCATGCCGTAGCCCTCGCGGATGCGGTGCGGGACGTGGAAGTCGGCGCTGCCGCCGCACAGCTCGATCGCGGTTTTCAGGATCACGATCGCGGTGGTGCCGTCCACATCGTAGTCGCCGTAGATGAGGACCTGCTCGTGGTTGGCAATGGCGCGGCGCAGACGCTCGGCGGCCGTGTCCATCCCGAGCATCAGGTGCGGCGAGTGAAGCTGGTCGAGACTCGGGTGCAAGAAGTTGTGCGCTTGTTCGCCGGTCGTGATGCCGCGGGCAACCAGCAGGCGGCCAATGACAGGGGGAAGTTTGAGATCGGCCGCGAGTCGGGTTGCTTGCTGCTCATCGGCGGTTCGCAGTTGCCAGCGCACTGAAGAAAAGTATCACGAGTTGCGAGTCCCGAGTCCCGGGCAATTACCCGAGGGAACCGTGTGTTCTCGGGTCAAACGTCACCACCGAGGCACCGAGTTCACCGAGTCACACCGAGAAGATTATTCCTCGGTGTTGCTCTGTGGCCTCGGTGTCTCGGTGGTGAATATTAGAGGTCGCCGGGGACTCGCGTCTCGCGACTATCTTTCCTCGTCGGGATCGTCGGGCTCGTCAATCATGATGCCGCCATACTCCTCGGCGACGTCCAGCAGGCGCTGGTAGCGGTCGTACCACTCGGTGGAAACCTCGCACAGGAACATCGCTCCCTGGTACGGCCAGCCCAGTTGCAGAAACCCGGTCTTGCCGATGTAGGTGCGCAGCCAGCGGGCTTCGTCAACGTCTTCTTCGTTGGTGTAATTGGAATTGCGCAGGCGCTCGACCATGAAGTCCACATCTTCGCGGTCGAGCACCACGTCGTTCATGGTGAGGAAAGCCGCGCCCGATGCTTTGGCGAGTTCGACAAAATCCTTCCAGGCGTCCACGTTGCCGTGCGGGTCCCACATCACGCTGGTGACTTCGTCGTTGACATAACCGTGGAAGCGGCGCATGCCGTGGCCTTCGATGAAGGCGGTCATGTCGTCCTTCAGGCTGGTAAGGTCGTCTAGCATGACTGACAAGTGTCGCACTTAATCCACTCTAACCAGTACATCATACTCCGCGGCAAGGTCGCGTGCGGCGGGCGTGATGATGGTTTTCGGACCTACGAAAATTTTCGCCTTGCGCTTCACCGCGGCGCGAATCTCCGCCTCGCTCACGAAATCCACCGCGCGCGGCTTGGGAGGAGGCGCAGCCGATGGCGGCGCGTCGGTCTTTGCCGGCGCGGCTTGCGTTGGGATCGCTGCCGGCTTCGCGGCTGGCGGCGCAACTTGCTTGCCGGCCAGGAAGCGGTCCACGGCGCGCGCTACCGACCAGTTGACGCCCGTCCCGGCTGCCGGCGCAGCCGTTTCCGCAGGTGTTGCGCACACGCCGCAGGTTGTCGCCGTGCTTGCGGGTGGGGCCGCACTAGCCACTGGCCACTGGCCACCGACCACTGAAGTCACCGGCCTGGCCTCGTAGGCGATCCGCCGCAGGTTGATCAGGTGTAGCGGTGAAATGTTGTCGGAGGTAATGTTGCCGCCGGCGGCGCCGCAGCCCAGCGTCATCGCGGGAAACAAATTGGTGGACGAGCCGATTGAGCCCTGTGGCGCCGGGCTGTTCACCACCACCCGGTACGCGGGCATCTTCATGCCGTACTCGCGGATGACGGCATCGTCCTTGGCGTGAATGGCGCAGGTGTGCCCCAAGCCGCCGAAGCGCAGCAGTTCGGCGCAGCGCGCCATGGCCGCCGCGCGGTCTTTTTCAAAATAGAGTGCCAGCACCGGCGAAAGCTTTTCCGCCGACAGCGGCTCATCGCGTCCGACCTTGTCCAACGGCGCGACCAGCACGCGCACGCCCGCGGGCACCTGCAATCCCGCCAGCTCAGCGACTTTCACCGCGCTCTTGCCGACGAATTTCGGACAGATGGTATGCGTCTCGGTGTTGACCATCTGTTTCCCGAGTTTTTGGATTTCGTCGCGGCTCAGCATGTGCGCGCCATTTTTCGCCAGCTCTTTCAGGATCGGCCCGCGCACCGATTCCTCGGCGACAATCGCCTGCTCCGACGAGCAGATGGTCCCGTTGTCGAACGTCTTGCCGAACACCACGTCGGCGACGGCCTTGGGCAGATCGGCGCTGCTGTCAATCATGGCCGGAACATTCCCCGGCCCGACGCCAAACGCCGGCTTGCCCGAGCTGTACGCCGCGCGCACCATCGCCATCCCGCCGGTAGCCAGGATCACGCTGGTGCGCCGGTGCTTCATCAATTCCTGCGTGCCCGGAAGGCTGGGAGTATTGAAGCAGCAGATCACGTCCGCCGGCGCGCCCGCCTTTACTGCCGCATCCTTCATGATCGCCGCCGCCTCGCAACTGCAGCGCAGAGCGGTCGGGTGCGGGCTGAGCACGATGGCGTTCCGCCCCTTGATGGCGATCAGAATTTTGTAAATCGCGGTGGAAGTCGGGTTGGTGGACGGCAGGATCGCCGCCACCACGCCCGCCGGTACGGCAACTTCGATGATGCCCTGCGCCTTGTCCTCGCGCACCACGCCGACCGTCTTCAACGGGCGGATGGCCTCATACACCCGCTGCGACGAAAACAGGTTCTTGATTACTTTGTGCTCGACCACGCCATAGGTGGTCTCTTCCACCGCGATGCGTGCCAGTTTTTCCGCATTGGCGGTGGCCGCGGCCGCTACCGCGTCCACGATGCGGTCCACCTGCTCCTGGGTAAAGGTCTGGAATTCGAGAAAGGCCTTGTAGGCGCGCTCGATCAGATCGCGCGCCTCGGCGACGGAGCGCTCGTCCTTGGTTTGCCCCGGGGACTGCGCCGCCGGGGCGACAGCAACGGCTGATGTGGGATCGTGGGCCACGGAGGAATTTGGTAATTGGGCAATTTGGCAATTGGGCAATTTGGTGAGTAACGAGCGGCTGCAAAGCGGCCTGCAATTACCAAATTACGAAATTACCAAATTACAAAATCAGTTTAGTCGGCGCTTCCCTTTTTCGCTTTCGGGGCGGCGCCGCTGATCATCGGCATCGAAGTTTCCAGGTCGCCGTGCGGACGCGGAATCACGTGCACCGCAACCAGTTCGCCGACGCGGCGTGCGGCAGCAGCGCCGGCATCGGTGGCGGCCTTCACGCTGGCCACGTCGCCGCGCACGATCACCGTCACGAATCCCGCGCCGATATATTCCTTGTGAACCAACTGCACGTTGGCGGCCTTGACCGCGGCATCGGCGGCTTCAATCGAGCCGACCAGGCCCTTGGTTTCGATCATTCCCAGCGCATCCATCATGTTCGCTCCCTGGAACCCGCGCGGACACGGGCCGCGCGCAACAGTTACGAGTGCCTGCGTACCTTACTACGCAGACCGCCATGGGTCAACGCTCCCTCCCGCGCGCCCGCGTTTCCGTGTGTTAAACTTCAGTGCTTAACGCCACCAACTTTTACGCTCTATGGTCCTGTCCAAAGAATATGTGGGCTACCTGGCCCGCGAGATCTCGAAAAAACTGCTCAAGGGCGAATTCATCGAAACCAAGAATCTGCCCGCCGTCACCGAGCGCGTCCACGGGGCCATGCTCGACGAAATGACGCTGGAAGACCGCATCAACGACGAAGTCCGCATCATTCTGGAAACCTACTCCGAGGAAATGCGCCGCACCGGCGCCAATTACCAGGAAATGTTCAAGAAAGTGAAGAACGAACTGGTGCGCAAGTACAAGGCGGTGCTGTAGTGCGGGTGGACATCAGGTCGGAAGAGCCGTATCGCGTCAGCCGCGACAAGATGAACGTGCTGGCGCGGGCTGTCACCGAAGCTCTGGCCGCCATGGAAGGCGTGAAGTTGCTCAAGGAAAAGAACACCGTCCGCCTGGAAGTCCGCCGGCTGCTGGAGGAACTGCTGGCGCAGGAGAAGAAGATCGACCTGGAAGCACGCCGCAAGATCGAGTCCCAGAAGCGTACGATCCTGGAAGGCAGCCAGGAGTGGGACATCCTCTACCGCAAGTACTACAACGAGGCGGTCAAGAAGCTCGGAATTTAGAGAGTTTCAGTTTCAGTTTCAGTTCGAGTTGTGAGTTCTCAGCTCTGAGGAACCAGCTCACAATCCTAATTCTATTGCCGCATCAGGGCGCGAAACCGGGGGTGCTCGCGCAGGCCGGCCAGGTCGGGATCGTGTTCCATCCACTGCCGCTGGCCCCAGCCGTGGGTGAGCGACTTTTCCAGGCAATCAATGGCGCGTTCCGCTTCTCCCAACAGCGCGTACACGCAGGCGACGTTATAGAGCACCTGCGGCTCTTCGCCCTCCAGTGCGAGCGCGCGTCCCGCCCACTCCAGGCTGCGCTCGCGGTCTCCGACCTGCGACAGCGCATTCGCCCCGAAATACAGCGCGCGCGCGTCGCCCGGATGCAACAACAGGTGCTTCTGCGCCGCCGACAGTCCCCGGCGGTACGCAGCGGTCGCTTCCTCCGTTCGTCCCATCCCGTGCAAGGCGCTCGCCATCAGCATCGGAGCCTGGTAGTCCTCCGGATTCACCAGGCTGGCGCGTTCGAACCACGCCACCGCTTGCGAGAGTTCGCCTTGCGCATACCAATTGCGCGCATAAAAGTAGTAGGGCTCGAAGAGGTTCGGCCCCAGGCGCATCGCGGTCTCGAACTCCCGTTTTGCGTCGTCATAGTTCTTGCGCAGGGATGCAGCCAGGCCCCGCGAAGCGTGCGCTTCCGCCAGCTCAGGATCAAGTTCCAGCGCTTTGCGGCTGGCCTCATCGGCCTGCTGGATGTTGGTTTCGCTGGAGTCCCAGTAGAAATACAGAAACGCGCTGCAATCGGCGATGCCGGCGTAGGCACGCGCAAACGACGGGTCGAGCTCGATAGCCTTGGCGAACATCTCGCGCGCGAAGTCGAATCCCTTGCGGCGGAACTGGTGAAAGAACTGCCGGCCCCGCAGGTAGAAATCGTAGGCCTGTAAGTCGGCGGTGGGAATCTTGCGGATGGCGCGCTGCTCGTGCTCGCTCAAGGCCAGGCGCAACTCGCGCGCAATGCTGTGCGCGATTTCATCCTGAATTGCGAACACGTCTTCCAATTGCCGGTCATAGCGCTCCGCCCATACCGCGTGCCCGGTGCGCGTGTCCACCAGCTTGGCCGTGATTCGCAACCTCGCTCGCTCACGGCGCAGGCTGCCTTCCAGCACGTGGGAGGCGTTGAGCTGGCGTCCCACCTCGGTCGGCATCACCGGCTTGTCGCGGAAGGCCAGGACCGCCGACCGCGAAAAGACGCGCAACTCGGCGATTTTCGCCAGCTCGGTGGTGATGTCCTCGGTGATGCCGTCGCGGAAGTACTCGTCTTCCTTGTTGCCTCCGATATTCTCCAGGTAGAGCACGGCGATGGATTTCCTCGCCTGCCCGCCGCTCTCAGCGGCCCGGTGCAGATCCATCGCCAGCTCGCGCGCCGACTGGTACCGCAGCGCCGGCTGCTTGTCCAAACACCGGATAACGATCTCCTCCATCTTCGAAGAAATCTCCGGCCGCAGGCGCGAGGGCGGCGCCGGGGGTTGGTTGAGGATGCCGTCGAGCAGGGCGGTGAACAGCCGGGCCTCGAATGGGTGGCGCCCGGTGACCATCTCGTAAAGCACGGTTCCGACGGAGTACAGGTCACTGCGCACGTCCACCGCTTCGCCGCGCAACTGTTCGGGCGACATGTAGCGCAGGGTTCCGGCAAAGGCCGGCGGGGGCGCGTCGCTTTCGGCCGTGGTGCTGTCCGGCAGTGCCGGCAGCGGCATGGCGACGCCGAAGTCCAAAATCTTCAGCCGGCCGTCGATGGTCACGCGCAGGTTGGCCGGCTTGAGGTCGCGGTGGACGATGCCGCGCTCATGGGCCGCGGCCAGTCCTTCCGCGAGCTGCGCCGCCAAGTCCAGGATTTCCCTCTCCGGCAGGCGCCCCGCCGCGATCTTTTGTGCCAGGGTTTCGCCGTTCACCAGTTCGGTGACAATGAAGTCCGCGCCCTCATCGGCGTCGAAGTCGTAAATTGTCGCGATATTCGGATGATTGAACTTCGAGAGCGCCAGCGCCTCGTTGCGGAAGCGCTTGCGCGCGGTCTCATCGGCCAGGACGCCCGCGGATAGAACTTTGACGGCCACTTCGCGGTCGAGTCGCTCGTCGCGGGCGCGGTACACCTCGCCCATGCCGCCCGACCCGATCTTGTCCAAAATGCGATAGTGCCCCAGCTTGCGCGAGGCGGGGATGGCGGCAACGGCGTCGCCCGGCATGGCAGCGGCTCCTTCTCCTCACCCACTCGGCATCGTAGGTCGGCACCCCGGGCAAGTCAAACCCGGCCCGGCACTTACCGCCTGCTTGCGGGCAGCGGGCGGCTCCGTTTCGGGAGGGGAAACTTGGGTGTCCGGTTATGCGTATATCTAAGCGGGAAGAATCTTTCACCTTGGCGTAGCATCAACTAGACAGGAAAGAGTTTATGGGTAACGCACTGAAAACCACGCTGCTGCTGGGACTGCTGACGGGCTTCCTGCTGTTTGTGGGCCAGTACTTCGGCGGGCAGAACGGGATGATCCTCGCCCTGGTCTTCGCCGGGGTGATGAACTTTGTCTCTTACTTTTTCTCCGACAAGATCGCGCTGACCATGTACCGCGCACAGCCGGTCACGCGAGAAGACCTGCCGCGCGTCTACCAGATCGTGGAGCGCCTGACGCAGCGCGTCGGCATCCCGATGCCGAAGATTTACGTCATTCCCAGCGATTCGCCCAACGCCTTCGCCACCGGCCGCAACCCGAACCACGCTTCCGTCGCGGTGACGCAGGGAATTCTGAACCTGCTTACCGATGACGAGATGGAAGGCGTGCTCGCCCACGAGCTTGGGCACGTGCGAAACCGCGACATCCTGATCAGCTCCATCGCCGCCACCATCGCCGGCGCCATTACCCTGGCGGCACGCATGGCGATGTGGGGCGCGATGTTCGGCGGATACGGCGGCCGTGACGAGCGCAATCGTGGCGGCGGCATCGGCGGGCTGTTCATGATCATCCTGGCGCCGATTGCGGCCATGCTGATCCAGCTTGCGGTGTCGCGTTCGCGGGAATACGCCGCCGACGATACCGGCGCGCATCTCACCGGCAATCCCTACGCGCTCGCCAGCGCCCTGCGCAAGCTCGACGAATACTCGCGGCGTGTGCCGCTGCCGGCATCGCCCTCAACCGCGCACCTGTTCATAGTGGCGCCGTTTCTCGGCGTAAGCGGATTGAACCTGGCGAACCTGTTTTCGACTCATCCGCCCATCGCCAAGCGCATCGAGCGCCTGACCGGCCGTCCGGCTGAATTCGACGTTTAAGCCTGTATCCGTGACATCGGGAAAAGACCCACATTTGCCAACGACGGGCAAATGTGGGCCACCCGTGCCGCTGCTGCCTACGGATCGATGATGACAGTCGGCGGCGATCCGCCTTTGGCTTCCACCTTGCCATCGCAGAAAACCTTGTAGTGGTGGATTCCGCGAGGCAGGGTTTTCTTCAGAGTCGCACGCACTTCGTTAGGGATGGAGTAATCGGGCGGCTCGAAGATATCGCCCTGGATGTCGATCTTGCAGTCGTAATACTTGAACACCAGCGTGTCGCCGGCGCTGGCGAACTTATGTGGGGGCACGACTCTGTGCTCGGGCGTTCCTTTGTCGTCGAGGAACTTGCCCACGATGACCGGTTCATCATCGCGCCAGGGTCGGCTGCCCCTCCGCTCCGGGATTGTTACCATCTTTGGCTGAGTTGCCATACATCACCTCTCTCTCTCTCTTTCAATGCTGCATATTGGCCTTGGCTGGCTGCACCAGCCGTTGATACCTGGGGTCTGTCCTAAGATCGTTCCAGGTGGGATCGCGTTCGATTTCCGCGACCGGGGTTCCAGCCTGAATGGCCCTGGCGAGCCAGGTAAATGCCGCGTCGCGATCGTCCAGCTGGAGGTAAACATCGGCGGCGCGGAAGAGCGTCTCAGGATCGGAAGGCGGCGTTTGCAGCCCCTGCTGGAGCAGATCGCGGGCGCGCGCGGGGCGTCCCAGCACGGAGTAACAGTCTGCCAGGGCCAGCTTCTTGGCGTTGTCGCGAGGGTTGATCTTGAGCTCCCGCTCCATCATCTCCGCTGCGCGCTGGTAGGCAGTGCGGCCCTTGTCCTTCTGTCCGGGCGCCCAAGTGTAGGCTGACGCGGCGTTCTGCCAGATGCGGGAATCCTTATCGTTCCATAGCAGCGCCTTCTCGTACATGCGCGCCGAATCGCTGTATCGCCCGGCCGAAAAATATAGCGCGCCCAGGTTCACGTAGGCACGGTAGTTGGGCTGGATGGCGAGCGACTTTTCAAAGAGCTGCTGCGCTTCCTGGTACTTGCCCTGAAAGAAGTAGACGCCGCCGAGATTGGTATACCCGCGAACGTTCTCCGGCGCCAACTCGATGGCTCGGCGGAACTGGGCGGCCGCCTCGTCGTAGCGGCCAGCCTGGTTGTAGAAGGCGCCGAGCGCACTGTAGCCTCCCCAGTAATCCTTGCGCATCTCGATCGCGCGCCGGTAAGCGTCCTCGGCCTCCTTGGTTTTTCCCAGCGACGCATAGGAGGTCGCCAAGCCGCGGTAGGCGGCATCGCTGGTCGCATCCAGGTCGAGCGCGCGTCCGAATTCCTTGACGGCATCTTCGTAGCGGCCTGTCCCCTGGTAGATCAGGCCGAAGGTGACGTGCACCGGCGCAAGCCGATCGTTAAGACGGGCGGCGTTGCGGCAGGCTTGCATCGCCTTCGGAATCGAAGCCGAGTCCTTGCTCTCCTGGAACTGCCGCCAGTACGCCTCGCCAAGCGCGGCGTAGGCCAGCGCAAATCCGGGATCCGTCTTAATGGCGGTGTTGAACAGCTCGACCGCCGATTTCAGATTGTTGGGATCGGCGTAATCCAGCAAGTATCCCCGCCCGCGCACGTAGTACTGATAGGCATCGGGGCGCGCCGCCACGGCTGCCGCTTCGCCCGGCCGTGCCTCCACGTCGAGCATGGCCAGTAACTTGTCCACCACCTCACGCTCGGCTGCCGCCAGGTTCCGCAGATCGGCATTCACCACCGCGCCATTCAGGTTGCGCCGAGTCTGCGCGTCCACCAGGCTGTACGTCACCTGGTTGTTGGCCGCGAAATTCCAACTGCCTTCCACCACCAGGGTGACGCCAAGTTTCTTGCGCGCGTCCTCCGCCGAGCTGACGCCCTGCAACCGGACTTCGCTGCTCGGGACCACCTCTACGCCGGAGCGCTTGCTGACTTGCGCCAGCCGGGCCGTCAGCAACTCGGTCAAGCCACGGCAGAGAGCCTGGTTCTCCGCCTTGCCGCCGATCGCCTCAAACGGCAACACGGCCACCACCTTGGCCCTGGGCGGCGCGGAGACTAGTTGCGCAGGCGCACTCCGGCGCGACAAAAACGGCGGCAGCGCCACGCCGGCGAGCAACAGGGCGCTAATGGCGATGACTGCCAGCCACCCCACGCGCGTCACGGGTCGTTGTGGCACAGCGACTTGCTCCAGATTGCGGCCTGACACCAGCCGCTGCAGGTCCACCTGGATCTCGCGCGCTCCCTGGTACCGGAGCCGCGGGTCCTTGTCCATCGCTTTGCGGATGATCGCTTCCAGCTCCGGGGAAATCTCCGGGTTCAGCGAGCGCACCGGCGGGGGCTCCTGGTGAAGAATGGCCTCCACCAGCGCGCCCACCGATGGGTGCGAGTGCGGCTGCCGTCCGGTTGCCATTTCGTACAGCACAACTCCCAGCGCGTATAAGTCCGAGCGGTGGTCGGGCTGCGACCCGTGCAGTTGTTCGGGAGACAAATACGGCAGCGTGCCGGCCAGGGCCGAGGTTTGCGATTCACTTTGGTTGGTGGACTGGTCGCTCATCGGCAACAACCGCGCCAGCCCGAAGTCCAGCACCTTGGCTTGCTCGGATGGCGTAATCAGGATGTTCGCCGGCTTCAAATCGCGGTGCACCACACCTTGCTTGTGGGCCTCATCGAGCGCTGACGCCAGTTGCATGCCGAAGGTCAAAATGTCGGCCTGCTTCATGGGCCCGCGCACCAGCCGGTCGGCCAATGTGTGCCCGGCAACGAATTCCATGACCAGGAAATCAGCGTCGCCGGCGCTTTCGAATCCGTGCAGGGTTTCGATGTTCGGGTGATTGAGGCGGGCGAGCGTCAGCGCTTCCTGGCGAAAGCGCTTGCGCGTGGATTCGTCTCGGACTACGCCGGCGGGCAGCAGCTTCAGCGCAACGTCGCGCTCCAGGACCTCGTCATGCGCGCGATAAACCACTCCCATGCCGCCTTCACCGATGCGTTCGATGAGACGGTAGTGGCCGTACGTCTGGCCGCACACCGGGGAGGTGGCCATTGCGGACCTCTGGTTCCGAATCGTGACATTAAAGGCACGAGCAGCGTGTTCAAGATTGCGGACCGTTGTACGGCCAGATTGTCACGCCGGAGGCCCGGAAATGCAAGCGGCGCGGGCGGCACAGGCACTTTCGTTCCGTTATTCCTCCCATTTCGACGCGCGACCGTTAGCGCAAGCTGGTTTACAATCGCTGGCAATGTCTCCCCACACCATCCAAAGCCCGGCGGCCCGCGCGGCCGCGTTGCAGGCGGCGCTGCGCACCATCATCCGCGGCCAGGACGAGGTCATCCGTCTCGCCCTGGTGACGCTGTTTGCACGCGGCCACCTGCTCATCGAAGGCGTGCCCGGGGTCGGCAAGACCACGCTGGCGCAAGCGCTGTCGCGCGCCCTGGACTGCGCCTTTCAGCGTATCCAGTTCACCAGCGACATGCTGCCCAGCGACGTGCTCGGCATCTCCATGTACTCCGCCGTCGAACAGCGCTTCGAATTCAAGCGTGGGCCGGTGTTTACCAACGTCCTGCTCGCCGACGAAATCAACCGCACCACGCCCAAAACCCAGTCCGCGCTGCTGGAGGCGATGAACGAATCGCATGTCACCGTGGACGGCCACTCCTATTCCCTGCCGCAGCCCTTCCTGGTGATGGCCACCCAGAACCCGGTCGAGCATCACGGCACCTACCCGCTGCCCGAATCGCAGATGGACCGCTTCCTGATGCGCGTGCACATGGGCTACCCCTCGGGTGAAAGCGAGCGCGAGATCCTGCGTTCCGAGGCGGGCGCGGCCCAGCTCGACAGCGTGCGCCCGGTGCTGAGCGCCGCCGACGTGATCGGCATCCAGGATGAGGTCACGCGCGTCCGCGTGGACGATTCGCTGGTGGAGTACGCCTTGGCGATGGTGAATCGCACACGCGAATCGGCGTATCTTTCCCTCGGGGTCTCGCCCCGCGGCGGCATCATGCTCTATCGCGCCGCGCAGGGCATGGCCTTCCTCGACAGCCGCACCTTCGCCACCCCGGACGACTTCAAGACGCTGGCGGTGCACGTCTTCGCGCACCGCGTCGTGGTCAGCGGACGCTATTCGTCTACCTTGAAAAAATCGCAGCAGGGGGAAGAGATCCTGCGCGAGATCGTGGACGGCGTCCCGGTGCCGGTGTAGCAATCAAGTCAGAATTAAGAAGTCAGAAATCAGAAGTCAGAAATAAGAAGTGGGTCCACTTATATGTCCGTGTTGCGCTTTTTCATGTTGCTCTCGATGGTGATCTGGGTGGGCGGGATCATCTTCTTCTCCTTCGTGGTTGCGCCCGCACTGTTCAGCGTGCTGCCCACGCGTCATCTCTCCGGCCTGGTGGTGACCCGCACTCTTACCTCGCTGCACTGGATGGGCATAGTCTGCGGCGGCATCTTCCTGATCTGCTCCACCTTCGCGGCCTACCATACCTCGGGCAGCGTGCAGGCCAGCGCCGCACGCAACCTGCTGGTGTTCGCCATGGTGGTGGCCACCCTGTTCTCGCAAATGGGCGTCAGCACGAAGATGGCGGCCCTGCGAGCCGAGATGGGCGAGATTGACAAAATTCCGGTCACCGACCCGCGCCGCGTCGCCTTCAACCACCTCCACCAATGGTCTACCGGACTGGAGGTCATCGTCCTCCTGCTCGGCCTGGCGACTCTGTACCTCATTGCGCGTAACTGGGCCATTCCCGTAATGAATTCCCTGAGCGCGCGCTCGCTCTCCACCCGCGCCTAAATCCCGCGCAGTTGGTATCATCATTAGTTTTGCAGGAGGCCACGAATCCGCCTGTCGCGCGACTCGCTGGCCACTGACCACCAGCCACTGACCACTATGAAAACAGGAATCATCGGCCTGCCTCAGGTAGGCAAGACATCGCTGTTCAAGATCCTGACCAAGGCGCAGCTCTCGCCGCAGCACGTCAATCCGCGGGAAGCGCACGTGGGCGTCGCCAGGGTCCCCGACGACCGCCTCGACCGCCTCGCCGCGCTGTACAACCCGCGCAAGCTGTTGCACGCCTCGGTCGAGTACGTGGACGTTGCCGCCATGCCGGCGCACGCCTCGCACGCGGAGGCCAAGGCCGGCGCCGGCCTGAGCGACGCCATCGTCGCCAATATCCGCCAGGTGGACGCCATCGCGCACGTGGTCCGCGCGTTCGACGATCCCTCCATCGCCCACGTCGGCGAAATCAACCCGCTGCGCGACATTCAAAACGTTGATTTCGACCTCATGGTCAGCGACCTCGGCCAGGTGGAGAAACGCCTGGAGCGCCTGCAAAAAGATTTGAAGAAGCAGAAAACGCCCGAGCTGGAAAAAGAATTCGATCTTCTCCGGCGCTGTACGGCCTTCCTCGAACAGGAGCGCCCGCTGCGCGAAATGGAGATGACGCCGGAAGACAAGAAGCGCATCCGCGGCTTCATGTTCCTGAGCGAAAAGCCCATTCTCCACGTGCTCAACATCGGCGAGAGCCCGGAACTCGGCCGCGAACTGGGGCAGGTCGTCGAGAAATTTGGCCTGCAGGAAGTCACCGCTCGCCCCAGAACCGGCGCCACCGCGATCGCCGGGAAAGTCGAAGCCGAGCTCGCCGAGATGTCCGACGCCGATGCCGCCGAGTTCCTCTCCAGCTACGGCATGAACGAGAGCGGCCTCACCCGCCTGATCCGCAAAACCTACGAACTGCTCGGCCTGATTTCTTTCTTCACCGTCGGCGAGGACGAGTGCCGCGCCTGGACGATCGAGAACGGCACCAGGGCGGTCAACGCAGCCGGCGTCATCCACACCGACCTGGAGCACCACTTCATCCGCGCCGAGGTCATCCGCTGGGACCATCTTCTCGAAGCCGGCTCGGAAGCCAACGCCCGCGCGCACGGAACTCTGCGCCTGGAAGGCAAGGACTACATCGTCAAGGACGGCGACGTCATGCACATCCGACACAGCGGGTAAAAGCGGTACCTGAGTACCTAAGTACCTGAGTGATTCCATTGTGATGATCTGGCCGACCCAGTCAGTCTCAGGTACTCCAGGTACTTAGGTTCTGATTTGACGTGTTAAGCTGCGCCCATGCAAGCGGCGCTGCAGGACGCTATCCGCAACTTTCCCGATCTGCGCACGCCGCGCCTGCTCCTGCGCCGCCTGCGCATGGAAGATGCTGACGACATCTTTGCCTATGCTTCCGATCCGCAGATGACACCGTTCGTCTTCTGGGAGCCGCACCGCACCATCGATGATACGCGCGAGTTTCTCCAGCGCACGCTGCAGGGATATGCGGACGGGCTTTCGCCCTGCTGGGGCATCCAGCACCTCGGCGACGGCGTCATCATTGGCGGTTGCGCATTCCACGAGGTCAGCGCGATGAACGCGCGCGGCGAGATCGGCTACGCGCTCGCCCGCAAATACTGGGGCCAGGGCCTGATGACCGAGACCGTGCGCGCCATGCTCGATTACGGATTCAACACCCTGCACCTCAACCGCATCGAAGCGCGTTGCGATGTCGAGAACACCGGCTCCTGGCGCGTGATGGAAAAGGTCGGAATGAAGCTGGAAGGCGTGCTGCGGCAGAACATCATCCTGCACGGCCGGCCGCGCGATGCCCGCATGTATGCCATCCTGCGCGAGGACTGGGCTACCACGAGAACCTAAGGTCTGTCATCCTGAGCGAGAGCCTGCCCTGAGCGCAGTCGAAGGGGCGCACGCCCGAGTAGAAGAGCTTGCCCCGAGCGAAGCCGAGGGGACCCCTACCAGCCCGACCGCACTCAGTCGTCGAAATGCACTTCTACCTATGTCTTCCTCTGCGTCCTCTGCGACTTGGTTTGCTTTTCCCCGAACACGCGCGCGAAAATTTTGTCCACATTCCTTAACTGCCGCTTCAGGTCGAAGGCGCGCTCGATCTGTTGGCGCGAAATGCGCGACGTAATCTCCAGCTCGGCTGCGATCAGTTCGCGGAAATTCGCGCCATCCTGCCACGCCTTCATCGCGTTCCGCTGCACGATGCGGTACGCATCCTCGCGCGTCAGCGTGCCACCCTCCACCAGGTCGAGCAGGAGCTGTCCGCTGAACACCAGCCCGCCCGAACTCTCCAGGTTTTGCCGCATCCGTTCGGGGTACACCACCAGGGTTTCGACCAGGTCCGCCATCTTCGCCAGCATGTAGTCGGCAAGGATGGTGGAATCGGGCAGGATGATGCGTTCCACCGAAGAGTGTGAAATGTCGCGCTCGTGCCACAGCGCCACGTTTTCCAGCGCCGCCTGCGCGTTCGACCGCACCACGCGCGCCAGCCCGCTGATCTGCTCGAAGTTCACGGGATTGCGCTTGTGCGGCATGGCCGACGAACCCTTCTGCTTTTCGCTGAAGAACTCCTCGGCCTCACGCACCTCGGTGCGCTGCAGGTGGCGGATTTCCACCGCGATCTTGTCCAGCGAAGAGGCAACCACCGCCAGCGTTGCCAGGTAATTGGCGTGGCGGTCGCGCTGGATCACCTGCGAGGAAATCGCCGCCGCCTCCAGCCCCAGCCGGGCGCAGATTTTCTCTTCCAACTCCGGATCGAGATGGGCGAAGTTGCCCACCGCGCCGGAGAACTTCCCGACGCGCATCTCCTCCGCTGCACGCTCAAACCGGGCAAGGCCGCGGACGATTTCGGCGTACCAGTTGGCCAGCTTCAGGCCAAAGGTAATGGGTTCGGCGTGCATGCCATGCGTCCGTCCCACCATCGGCGTGTGCTGGAATTCGAAGGCGCGCCGGCGCAACACGTCGCGCAGCCGCGTCATGTTGTCCAGGAGGATCGCCGACGCCGCCTTCACCTGCAGCGCCTGCGCCGTGTCCACCACGTCGTTGGAGGTCAGGCCGTAATGCAGCCAGCGCGACTCCGGGCCGATCTTCTCCGCCACCGCCGTGGTAAAGGCGATGACATCGTGCTTCACCTCGGCCTCGATCTGGTGAATGCGCGCCAGGTCGAAGTCCGCTTTCTGCCGGATCACCTTCGCCGCCTGGCGGGGTACCAGGCCCGCTTCTGCCAGTGTCTCGGTGGCGGCAATCTCCACCGCCAGCCACTGGCGAAACTTGTTCTCCTCGCTCCAGATGCGGCCTATCTCCGGGCGCGTATAGCGGGCGATCAAGGACCCTCCTGTCGCGAACTTCGCGAATAGCCGAACCCGTTATTCTAAATGCAGCAGGCCCCGCCACCTAGCTCGGCGTCTTCCGGCCGCCGGGGGCGCCCGGTTACGGCTGCGCCAGTGCACAAAGGTGGTAGGGGAAAATACATCGTAACAGGATTGAATTTCCCGCGACTTGCGCTAAGATTCTCCGGCTTTGCGGCAGGCCGGGGGCGGTGCGCTGGGTAACTATCGCACCAAGCTCGTACCACACCATTGCACGTTCCATGGCGGCCAAGACCTTCCGGGAGAGGTGATCTGATGAGCCCGCGCGGCATCCTGCATCCCAACTACAAGCTGATGGCGGAATTTCGTTACCAGATTCGCCGCTTCCTGCGTTTCAGCGAAGACACGGCACGCGCCGGAGGTCTGGAGCCGCAGCAGTATCAGCTCATGCTGGCACTCAAGGGCATGGCCGCCGACGTCCGCCCGCGTGTCGGTGAGCTCGCCGAGCGCCTGCAGATTCAGCATCACAGTACCGTGGAGCTTGTGGACCGGCTGGCGCGCCGCGGGTTGATCAAGCGCCGCCGCAGCGACTCGGACCGCCGCGAGGTCTTGCTGGAACTCACGCCGCGAGGCGATAAAATCGTCGAGGAGATTGCGCTGCGCCACTGGGCGGAATACCGCGAGATGGCGCCCGACCTGGTTGTCTCGCTGAAAAAATTGATCCGCGAAACCCAGACAAACAACGGGTCGCGATCCGGCAGGAGCAAGGCAAGCCGCAGTTGAGGTAAATCGTTTTCAGGATGACCGAACCCAAGGACCGCCCGAACACCCCCGCGCAATCCTGACAACGCTTCCGCGCGAAGCAGCAGCGCCACCGAACATGTCGCAGGCTGTTTTTTCGCGTCCAATCCGGCTCTGGATCATCCAAGCAGTAGAGTGGGGTTCCCCGTATTCCCCGGATGTGAGGACTCGCAGAGCGAAATGGAACTTATTGTTTACTCGTCCAGTTGGTGCCCGGACTGCCGCATTGCCAAACGATTTCTCGCCAAGCACCACGTTCCCTACAAAGAGGTTGATATCGAGGAGACGCCCGGCGCAGCGCAGGAGATTCTCGCCCGCACCGGCAAGCGTGCCATCCCGCAGTTTGTCATCAACGGCGTCTGGGTCGAGCCCTATCGCCCGGGCGAAGGCTTCCTCTACGAAGAGATGAGCAAACTGCTCGGTATCAGCGACGATCCTGCCGCCGCCAACGACTGAATAGGGCAAGGATATATCGGACTCAGCAAGACGCCCGGCGAACGCAGGCCTGCGCAGTAGCTTAGTTTTTCTTTTGTTTCTTCTTGCGGCGCTTTGCCTTTTTCGGCTTCTCAGCGATTTCTGCCTTTGGAACAGCGACGAGCGCCTTCATCACAGAATCGAACTTCTCAAACCGTTGCCTTGGCACTTGGTCTCGATGTTCATGCTGGTTGCTCCGGTGGAACTGCGTTTTGCTGTGCAGCGGGGAATATCGACACTACCCTTACCAAACGGGTGCGATGCATGGGCTTGGTGACTTTTTCCGACGTGACTATCTCTTCGGCACCGCTAAATACTGCGCACGCGATATGGATCGCATCAAGTGCGCTGAGACCTGTTCTGCAAGCCTCTTCCATGGCAAGTTCTAAGAGTGCCACGCTCGTAGGTATTGTGCGAGTATTCAAACGAAAGAAGGTATTGTAGAACTCGACTTCGACCTCATTGCGGAAGCAGATAGGTTTAGGAAGCACTTCAAGCCGAACATATTCACTGGTAACGAATTCACGGGCGGGGTCTTGGAGGAAGGGCAAGGCTAACGCGGCTGCCTCAGTTGTTCCCTTGGCCGCGAAGATCAGCACGCCTGAATCTACATAGGTGAGAGTCACCGATGCGCATCCTAACCTAGCGGCTCCTGCCCCTCATTTCGTCAATTTCCTTTTCCAACTCATCAAAGCTTTTCAGTGGGGCACCTGATTCCTCAATCTTGCGGCGCACCGACGCTAAATGCTCCCTTGTCTCAGTGGCAACCGCAGGAGCAGTGTAGATAGTTCCAGAAGCTTCGGACGTCGCAGGATACATAGGCCTGTAATTGTAATTCTCGATTACCGTTGGCACATCATCCGCAGTAAATACTGCATATCCACCGCTGCTGGATTTCAGCAATTTTGCGACTTTTTTCTCATTTATCAACAACAACATGAATCGGCTCCTTGTTCAAGGGTTGGTCATAGTAGTGTTTCCGGCTAATCCACTTGAAATTCTCGTGTTTCGTGATTGCAGCGATCTCAATAGGACCACCAACGACATTCGGTCCCGGCGAGAAACGCGAGAACATGATTGCCGCATGTACCAAGAACCGGGCAAGATCAATGACGTCCTGAATCGGCATTGGAGGAAAGACCAGAGGTGCTTGCAGTTGTGCTGCCAACAACGGTCCAAGCTGGCTTGCAAGAATCGCGGGATCCTGCGGCGGCTGAGTGACCGCCCCTAGGGCTTGAAAGAGCTGCGGGCTGAAACCGAGAATAATACGCTGCAACACCTCGGTCACACCGCCCCAACTCAGCCCTACTTCATGATTCGCCCTCAATTTCTTGGGGGGTTGTGGAATTCCCTTCTGTATTTCTACTGACCATGACTCGCCGAGATCCCCAGGCACGGAATAGCCGCCCAAGAGAAATCCCATGTTCGTGTTGAGCTTTGCGGGTTGCCGCAATTTTTCGCACTCATCCCCCAAGAACTTCGCCAGAATCTTTGCGACCCCCTCCATGGTGTACTTCTTGGCATTGAATTCCATCTCTGCTGGTGTATCGGTCAGCCTCTTTCTTAGGTCCTTTATCAATGTACCTATTGATGCGTTTCCGATATTACCGTTACCGAAAGTAATGCACCCGATAGGTTGACCCTTCACCAAGTTGAAAATTTTATTTGCATTGTCATACACATTGCCGACGACGCCCTGCTGTCCCGGCGGGAGCACAACGCCCGGCGGCACAGGGACAGTCAAAGTTGACGCGCTATCTGCTGCTAGCACTACGCCATCGTGAACGCCGATTAGGACCGCTACACTCATTTAATGACCTTGGGCGGTCTCTCGTTACAGCATGTTTGCGCTTGCCTCTGCGCTAACGCCGAGATTGACCCAATCTCCACACAGCATCTCCGGTTACCTGTTCATACGTGATGGCTAACAGCTAATTGCTATACAGCAGCACGCCTTCCTGCTTCTCTTCGCCGACCTGGCGGTAGAAGAGGCGGTCGCCGTCGAGGTAAACCTCCAGAAACGCCGGGCGCACGTTGATGGCGCCCTGGATGAGCGCTTCGCTGAGCGGGTCCTCGATGTACTTCTGCAGAGCCCGGCGCAGGGGACGCGCGCCGTAGCTGCGGTCCACCAGCGTCTTGTCCAGGATCCACTTGCGCGCTTCCTCGTTCACGGTCACGGTAATCGACTTCTGCGCCAGGTTCTGGTTCAACTGGGTGACCATCAGTTCCACGATGGCGATCAGGTCTTGCTCGCTGAGCGAGCTGAACAGGATGACCTCGTCGAGACGGTTCAGGAACTCGGGGTTGAAGGTACGCTTGACTTCGTTGCGCACCATGTCCTCGACGGTCTTCGAGACCGCGTCCTCGCTGGCGGCCTCGAAGCCCAGCCCCTTGCGCTTCTGCAGGTGGCGGGCGCCGATGTTGGAGGTCATGATGATGATTGCGTTCTTGAAGTCCACGGTGTTGCCCAAACCGTCGGTCAACTGGCCGTCTTCAAATACCTGCAGCAGGATGTTGAAGACATCCGGGTGCGCCTTCTCGATTTCGTCCAGCAGGACGACCGAGTAGGGGGCGCGCTTGACGCGCTCGGTCAACTGGCCGCCTTCTTCGTAACCGACGTATCCCGGAGGCGAACCGATCAGCTTGCTGACCGAGTGCTTCTCCATGAATTCCGACATGTCGAAGCGGACCAGCGACTTCTCGCTGCCGAACATAAACTGCGCCAAGGTGCGCGCGACTTCGGTCTTGCCCACGCCCGTCGGGCCCAGGAACAGGAAGGAGCCGATAGGCCGGTTGGGAGATTTCAGTCCGGCACGGCTGCGGCGGATGGCGCGGGCCAGCGCCGAGATCGCCTTTTCCTGCGAGATGACGCGCTTGTGCAGCTCGTCTTCGATGCGCAGCAGCTTCTGCGATTCCTCTTCCTTGATGGAAGTGATGGGCACGCCGGTCCAGCGGGAGACGACGTCCTCGATGTCCTCGCGGCCGACCACGCCGGTGGAGGACTCGTCGAGATGGTATTTCTCGCGCAGGGCGCGCAGGTTCTCGCGCTCCTTGCGCTCCTCGTCCGAGTAGAAGCGCGCCTTCTCGAACTCGTGGTTCGCGATGGCGTTCTCCATGCGGTGGACGATGAACTTGATCCGCTTCTGCACTTCGGTGATCTCGTCGGGCAGCGAGGTCTGGCGCAGCTTCACGCGCGCGCCCGCCTCGTCAATCAGGTCAATCGCCTTGTCGGGCAGGAAGCGGTCGGGAATATAGCGGTTGGAGTGCGACACAGCGAAGCCCACGGCCTCGTCGGTGTAGCTGACCGCGTGGAATTTCTCGTAACGATCTTTAATACCGTTGAGAATCTTGACCGCGTCTTCCTCGGTGGGAGGCGGAACCTTGACCGACTGGAAGCGGCGCTCCAGCGAGCGGTCCTTCTCGATGGACTTGCGGTACTCGCCGGGAGTGGTGGCGCCGATGCACTGGATTTCGCCGCGCGACAGCGCCGGCTTCAGGATGTTGGCGGCGTCCAGCGAGCCTTCCGCCGATCCCGCGCCCACCAGCGTGTGCAGCTCGTCAATAAAGATGATGGCGTTCTGCGACTCCATCAGTTCCTTCATGATCGTCTTGAGGCGCTCTTCGAACTGGCCGCGGTACTTGGTGCCGGCCACGATCAGCGACAGGTCGAGCCCCAGGATGCGCTTATCGGAAAGGAACGACGGAACTTCCCCGTCGGCAATGCGCTGCGCCAGTCCCTCGACGATGGCGGTCTTGCCCACGCCGGGTTCGCCGATCAGGACGGGATTGTTCTTGGTGCGGCGGCAGAGAATCTGGACCACGCGCTCCAGCTCCTGCTCGCGTCCGACCAGCGGGTCGAGCTGGTTGTCCATGGCGGCCTGGGTGAGGTCGCGGGAGAACTCGCTGAGCAGCGACGATTCGCGATTGCGCTGCGGCGTGGCTTTTTCCTGCGTGCTGCGCGCCAGCTCCTCGCGGATGGTGGAGAGGCGCAGGCCGCGCTCGTGCAGGATTTCGGCGGCAAAACACTTTTCTTCGCGCAACAGGCCCAACAGCAGGTGCTCGGTGCCGATGTGCTTGTGCGACAGGCGCTCGGCTTCCTCCGCCGCATACGCCAGCACGCGCTTGCACTCGTTGGAGAGCGGCAGGTCCACCGAGGTCGAAACCTTTTCCCGGATGGTGGTGTGGCCTTCAATCTGTTTCCGGATCGACTCGACCGAGGCGTGCGAGCGCAGGAAACGATTGGTCAGGGCCTTGTCTTCGCGCAGCAGGCCCAGCAGCAGGTGTTCGGTTTCGATGTAAGGAGAACCGAACTGGCTGGCCTCGTAGCGGGCGAAGAAGATGACGCGCCTGGCTTTTTCCGTGTACCGTTCAAACATTGGTTATTCTCCCCATAACCTAGGACCCTCTCACCCCATCCACCGCCTACGACGGCGACGCCCGGTTCGGCGTCGGACACGGAAGCGGAACCCGTCCCCTTGACTCTAGCAATCCTTATGCCATTGGCAACGACCCCGGAGAAACTTCCTCCAGCCGCCCATTCTCCAACCGCAGGACGCGGCTGCAACGGCGCGCAAACGCAAAGTTATGGGTGGCAAGGAAAGAAGTTAGCTGGTAGTCGTGATGTAACCTGGCGATCAATTCAAATACCGCCTCAGCAGTCCGGTTATCCAGATCGCCGGTTGGTTCGTCTGCCAACAGCAATTGCGGCCTCGTCACCAGAGCCCGGGCTAATGCAACGCGTTGCTGCTCGCCCCCGGAAAGCTCGCCGGAACGATGGTGCGCGCGATCCTCCAACCCCACTTCGCGCAGCCACCGCGCGGCCTCCGATTCCGCCTGGGTCCGTGCCTGGCCCCGGATCATGAGGGGCATGGCCACGTTCTCCGTTGCGGTGAATTCCGGCAGCAAATAATGAAACTGCCAGACAAATCCAATCTCGCGGTTGCGAAACTCGGCTGCCGCCTCGTCGGTCAGCGATTGCAGCTTTACTTGGGCGCAGTATACGTCACCTTCGGAAGCGCTATCAAGCGCTCCGAGGATGTGCAGAAGTGTGGATTTCCCCGCACCCGATTGTCCCACAATGGCTACCATCTCTCCCGTGTGCACCCGGAAGGACAAGTTGTCAAAGAGCACCAGATCGGACCTGCCCGAGCGAAAGACCTTCTTCAGGTTTTCCACCCGCAGAATCTCGGTCTTTTCCATTGGATGCAGATCTTTCTCCCACGGTGCAACAATCCCCGGCTCACACTCGGCAAAACCCACATCCGGCCTGCGCTTTGCCTATCATGACACGGGATGGAAGCCTAAGTTGTACACAACCCTATTACCTTGGTGATCCACTCTGCGTCACTGTCACTCATAGCGCAGCGCTTCGGCGGGCAGAATGCTCGACGCCGACCACGAGGGATAAATAGTTGCGACAAAAGAGACACCGATGGCCACCACGGCCACCCAAATCCCATCCACCAGGCGCGGGGCGAAGGGGACGTAATCAATCGAATACACCTCGGGTGAGAGGGATATAAAGTGGTAATGCCCGCCCGCCCAGGAGAGCGCATAGCCGGCCACCAGCCCGAGCGCGGTGCCGACGATTCCTACCAGCACCCCCTGCGCAATGAACACACGCCGCACCTGGCGCTTCTTCGCCCCCATGGACATCAGCACCGCAATGTCACGGGTCTTCTCCATGACCATCATGATGAGCGAGATCAGGATATTGAGCGCGGCGACGAACACAATCAGTCCAATCGTAATAAAGGTGACGACGCGCTCCAGACGCAGCGCACGAAAGAGCGCGCGGTTCTGTTCCATCCAGTTGGTGGCCATGAATCCCGGACCGGCGGCACGCTGCAGTTCTGTGCCCACCTGCCCCGCTTGGTAAATGTCGTCGATCTTGAATTCGATCACCGATACCAGATCACCGAGACCAAACAGTTGCTGCGCGTCGGCGAGACGGATGAATGCCCACGAGCTGTCGTAGTCGAAGAAACCCGAGTTGAAGATCCCGGTTACCTTGAAGCGCGCGTACTTGGGCACCAGTCCGAAGGGCGTAAGCTCGCCTTGCGGGCTGATGACCATGACCACCGAGCCAACGGTGGCCCCGAGGTCGTCGGCCATTTCCTTGCCGAGAATTACGGGCGGCATGGCGGCCACGCGCTGCTGCACTGCCGCCAGCGAATCCGGCGACGGTGATGGAGCGCGCTCACCCTCGAGCGCGTTCGGCTCCAGCGCCGCCGCCGAGCCCACGGTCACGTTCTTCAGCATGTCGCTGACCTTGCGCTCGTACTCCGGCAGGATTCCTTTCAGGATCGCGCCCTTGGCCCTCGCGCCGCGCGATACCAGCACCTGCTCGTAAATCGCGGGCGAGGCGGCGGCGACGTGCGGCTGCTGGCTCAGCCGCGACAACAGCGGCTGCCAGTTGCGGATGCCGTCGCTTTCCACGCGCAGCAGTTGCACGTGCGAGGTCGAGCCGAGCAGCCGGTTTTGCAGGTCCTGGCGGAAGCCGTTGTTGATGGCGAGAGCGATAATCAGCGAGGCGACCCCGGCGGTGACACCGGCAATCGAGATGGCAGTGATGATGCCGATCACGGCTTGCCGGCGCTTGGCACGCAGGTAGCGCGACGCGATGAACAGTTCGAATCTCATGGGTAGATCCCTCGCTGCGCTCGGGATTTCGGCAGCGGGCTCCCGCTTCGCTCACGCCCGCTATGCGCCTCAAGTTCGAAGGACATGCGAGCGAAAACAGTCTGTCAGTCGATCGGTCTATCAGTCAATCGGTCTTCCCAAGCAGCTCGCGTTCCTGAAGGTTTTGAGGCCGGCGCGGTAAAGTACGCGTACGATATCACGGCCAGGAATTCGCGAATCGCATTCGGAGGTTACATCATGCGCAGTCGGCTTGTGCTTGCTTGTGTGCTGCTGTTCGCCGCCGCAGCAGCGGCGCAGAAGATGACCGAGCAGATCAAATGCGGGCAGCCGGATCGGCAGTACGCCATCCCGGTCGGCGACGCGCCGGGGCACGTCTACAGCATTTCGCATAACAGCTGCACTTATCCCAAGCCGGGCAATATTGGCGTGGCGAAGAAGGTCGCCGGTGAGGACGTCGTCTTCAGCGAAACCACCGGCACGCGCACCCAGTGGCACGGCGTGTTCACCGAGACCATGAGCAACGGCGATAAGCTCTACTACCGGCACCACGGCGAAGGCGTGCTGAACAACGGCACTTTCACCTCCGGCGAAGATGTCTGGGAGGTCAGCGGTGGCACGGGCAGTTACAAGGGGTTCAGGGGCAAGGGAATCTGCAAACTCCATCCGCAACCTGACGGCACGTTTCTCGATGACTGCAGCGGCGAGTACACGTCACAGAAATAGTTTCAGTTTCGAGTTTCAGTTTCAGCCAGGAACGCCGCGGTTAGAAACGCGGCAGGATGCCAGGGACGCGCTGCTTGTAGTCACGGTAGGCCTGGCCGAAGCGCGATTCCAATTCCCGTTCTTCGGCGGCGATCATCAGCGCACCGGTGATCACGGCAAAGATAAGCAGCGCGTACAGCACCGCCAAGCCGGTTCCGACGGCCCAGCCGAGCAATTCGCACATATGACCGAGGTAGTAGGGATGGCGGACGTGGGCGCGAATGCCGCTGGTGTTGAGGCGCTGCTCGTGCTTTTCCGGCTCGAGTTCAGGCCGGCCCAGCACCTGGTCCAAGGTGAATTCACGGCGCGCGCGTGAGTAGATCCAGAACCCGGCGAAGATTAGGGCGCCCGCGGGAATCCATGTCCAAGGCGTGGTGTACAGCGTCACCAGCCGCCAGCGCCACGTGATCGCGCCGGCGAGAACCCACAGCCCCTTCCACATCAGTCCGATGGTGCGAAGCCGGACCTTGCGCGCGCGCCAGAATTCAATGTGCGGGTGGACCAGCAGCCAATAACAAGGAACGGTCGCGTAGATGATGGAGATCACCCACGCGGCGGTGTAGAGAATGGACATTCCGCGAATCAACGCCACCCAGGATTAGCCACGGATCACCACGGATACACACGGATCAGAATTCTTGATTTCTTATCCGCGTGCATCCGTGGAAATCCGTGGTCGACTTGTCGTCGCGCTTTCCGCGAGCCTTGGGATCTACCGCCCGCGTACTACGAACTTCGCCGAGCCCATGTTCTCGAAGCGATCGTAGACGCGCACTACGATGACATGCTCCTGCTTCGGGCCGGTCGAGGCCGCCCCATCCCCTTCTCCGGCGGCGCGGCGGCCCGGCTTCGGTCGAACCGGTTCTCCAGACACGCTCTCCGCGACGGTTTTCGCCGGGTCGCCGGGAATCGCGGCCAGAAAATCATAGTTCTCGACGCGGTAATCGGAGAGCCGGCCGACGGGTTCGACGTACTGCCACTCGCCGGCGTCAATCGAGTACTCCGCGCGCTTGATGGTGGAGAAGCCGTCCATGGCGCGGAAGGTGATGTGCAGCGCATGGTTGTCGAAGGCGGCGTTCAGGTTCACCACCTGCGGCGGCGTGGTATCAATCTCAAAGCGCTGGCTTTCCTTCGCCGAGTTCAGCGCCTCTTCCGGCGAATGCGAAGGCGCATCGGAAGCGGCCACGCGCATGGTGTAGCCGCCGTCGGGCAGCAGCGCGGCGTCAAAGGAATAAAACTTGTCGGTGATGTTGTCCTTCAGCAGCTTCCACTGGGTTTCGTTGTCGCCGCGATAGTAGACGGAATAGACCAGCTCGTCGTCGTTCTCGTCGTGGGCGGTCCAGCGCACGGCCATGGATCCGCGGTCGCGCACCGCCGGCGCCTGCGCCTCGAATCGCGGCCCGGGAGTGCCGCCGACGGAAACATTTTCGACGCTCGGCTTGGGCATCGACTGGAAGCGCGCGCCGGTTTGCACGTACACCTCGTCAATCACCGGCGCCACGTTTTTGGGCAGGTAATTGATGAGCACGCTGCTGATGGAGGGGGTGGGCTTGCCCGGGTGCAGCACCGCCTTCCACTGCACGAACCGCGCCGGCGGGACGTCGAGCGCGGCGCCCGCCGCGAAATCGATTTTCTTCCACGGGCTCCAATTGCGGTCGGGATTGTCCACGTTGCCGCTGCGGGCGTAAACGTCGAAAGCGCCGCTGCCGCGGACTTCGGCGCGTCCCCAGAGCGAGAAGATGCGGCCGTCGAAGACGTCGCTCTCGTAGGTGCCGTCGGCATCGGGCGCCGCCCCGAGAGTGAAGATCTTTCCCAGATTGCTGGTGGCCGCGTACACCCCGCCGTTGGGCGCCTGCGCCAGCGCGGTCACCTGGGTGGCGCTGGCCTTCACCAGGTCGGTGAAGCTGCCCACATCCCGGATGACGTACACGCGTCCCTTGTTGCCGGTGCCGGCCAGCAACTGCCCGCGCTGATCGAAGGCGAGCGCATAGACCACGTCTTCCCGCGAACTCCAAATGCGGCGCGGCGAGCCGTCGGGGGCGATCTGGTAGACCTCGGATCCGCCGGTTGCCCCGAATGCCGGCAACGGAATGGTCATCGCAATCGGCGCCGGTGCAGCCTGCACCGCGCCCGCAGGCGCGCCCGCCGTAACCGTGATGGTGGGCGCTGGTGTTGGTACGGCTATAACTTGGGGCGGCGGCGTTCCCACGCGCTTTTCCCCGACACCCGCGGCATAGATGTTGCCGGCCGGGTCGATGTCGAGCGCGGTGATCTCTTTTTTCGGCGCGCTATAGAGAACGAACGCCTCGCCGGACGGCGAAATGCGGTAGACCAGTCCGCTTCCGTCGGAGCCGGCAATCAAGTTGCCCCGCGGATCGAAATGCAGGACGCGGATGTGGGCTTCGTCGCTCTTGAAAAACAGCGCATGTTCGCCCGTTTTCTCGACTCGGAAAATCTGCCCCTGGTCGCCGGTGGCGACATAGATTCGCCCCTGCGCGTCCTGGGCCAGGTCCCAGATGTACTTGGTTTTCGGATCGAAGAAGACCGCGGAGGTGTAGCTCGGGTCCAGCGGAAGCTTCGCTGCCTGCGGCGGCGCGGCGGCGGCGTTGGAGTCCGGTGCCGCCTGGGCGCCCGGCGCTGCGCCGTGCACAATCTTGTACACCTTCCCGTCGGGCGAGGTGGCGGCGTAGATCGCCCCGCTCGCATCCACCACCAATGCCTGCACCTGCAGTTCTTGCGGCTGAAAGATGATGCTGGCCTGGCCGGAGGGCGTCACGCGATACACCCGAGCAGGCGCGCCCGCAGCCGCGTAGATGTTGCCCTGCGCGTCTCCGGCGATCGCCCACACATAGGTTGATGGGGTGGTGAAAATCGGCTTTAGCGAGGGCGCCAGTTCCAGGCCGCCTTCGCTGCGCATGGCTACTCCCTTCGCCGTGCCCTTCTCCAGTTCGTCAAACTTGCTCTGTTCCCAGGTGCGGGTGCCTTCGGCTAACACAAGAATGGAGAGAAGAAGCAAGCAAAGCGGCAAGTACAGCTTTCGCATCACGAATCCTAAGAGGGAATTGCCAACAGCGTAACACAGCGGAAGGTCTGTCGGTCTCTCGGTCAATCGGTCGCCGTTATCCGTGATCGATACTCAGAGCAGCAATCATGGGCTGAATCACCGAAAGACCGATAGACGCTCTCCCTGGCCACTGCAATTAAAAAGCCCCTGCTATTCGCGCAGGGGCTGGGAGGAGGGGAAACACTCAGGCGTCGTAAACCGGGGCCTGGTCCTCTTCCTGGAACTGGGAGCTTTGCAGAACGATTTCCACCGCTTCCAGCACCGACATCATCGAATCGCGATCGGTATTGAGGCCGCTGCTCAGGCAGGCGCGGTCGAGATTCAATTCACCCAGGAGGGACGAGCCCTCATCGCCGGCCGCGTCTCGTTCTCCCGGCGTCTCCGGGATGCCGAGGTCGGGCATCATCCAGGAGCCGACCAGCACATGCAAATGCTGGGTGCAGCACAGGTGGCAAATGCCCGGCTGCTCGGCGAGCTTGTCGTTCCACTTGAGAATGTCAATGTGCCGCGCGCGGGGTTGGTCACTGACCAGAAGCCACTGGCTATGATCGCGCTCCTCGATCCCGCAGACTTCGCATTTGTAATTTTGGACCCGGCTCATCGGAGCCTCCTAGGCCAAACCTGAGCGTTAAACGACCGCGCAAGCTGCCTGTTTTTCCTTCAAAACCCGAAAAGGAGAATCTAGTCGCTCCCGAGGTTCTTTTCCGGCCCCAAGGAGCGCGGTGCGATCGTGCGTCGCGACCGGTTCGGCCCTTCCGGCGATCTCCTGCAGCGCCGACTGGTTCCGCAACACCAGCGTCGCGCCGCGGACTTCGATCAGCTTCTGCTTCTTGAATCGTGCCATGGCGCGCGTCACGGTCTCGCGAGTCGTGCCGATCATCTGCGCAATCTCTTCATGGGTCAACGTGAGTTTGAAGGCCGGCGTCCCGTTGGTAACGTTACCTTCGGCGTGATCTTCGCACCAGCCGATCAGCAGGCTCGCCAGCCTCCAGTCGGCCGAGCGCGACAGGCCCACCCAGCGCAGTTCGCGGCAGGCATTGTTGTACTGCCGGCTGATCTGGTGGGCGGCGCCCAGGCAGGCTTCCGAGTCCTCGCGGATGAAGCGGAGAAAATCATCCTGGCGGATGAAGTTCACCTGGCACGGGCTCAGAGTCTCCACCGTCGCTTCGTAGCCCTTGTTCATGACGCACGCGCTCAGGCCCAGGACCTCGCCCGGACCGGCAATCTTCAGGATCAGCGTGCGTCCGTCCTGCGAGACCACCGACAGCTTGGCCTCGCCGCGGCAGATCATGTACACCCCCCGCGGTGCCTGTCCTTCCACGAACAGCACGGCGCCCTGCGGGTACGAGGTCACGAATGACATTGCCTCCAGCCTCTTCAGCGTCGCCGGCGGCAACTGGCAGAAGAACCCGGCTGAGTGAGCGCCACAGTGATCACAGGATTCGCTCGGCTGAAGGTTGTACGGTGTGCGGTAGGTAGACATTGCTTCCCTTCCTCGGAGGCTTGCCTGCCTCCTCGAAACCTTCGAGACCTGTTTCCAGGGAATGCAAAAGCACGACCGCGGCCAAACCGCCCAGCCGCTCATGTCTAAATCTTAGTCTTTAGAATCAATGACTTACAGATGTCGCGCCGGGGAGCTGTGCGCGGCATCACACGTTCCTGTGAGCGTAAGCGCACTTCGCTGGGGCTTTATGGGTGAAATAGCGCAGGGGGGACGAGTTCTCAATTGCGAGTGGTAGCCGGAAAGACTGCCTCAGCGCCTGAAGCCTGAAGCTTACAGCCTACTTCACATTGACGGTGATAATCTGCGCGCCCGAAACCACGTAGTCCAGCGGCGTCGAGGATTCGTTCACCGACGACTCGCCCACCACCACCATGTCCTGCGTGCCGCGCATGCCTTCCATCACGGTCATCACCGACAGCGGCATGGTAGGCATGACTTTGTCTTCCACCATAGCCTGCGGGTTGGCCTCCAGCAGCGAGACATACAGCCGGTCGTTGGAGTGTTCCTTGTTGAGCAGCGCGATGGTGGACGCCAGGTCCATGCGGCGGCCGAATGCGACGCCGATGTTGCGCATGCGGTCCAGCGTATTGCCGTCGCTGATCAGGATGCGCAGCGTTCCTTTGGGGGTTGAGGTCGGGATCTTCACCGGAACCTGGCGCACGATGCGCTCGCCGCGATAAGGACGAAGCACGGACTCGACCACAATCTCGTCCCCCGGCCGCGCCTCGGTCACGTCGGTGCGCGCGCTTTCCAGTTGCGCGGAGCGGCGCTCGCGAACGATGTCGAAGTCGAGTTCGACGCCCTTGATCTTCGGCTTGTCGTACGGGTTCTGGTAGATGCGCCCGAAACGCTCGCCCAGCGAGATGGCGGCAGCGAAGGCCGTCGGCAGCCCTGCGTCCGACGGCGCATACATGTTCTGCAGGTGAACTTCCGGGTAGCGGTTCACGCTGATGCTGCCGTTCATCCGATAGGTGACGTCTTCGCCCGCTTCATTCACGCCCTGCAGCGAGCTGAACACCGTAGCCATGATCGCCACCGGGGTCAGCCGGCTGTTGTTCAGCACCTCGTAATGGAACTGCTTGGGTTGGTTGGCGCCATGAATGGTCAGCGTCACCGGAATCATCTCCGGCTGCTTGTCGAAGCGCCCCAGGATTCCGGTGTGGCGGTCCTGCACGAAAGCGCCGATCGCTTCGGTGGTATTGACGATCTTGAACGCGTTGAGCGGCGAGGGCAGGGTGGCCAGCACGCGCGCCTTGGCCATGGGCATGTCCACCAGGCCGAATTGCAGCAGCGGATGGCCGCAGGCCAGCAGGCGCTGCGCATCCATGTAGGTGACGGTGCAGGTGGCGGCGATATTCACGTCGCCGCGCACCAGGATGGCGCTGACCGCCGAGCCGGGCTCGATCGGCTCCGGCTGCTTTTCATCCGACACGGAACCGGCGCCCATGACGGGCACGATGCCGGCGGCGGCGAATTGCGGCGCAAAACGGTTGACCGCATCTTGCGTGAATCCGCTGAACACCAGCGGCGTCTCGATCGGCCGCAGCAGGTCGGCGACGCCCGCAATCCCGTTCGCCGCGCCCGGGTTGCTGGTGCGCGTGGTCTCGGTGGTGGCGGCCGGCGGTGCCGATTGCGCGTCGGCCGCAGGAGTCTTGTCGAGCGCGTTGATCTCCAGCATGGCGCCGATCGGGGTCACGCCGGCGATCGGCTCCTTGGAGAATTCGCCGATGCGGAACGCAAGCGCGCCCACCAGCTTGCCGTCCACGTACACCGGGCTGCCGCTCATGCCGGCGACCACGCCCGTGTACTCAACCTTCTTGCCATGCAAGCGAACCAGGATGATGTCGCCCTTGGGGCCGTTGACATTGCGCAGCACGCCGAGGATTTCCACATCCATCGGCTCCGGCGTGACGCCTTCGAATACGGTGTAGGCGACGCCATGCATGCCGGCCTTGACCTCAGACAGCGGCAGGATTGGCGTCTTCACCTTGGCGGTGGCCGCGGGCGTCTCGGCGCACAGCGCGAGCGGCGTAATCATCAGGACGAGCACGTAGGAGAGGAGCCACGAGAGCACAACTTTTTTCATACCACCTGGTTTGACCGCAAGCGTTCATCCTGCCACCCCGGACTCGCCCGCAGCCGGTCCATCCTTTCCGCAAACCCGCCTGGGAGGCGAGAGTTGCGGGACCGCGATCCTCTGCGTGGAGGGGGACGAATTCAAATCGCGCGCAGTGAAAAAGCGGCGTTACGCATCTATACTAGCGTATTGAGAGTCCGAAGGGAATTCCCCATGTTGTATCTGAAACACCTTAGTACCGGCGCCACGCGGGTTCGCCCGGCCGTGGTAGCCATCCTTCTCGTTGCCACGTTCACCGTCATGCTGGTCGGGCCGGCCCTCGCCCAACAGGCGCCGCCTCCGCCGCCGGAGGGCAAGCCCTCGCAACCCGCGCCGGCTGAGGCGGGCGGGCCGCAGGGTGACATCGGTCCCATGGCCATTCCCAAGAAAGGGGAAGCGCCGCCGGAGCCCAAGCCGCAGCCGGCAAAAAAAATCGAGGGAATGCCCGAGTATTCCATCAAGGTGGACACCTCGCTTGTCCAGGTGCCGGTACTGGTCACCACCAAGGACGGCCAGTTCATCCCCGGCCTGAGGGAAGGCAACTTCCGCGTGCTGGAAGACGGCGTGCCGCAGAGGATCACCAAGTTTGAGGTTTCCAAGGCGCCGATCACGGCCGTGCTGGTGGTGGAATTCGCCGCCCGCTACTACCGGTTCGTTTACGACGCGCTCAACGCCTCCTATGTGTTCGCCCAGACGCTCAAACCCGAGGACTGGATCGCGGTGGTCTCCTTCGACATGAGGCCCACGATTGTCGCCGACTTCACCCAGGACAAGCGCCAGGTCATGGCGGCGATCAGCAGCCTGCGCATTCCGGGCTTCAGCGAGACCAACGTGTTCGACGCGCTCTACGACACGCTCGACCGGGTGGAGGGCATCGAAGGCCGCAAGTACATCGTGCTGGTGGCCAGCGGCTGCGACACCTTCAGCCGCATGACCTACGACAAAGTGCTGAAGAAGGTCAAGGACACGCCCAACGTCACCATCTTCACCATCAGCACCGGCGAGGCGCTGCGCATCTGGGCGGATGCTGTCGGCGGCGGACGCGGACCCGGCATCATGCCGTGCAGCGTCAGCTCCAGCATTGACTTCTTGCAGGCCGACAACCAGATGAACACCTTCGCCAGGATGACCGGCGGCCGCTGGTTCAAACCGCGCTTCCAAGGCGAACTGCCGGAAATTTTCCGCGACATCGGCGCCAACATCCGCAACCAGTACGTGCTGGCCTATCACCCCGCCAACTCGAAGCTGGACGGCACCTATCGCAAACTGAAGGTCGAGGTTGTCGCGCCCGACGGCGGCCCGTTCCACGTGCGCGATCAGAAGGGGAAAGACCTGAAGTTCCAGGTCATCGCCCGCGAGGGCTACACGGCCAAGCACCAGGTCGAATAGTTAGGGGTTAGTGCAGCGCCCGCGCTGAAGCTGCCGGCGCTAGCCGAGGTCGCGGCGCAAGGCGTCCGCCTGGCGTGCGCTGCCCTGGAGTGGCTCGTAGGTGGGTTCGACCTTCGGCAGAACTTCCAGCAGCGCCCACTGGATGCGCTGAATGGACTCGCTGACGATGGCGCCTTCCTTCGTGCCTTTGAGCGCGCCCTCGGTGAAGACCAGCGCCTGGAGCGCGTTGCGGATGTGGTGGTTCACTTCGTTGAGTGCTTCCATGCGTTCCATGATGAGCCGCCGCTGCCGGCGGCCATAGGCCAGCAGCGTGAACACCAGCATGGCCGCCAGCAAAGCGACCAGCCCGTTGGAGATCACGACGGCCGCCGGCGTTTCCTGGTGCCTCAGCAGGACAAAGTCGAAGCCCACGCTGGCAACGAACATCACCAGGCCCACCGCGCCGGCAATCGGCCAAAGATTGCGTGTCAGCATCGACAGCCGCAACCGCTGTAGAGGCGCGCCTCTCTCCTCGTCGAGAGAAGCACCGCAACACTCAGACGCATTGCTGGACGTGGCCACGAGAGCGGATTGTACCTCAACCGCTTCACCGCGACGCAGGCTAGTGCATGTGGAAAAGGCGGTCCATGAGGAACAGAAACCCGACGCCGAAGAAGACCACCAGCGCCATCTTGATCCCCGGCTCGCGATTGACCTCCGGGATCAGGTCCGAGGCGGCCACGTAGATGGTGACTCCGGCCGAGACCGGCAGCCCGACGCTGACCGCCTGGCGCGTGATCACCATCGTCAGCACGCCCAGCAGGGTCGCCCCGCCCAGCAGGACCGACGACCCCCACGCCATGGCGCGGCTGCGGCCGCTGGCCAGCATCACCGACGCCACCGTGAAGCCTTCCGGAATCTTGTGCAGGAACACCGCCATGAAGACGATCCATCCCAGCCAGGTGGAAAGCAGGAAGCCGGAGGCGATGGCGATCCCGTCGAAAAAAGTGTGGATGATCAGCCCCAGCAGCACCGACCAGGACTTATGTTTCTGCACGAACTCGTCTTCGTGCGTCTCCTCGCCGAAATGAAAATGCGGCGACACCGTGTGCTCAAAAAAATGGACGATCAGGTACCCCACCAGCACCAGAAAGCCGGCGTCATTGCCGCGCAGGCGCACGCTGGCGGGCACCATTTCCACCAGCGCCGTGGCCAGCATGAATCCTGCGCCGAGCGCCACGAAATACTTCAGATAGTTCTGGTGCCACTGCCTGTGCACAATGACGGCGCCGCCGACCACGTTGGCGGCGGCGGCGGTCAGCCCGAGCAGCACGCTAAGGGAAACGGGGCTCATGGGGAAGGAAGCAGGATAACAGTACCGAGGACCAAGTACCGAGTACCGAGTTCACAAATCCACGGTGTCGCCGCACTCAGTACTCGGTACTCAGTACTCAGTACTCGTTTTCCAAAATCAAGCGAATTCCGCGGCGGAACCTGGGAAAGCAGCACCCGGACAGTAATGAACGGCGGAAAAGCTGAATTTGACCGTCTTCCGCGAGCTGTATTAATCTGCCCCTACACTGAGAAAGGAGGTGGTCCAGGTCAACATGATTGACAGTCATATACAAAACCGCAGTGAGGTGTCTGAGGCTTAGAGCGGTTCGCTCTAAACCAACCTCAAGTTCCGGTGTGTTTGGCCCAACGCCACTCCAGAGTCAGTGCTGGAGTCCCGGAGGCAAGCAGGTCGCAGTCGCCCAGGCCGCAAGTCGTGCCGGGCAGATTAGAGTGACCGCCTCAGGCCAATCCCAACAGATTACCGGCGACCCGCGTGCCGCAATCGAGCCGCGGGTCGTTTTGTTTGGAAAAGCGTCGATGGTCGTTGGCCGATCGCCATTAGAAATTGCGAACGACTAACGACCAACGACTACCGACCGTCCTGGCGAACCAAAAACTCGGGCTACTCGCAACCCCCTTGCCTCTCCAGCGCCTTCCGGATCACCTTCTGCGCGGTTTCGGTGATAGCGAAATTCCCCAGCTCCTCGCGCGCCATCCAGCGCGCCTGCGCCGCATCCCCGCCGGCCTTCAACTCGCCGCCCACCACGCGGCAGAAGAAATCAATCAGCACGTAGTGATAGCGCGTGCGGCCGTCCGGATCGCGATAAATGCTGTCAAACACATCCAGCACGTCCACCGCTTCCACCTGCAGCCCGGTTTCCTCCAGCGCCTCGCGCGCGGCGCACTGACGCAGGGTTTCGCCGAGCTCCAGCGCGCCGCCGGGGATGGACCACTGCCCTTTCAGCGGCTCGGTGGAGCGCTCGACGATCACCGCGCGGCCGTCCTGTACGATGACCGCGCCAACACCGACGAGAGGGCGGTCGGGATAATCACGTTTCATGCAGCTCTCAACTCTCAGCTATCAGCTATCAGCCGGAACAAAGCCTACCAGAGTGTGCACCTGTCGGCAGCGACATGATTCTGCAAGAAAGAACGCGCGGCTGACGCCGCGCGCTGACTGAAAGCTGAAAGCTGATAGCTGATAGCTGACAGCTGACAGCTACGACAAGAATCCCCGCGGATTGAAGTCCACAATCTTCCATCCCTTGCGTCCGCGTTCCATTTCGAATTTCACCTGGCCGTTGCGGCGGATGGGCGCTCCCCCGGCACGCGGAATCTCTTCCATCTCGAAGTCCGCCAGCACCACGCCGTTGGGTCCTTCAATGGTGCTTTGCGAGATGCGGAAATGCACGCGGAACGAGTCGTAGCGCTGCATCATCGCCTCGATCTGGTCCTCGAAGGAAAGGTAACCCTCCATTTTGTCCTGGTCGAACGCCGACAGTACCAGGCGCTGGCTGTGGCCTTCCAGTCCGTCGCGCAGATCATTCAGCACGCTGTTGGCCACCGCTTGCGAAAACACGGCGCTGTCGTACGGGTCCTGGGACTTGGCCTTATCTTTCTTCTTCTTGTCTTTCTTGTCCTTGTCCTTGTCGCTGTCTTTCTTGGGCTGTTCCTGCGGCGGCGAGGAGGAATCCGGGGCCTGCTGCGCGGCGGCCAGGCACAAACTGAAGCTACTGAAGCTGAAGAGGCAAAGGGTTGCGATCGTGAGCACAAGCCTGCGCATACGAGATCCTCTCATTCCTGAGATGCTGCTCATTCTACTCCGGCTGCTTGCTTGCGCCGGAATGGAAAGCCCCGGCTGCGCGCGGCAGCCGGGGACCCGTTCTGCCTCGCGGGTGCTTACTGCACCTGCACGCTCAACTGCACGAACACGGTGGCGCCGCGCACGCCGCCGGCAAGATCACCGGTCGCCGCGGCTCCGGAGGCGGAACCGAGGCTGCGCATGACGAGGACCGCGCTATTGCGGAACAGGGCACGCGTCGCGGCATCCAACTGCCCCGGGTTGCGGATGGAGTCAATGGTGATCACCGCCGTGCGCCCGCCGCTCAACTGCACTGAGTAGCTGTGGCCGGCGACTCCCGCCAGTTCCGAACTGGCGCGCGCGCTGTCCGGGGCAACGCCGCCAAACGCCGCACCCAGGTCGGCCACGCCGGAGTCGGCGCTCAGCATGTAGATCCCCTTGGCGATATCGGCGACGGTCAGCTCCAGGTCGGCAGTGCCGCATGGGCCGACGCTCCCCGTCGAAAGCCGCATTCCGGCGCAGGCGCCCTCCTGAATTTCCAGCAGCACGCGCTGCGACGGGCCCGCGGCCACGCCGCCGGCGGCATCCCGCTGAGCGGGACCGCTGCTCATGGTGAAGTGCGCCAGCGGAGCCGATTTGTCGAGCGTCGTCTTTTGCGGCACCGTGTGCTGCGGATCAATGACCAGCAGCGCGGAGACGCGCGTCAGGCCGGCGGGCCGGTCCCCACTGCCACCGCCGGTGTCATTCAGCGGGCCGCCGCCGGTTCGTGCGCCGATTCTCGCCGGACGTAATGCCGCCGGCCGTGTGCCCGCGGCCACCGGCATTCCCGCTGAGCGGGACGAGTTCCACTGCAGTCCGCCGAGCGCGCTACGGCCCGCGCCGACGTCAAACGTGTCGCTTGCCACCGTGACGCCGTTCACCTGCAGCGCGATGGGGACGCCCTTCGCGTCCGCGGTGCCGTCATTGCGCACCCGGAAACGAACCTGGACGGTGTCGCCGAACTTGGGTAGGGACGGCGTGTAGGAAACGTCCGCGGCGCTCACGTGCAAGTCCATCCCGCTGAGCGGGACCGCGCCGGTTGCCAGGCGCTTCCCCAGCGGGATGGCGCCGCCGCCGCCCGCGCTCCGGTTCCACGAGCCGTTAATCCGCGTGAAGCCCCCGCGAGCCGAAGCGGCTGCGCCGCAGAAATTCTGGCTCAGCGACGCGTCGAAATAAAACGGGAAGTACTTGGTCGCACTGGAGGTCCCATTGGTGACCGTCGCTGCGAAAAAGTACAGCAGCAATCCATCCGGGGGCGGGACGTTGAGAGCGGGGGTGTTGGTCAGGTTGAATACCGGTGGGTTGCTGTAATTCGGCGCGCCTGAACTGGTTCCGCTCGGATTGGTGAAGCTCAACGGGGCCGCACCCACCGGAACGTGGTTGGCATCCTCCCATTCCCAGGCGATAGTCGGCACGTTGAAGCCGCCCATGCTCGCGATGGCCCAGTTCACGGTCAACGGAACCGGCGGACCGTTGGGCGCCACCGCCGTGCAGCCGTTCGCGCCCGCATTGGTCGTGATGATGATGTCGCCCACGTTCACCGGAACACCGACCGTCTGCCCGACCGGATCCGGCGAGGTCGTCAGCGACCGCTGGATGCCGTTGATGGTAATGCTGTACCCGCTGGCCGCGCCGGTGGTGATGTTGCCGTTCGCATCCTGGTTCGCCGTTACCTGGAACACCGCGCCGGAGTTGAACGGCTGTCCTTTTGCCTGCGGCGGCGTGGTTGAGGTATTCGTCCCGTCCGTGATCACGATGTCCGCCGTGCCCTGGCACGTCACACCTTCGGTCGGCGTGCACGACACGGGCACCACGGTTGCGATGTAGAGCTCGGTCAATGCGCCATTGACCTGGATGGGCACAGCAGGCGCCGATCCCGCCACGCAACTCGCACCGTTGTGCGTGCACTGGACCGCCAGCGGATAACTCGGCGCGGCGATGAATGTGTTGTTCACCTGCACGTGAATCGTCGCCTGCCGCTGCGCCGTCACCGCACCGCCATCCATCAACTGCACGAGCACCTGCGCCGGGTACAACCCGCTTTGCGTCGTCGTGTCGCTGACCGTGACCGTCGCGAAAAAGCTGTCCGGTGATGTCCCGGGGGCGAAGCCCGTGATCGCCAGCTTGCTGCCGACTACGCCCGGCGATGGAATGAAGGTCAGGGCGGTCGTGCCGCCACTGTCAATCGTGCCAGCCACTAACGCCTGGTTCGACCACGAGGGTCCGCCCGAGGTGATGGTCACAACCAACGGTGTGGCGTCGGACGCGCCGGGGTTGCTCACTCCCAGGCGCCAGTTGGAGACTGCCACGCCCTGCGTCAGGCTGTTATCGGCGTAATTCAGGTCGCCCGCCGTGTCTGCGGCCACCTTGGTGACCAGTGTGCCGCTGGACAATGCCCCCACACCCACGTCGGGTGCGATCGCGTGGACCACGATGTTGGTGCTGGTGTTGGGCCCAAGCGAAGGAACTTTCACGGCAGGCCCCCTGCCGCCCGAGTCCACCTGGTACCCATTCAAATTGATGGTGAGAGTTTCATTGCCCGCGCTGGCGGTGTTGCCGCCATTCCTCACCACGACGGTAAAGTCGAGCCCCTCGCCCGATAGCCAGGGCGTAGCCGTACTCAGCGTGCGTGCCGGGGTGGCGCTCACCACCTGCAGGTCGGGAACGCCTATCGCTTGCACATACAACGTGTAGGTCACATTCGCCGGGGGATTGCTGTTGGGCAGCGTCACCACTACCGGCAATGCCGTCACCGTGGACGTATTAGCGCCGATCGCCGCTGCAACCCGCAAGTCAAACGTTCCACCTTGCGTCACGGTGGTTGGCGTTACCGTCGCGGTAAAGCCCGCGGTCGGTGCTGGCGGCGTCACGGTCGCGGCATTGCCGGCGGCGCCGGCAAAGCTGGGCGTTGAGCTGACGGTCAGTGTGATATCGGGGTTTGCCGGACAACCGGCGGGCGGCTGGCCTGCGGTAATGACGCACGTCAAACTTGTCTGCCCCATCTGCAATTTCAGCGGGTCGCTGGGACCGTTGAGGAACAGATTGGTCGGCGTCACCGAGGCCGTCACATAGTTCAGCACCTGGGTGGCGTTCTTGGTTACTCCGTGATTGGTGGCGCTGTACACCGCCGTGACCGGCACCGCGCCGCTCGGCGACCCGCTCGTGGCTGTGCTCGCGGAGCCCGGCCCTGTGAACGAGGGCGGCGTGATCGTAACGGCAGTATTGTCGGTCGTCGCAGTCACCAGCAGCGGGAACGCCGTTGGATTGCCGGTCTCGTCCAAATTCACGCTGATCTGCGCCGTGCCGCCCAGCAGCACATTCTGCGTCGGCGCAGTCGCTGCCGCGGCGGCCCCGCCGCCCGGTTGCGTTTCCAGGAAGCCAGGGGGTACCACGATCGAGAGGTTGAAGTCCACCGCTTCGAACGGCAGGGTCAGCGAGTCGTCGGCCGTGGAGCTTTGCGCCAGCGTGGTCGTCAAGGCCACCATGCCCAAATACGTGCCCGGCAGGAAATTGTTGGTGGTGGCGATCATGGTTGCCGTAGTCGTGGTTCCTGCCGCCGGCGCCGCAATCGTTGTGGTCGGATTCCCGGTGCCGCCACCGCCACCGTTGCACGCTGTGTTCCCGGCCGGACCGCCGCTGCAACTCGCAGCCACCGTGATCTGTCCCACTTGGCTTACGTTGCCGACGTTGGCCACCACCGCATTGATGACCAGGGTCTCGCCCACCTGGACACCCTGCGCACCCGTAAAGGGCGGCGTATGCCCGGCGAACGAAACGCTCTGGACCACATAATTAGTCTGCCCGGTCACGGCATAGTTCACCGGGAAGTTGAAGCCCAGAAAGGTGATGTTGGTGGTGAGCGCGGGCCCGGTCAAAGCCGTGAACCCCGCTTGCAGGTCCCAGCTCAAGGTGCCGCCCGTAGCGGAGGTCACGGTTTGCGCGATCGGACTGGCGTTCTCCGCCGAGGGAGCGCACGGGGCGGGCGCGCACCCGATGATGCCCGTCGGCAGCACCAGCGCGAAGGTTCCTGGGCCATCCACGGTCACCGTCAGCACTGCCGCCGCCCCGCCGGACGACAAATTCGGCGTGGCGGTCTGGGTCAGGTGCACCGGCGTACCCAGGGTGAGCGGCTGCGCCGACGTGTTGGCGGCGTCGCAGAGCGCCTCCGCCACCGTGCAGGTCGGATTCACCGTCGCCTGCACCAGCAAGGGCGAGCCCAGCGCCAGCGTGCCGGGAACGGTCAGCAATGCGGTCAGGTTCTGCGTGCTGCCAGCCGTCAGCGGCAGTGGCAGGCCAACATCGGTGGTCGTCAGCGCGGTGTTATTGCTGTCCAGCAGGGTGAAGCGGACGATGGTGGCCGCGCTCAAGTCGGCGCCGCCGGTGTTAGCCACCACTGCGGTGAAGGACTGCGGTCCGGGCGGCACGACCTGCGCCGCCGCGGAGCTGCCGCCGGTATAGGTGGCGTACACCGAGGTGACCTGCAAATCGGGTAGCGGATTCGTGGTCACCGCCGGACCCGGCAATTGCCCTTGCACCGTTCCGTTATCGCCCTGGAAGTCGGTGATGTACCAGCCCTTCCCCGGCGCGCGGCTCATGCGGATGGAAAGCTGCTCGCCCTGGCTGAATGGGATGTTGGGGTTGGCCTTGAAGGTGTAATTCTGCACCCAGTCGGCGCGCACCGTCACGTCGTTGCACGAGATGTTGGCCTGCGACACGCGCGGGTTGATGTTCATCGACGCCAGCACCGGGAAGGTGCTGCGCACGTTTTGCTCTAGTGAGTTGTAGCCCGAGAACGCGGTCTGGTCGAAGAACGAGAGGAATTGGGTCACCTGCAGCGTGCCGAACGCCGCGGCCAGGTTCAGCACGCGCGTGGTGGGGTCGTCATAGGTCGAGGCCAGCACGTGGACCTTCACGTCCATGGCCGCTTGCTGGTTGTTGGTGTCGGTCACGGTGACGCGCGCAATGTAGTCGGCCGCGGTCAGGTTACAGGTCGGGAACTGGAAGTCCGAACTGGTGGACGCATAGCCCGCCAGCGGATTGCAGCCGGTCGCATTCGCCGGAATGGGCACGCCAAATTGCGCCGGACGGTACCCGGAATCGCACAGCACCCACTGGTAGCGCACGATGGACGCGCCGTTGTTGCCCTTCGACCGGCTCGCATCCGGGGCCGTAACGCTTCCTGAACCGAAGGCCGCGCCCAGGAAGGCGGAAAACTCGGTATTGTTCGCGGCCGGTGTCGGGGCCGCGATGGCAGCGTTGGCGATCGTCGTCATCCACGTCTGCCCCAACTGCGTGACCGTGCCCGTCGCGGCTTGCACGTTGGTGTTCAGGCTGCCGGCAATGTTCGCGAATGCCAGGCCCAGGCTGGCGTTCACCTGGTTGTACGCGGCTTGCAGCGCCTGGTTGAACGTGTCGTCGGGCACTCCCGCGGGATTGCGCTGTAGCAGCGCGTTCCATGCCAACTGGTACTGCGAATCAAAGGTCGCCAGCGCGCTCGTCACCGCCTGGTCCACCTGCCCGCCCGCCTGGTTGATGGAGTTCTGGATGGTGGCAACCTGCTGGTTCAAATTGTTCGTCGCGGGCGACAGGTCCACCACGTTGCCCTGGTTGGCGGACTGCAACTGCTGCAGTGTCTGGTTCACCGCCTGCTGCACTGATGCGACGAGCGCCGTCAGTCCTGCCTTGTTGGTTTGTCGCTCCTGGTCGAACAGGTCGTGGTAGGGTTTCTTCAGGTCCCCCGAGCCCGCGGCTGTGGGCGGAACCAAAATGGTAAAGACGGCGGCCGAGGCCGCCCCGCTCGGCTTGGTCAGCGTAAGGGTGCGCGGCCCCGGGGCTGCATTGGCGGCGATCACCATGTGGACCGTCACCGCTGTGTCTGTGGGCGCGCCCGACAACGACACCGTCACGCCCGATCCGGTCACGCTCACCGCGTTCACCGCGGCCAGCTTGGTTCCACCGATGGCGGCATCAAACGTCGTGCCCGGCATCGCCGAGGTCGGCGACATAGCGGTGATGTTCGCCGGTTCCGTATCCTGAATCAGTTGCTGGATCTGCTGCGGCGTGGCATTGGTCGGGATGGTCGGCGGCTTGCCGGCGGTGACGCTGGTGGTCAATCCCGCCGCGCACTGCACCGAGCCTTGGATACTGGGATCGCTGCTGGAAATCTGGGTAATGCCGGAAATGCACAAGAATACTGTGGTCCCGACGCTGGAGGCGTCGGAGCCGAAGTCGGTGCCGATGACGCCGGCGACCGCCGTGGGCGTACGCAGTTCGAAGCTGCCGCCCTGGCGCGTGATCTTGGCCACTTCCGCCCGCATCCGTCCGCCGTAGAGTTGCAGCGCCGTTTGCTGCGACCGGTCGTCGTGCTTGACGATCTTCAATTCCGACTGCGACCCCAGCGACAGGATGGATTGGTCGGTCAGCGTGATGCGGGCGCGCCCGCCCTTCAGCGTCTTCACCAGGTCGTTCCAGACCAGGTCGTCACCCTTCTTCGCCTCGTTGGTCACCGCAGCCTTGCCCGTCCCGCGAGTGATGGTGGCGACCGGCAGCAGCGCGCTGATGGCGCCCGCCTTCTGTCCCACTTTGGGGGCCGGTGTTTTTGGCGCCGGGGCGGCGTGCGCGGGCACTACCAACCCCGCCAACAGAACGGTCATGACAACCCCGAGCAGCAGTCGTTGCTTCGTCATTTTCTTCCTGCCCTTCTACGCCACCTGGTTCGGGCTATCGCAGAATCGTCTAACAACGGGCACTCCCCCCGATAATTACCTTCGTAACCACCCTATCGCGCAGCTCGCGGCCTTGGGGCCGCTCGCTCAAGATGACGGTACCCTGCCGTCACTTGGTCTTGGCCACGTACACGCCGTCCCAGCCCGCCGCCGGGGGTTCCTTGTAGTAGTCGTAAGCCCTCTTCAGGAACGTCTCCGTCGGTCCGTCATCGGGATAGTTGCCCAGCAATGCTTCGAACTTCTGCACCGCCTCATCCCACGCCATGCGGTAGAACGCGTCCTGCGCGTCGTGCCAGCGCGTCAGCAGGTCGCGGTGTTTTTCGGCATTCTTGCCGAAGTCCATCAGCTCGTAGATCTTCACCGGCTTCAGCTTGCCCTTTACCCGGATCCGATCCAGATCGCGGCAAACGTAGTGGTCTTTCACCTGCGCATAGGTGAACTCGCTGATGATGCGCGCCGTGTGGTACTCCTTGTTCTGCCCTTCCAGGCGCGAAGCCAGGTTCACCGGGTCGCCCATCACCGTCCATGCGAACCGCCGGCTCGACCCCATGTTGCCCACGTTCACCGTCCCGGTGTTGATCCCGATACCGATGGACAGCGGCTTCTTCCCTTCCACTTCCCACTTCAGGTTCAGCTCTTCCAGCCGCTTGCTCATGTCGAGCGCGGCATGGCAGGCGCGCACCGAGTGGTCGTCCTGCGGAAACGGCGACCCCCAGAACGCCATCAGCGCGTCACCGATGTACTTGTCCAACGTGCCCCAGCGGGTGAACAGGATGTCGGTCATCTCGCCCAGGTACTCGTTCAGCAGCGTCACCAGCGCATCCGGCGTCAGGCCTTCGGAAATGGTGGTGAAGGAGCGGATATCGCTGAACATGATGGTCAGCTCCTTCGACTCCCCGCCCGTCTTGAAATATTTCTTGGGGTCCTGCTCGATCAGATGGATGACGCCCGGCGAGACGTAGCTGCTCAACATCTTCCGCACCTTCCGCTTTTCGCGTTCTTCAAACACCATGCGGAAGCTGGTGATGGCGCCGTAGTTCACCACCAGCGCGCCGGCGGGAATCACGAAATACAGCCACATCCCGTAGTGGGTAAAGGCGAAATACGTGATGCCGTAAAAGGCGACCAGGGCGGCGATCACGGAAAAGGTCGAGTACAGCGGCTGCAGGCGCGCGAACAGGTACCCCATCCCGACGCCGAAGAGGAGGATGAAAACGATGTCGATACTTTCTTCGTAAATCCCCCGCTTCAGGAATCCGCGCCCGGGAATGTCGTTGTTCAGCAGGTTGTCGAGCACATTGGCGTGCAGCTCGACTCCCATGTAGTCGGTGGTCTGGAACGGCATGGGACGCAAGTCGCCGATGCCCAGCGCGGTCGCTCCCAGGATCACGATCTTGCCCTTGAACCTCGGCGGTGGCACCGTGCCGTCCATCACGTCGGCCATGGAGTAGTGCGGATAGGTCTTGAACGGGCCGGCAAAGTTGATCAGAAAGCTGCCATCCGGCTGGGTGAAAAAAGAGTGTGGCCCCACTTCCATCCGCTCCAGCCCGTTCGACCCCATGTAGGCCACTTCGCTTTGGTCCTTGATGTTCTCGTAGACCTTGAGCATCTCAATGGGCAGCGACGGAAACCATTCGCGATCTTGGTACCGGATCAGGGCGGGGGCGCGCCGGTAAATGCCGTCGCGTTCCGGGCCGTAGTTGAAGAACCCGTACGACCGCGCCGCCTCCGCCAGGATGCGGATGTTGGACTCGATCCCGTAGCCCACGCCGCCTTCATGACCGGCCACCGGATCGAACCACGCCTTGCCCAGGTCGAAGTTCCCGGTCAGCTTTTGCATCTGCGGAAACGGGTGCCCCCAAAGCACGTTGTAGTAATCCTCCGACGCCTTGGCATCAATTTGCTTGGCGCGATCCTCGCCCAGGAAGATGTGTCCGAGCACCACGTTGCCGGCGCGCTTCATCGAGTCCGCCAGAATCGCGTCGTTATCGCTGGTGCGCTCGATCTCGCGGATCTTCTCCAGCACCGCCGGCGACACCGAGCCGCTCACCTGGCTCTCCAGTTCCTTCAGCTTCTCGACCGCCGAGTTCTTCTCCGGCGTGGGGAAGTCAAAGTCGAATCCGATGACCCGCGCCCCGCCTGCCGTCAGTTGGTCCACCGCCTTGGCGTAGTAATTGCGCGCGATGGGGTAGGACCCCACCTTTTGCAGCGTCTTTTCGTCCAGCCCAATGATGACGATCCGGTCGTCAATGCAATCGCGGCTGGCCGCCTGTCCCGTGCAACTGTGCCGCGGCCCGCGCGTCTTGTAGCGCGCATCCAGCGAACGCAGCTCCATGGTGTCCAGGAACCCGAACAACGCCCGCGTCTGCGCCGTAATCGCCACCAGCACATACACCACCATCGCCAGCAGCGTCACCGCCGCGGCAATGCCCATGTCCACCCGCTTGGCCGGCACCCTTCCGACCAGGTCGGCAAACTTCCCCCACGTCTCGCCAATCTTTTTCAGGACCGAATTCATCTGCCGTGCTTCCCGAACTTGTAGACGAAGGTCACGCCCGCAATCCGCTCGTCGAAGTTCAGCGGATTGGGCGCACCGCCCGGCGGAATGCCGACGTAATCGGTTCCACTCGGCGCGCCGAAGTAGAAGTTGCTGTTGCGCTCGAAGGAGAAGATCAGCACTTTGTTTTCGTCGTTCAGCAGCTTGTACGTCAGCGCCACGCGATACGACGGACGGCTGTAGCCGCTGGCGCCATTCACCACTTGCTGGCTTGGGGTCAGGCCGGCGGGACAGGCGGGCGGCGTCCCGACCTTCTGCACTTGACCGGGAAGGCAAACGTCGATGAAAGCCGGGACGGTGATGGTCGCCGAGGTGTCACGGAATTGCGCCTCCAGGATGAACCACTTCGGCGCTTCTACCAGCAGGCTCGCCGTGCCCAGGCGGTTGCTGTCGTAGTCCAGGAACAGCAACTGGAGCGGATTGACGTAGGTGGTTGGCGTCGTCGGCATCAGGAAAGTGTCCCAATCCAGCCGGTGGCTCTGGCGCTCCAGTTCGTAGCGGAAGTTGGGACTCACGTGCCAGCCGCCGAAGTCGTAAATGCCGCGCAGCGACATGTAGACCCGGTTGGTATTGTTGGTATTGTCGGTCGCGCCCGCCTTCATCAAGTCGATCGACTGCCGGCGCTCGTAGCCCAAGGTCAGGAATGTGGTGTGGATCGGCAGCGTCAACTCGGCGTAGGGCTGGCGCAAAATGCGGTCAATGCAAACCTGGCCTTTGCCGTCGCTGTGGGAAACGCAATTGGCGGTCAGCGTGGGCAGCCCGGTGGTGGCGTCCAGCGGCAGGGTCGCCGCCGATCCGTCAATGATCCGGTGGCGGTAGCCCACCTCCAGCGAGGCGCGCCGGTAGAACGACAGGTCATGGAATATGAGCCGCGCTTCCGGCCCCAGGATCGTCGTTTCATACGGCAACTGCTGTTTCAGGTTGTTGTTGTTGCGCCGCATCGTGCCGTCCATGGTCAGCCACGGCAGCAGGTCGTACGACACGCGGAACAGGAAATCCTGCAAGTCTGCGATCTGGCGCGCGTTGATGGAGGCGAAATTCGGCTGGTAGCGCACGTAGGACGAGCGGAAGTTGAATTTGTGCCAGCGATAGGTCGCGTCCAGCCGTGCGCCCCAGTCGCCCTGCACGCCTTCGCCCGCGGTCGGAACGCGCGAATCGCAAGGCGTCGGGTTGATCGCCGGGTTGGTCGGCGCCAGAGTCGAGTCGCCACCGCAAGGCGTCGCCCGCGTATCGAAATTGGTCGCCGAGTACGCGAACTCGCCGTCCATCCGCAAGCGGCCGAGCTGGTACTTGAAGTCGATGGATCCGACCTTGTTGCCGGCGGGCAGCGGCGACGGAAACGGCTGCGGAGTATTGGGCGCCAGCGGCGCCCGTGTGTCCCCCAGGTCGTTGCTCGAGGCCCAGTTGAAACCGACCACGGAGTCGCGCGCGAACGCATACTCCAGCCGCGCCCCGCTCACCGCCGCGGTGAATGGCCGGCCGCACAGCGGATCGTTCAACGGCACGAAATTGTTCGGCGTGGGGTTATAGACCGTCGGTTGGCACCCCGACACCAGCCGGATCGGGTTTCCCCCGGCATCCAGCACCGGATTGCCGTTCGCATCCAGCAGGAATGGCGTTCTCAGGCCGGTTAGGGGATTAATCGCATACCCCTGCAAATCGAGCCGCTGGTCCTTGAACAGCGACCCCCAGCGGTCGACGAACACGCCGCCGGTGGCCGACAGCTTCCATTTTTTCGCCAGCTTCCACGACGCGCTCGCGCCCTTGATGTTCTGGTTAAAGGTCAACCGCGAGTAATTCACCAGCGCGTCGCCGAAGATGTACTCGTCGCGCGGCCCGTAGATCCGCAGGTAGCCCTTCTGAGCGCTGTTGCGCTCCGGGTCAATGCTGGAATCGTCGGTCCCGCGGTACATGGTCAGGAACTGGTACCGGTGTCCGGTGCTGAAAAATTTCTTGTCCAGGAAAAAATTGAATTCGGCCAGGTCGTTCTCGCCTTCGTTGTGGAAGGAGCGCTCCAGTCCCTGCGAGCTGCCGCTGTTGATTTCGCTATGGCGCGTCATCAGCCGCACTTCGCCCAGCTCCTGGTCCTGCTGCCCGGCGCCGGCCGCTCCGATGTCGAAGCTGGACGGCTTGCCCTTCGCCGCTTCGGCCTGCTGCTGCTGTTGTTGTTGCTGGTTCTGCTGGGTCAGCGAGGTGGATTGGGTCGCGTCCTGGATCGGGTTGGCCGGCGCTTGGCCGGCAGTCGGCGCGGGCGCGTTCTGCTGGTTCCCAGTCTGGGCGGAGGAGGTTGGAACGGCGGCCATCACGGCTAGCGCCAGGACGCAACAGGGCAATCGGAACAATCGCATCGGACACCTACGCTCCCACTCCGGACGTAGCAGAGCAGCGTCGCGGAGCGATTGCAAAATTCGTGTTGGGGGGAGGATATCCGACGGAAGTGTCCAGTTTCAGACTACTTCCATCCGGCCAGCCTTTACTTTCTTTAAAAGCGATTAGCTCCCGGATACTACAACAAAACCACTCGAAGTCAATTATTTGTTGCCGGGAAAGTCCCTAATCTGACACCTGAAAATCTCTCGCTTTGGGACTAGGGCAGATGGGTATTTTGGCCCAATTCTCCCCGCCGGCGGGGCGTATAATGCCGGCATTGCACCGATGTGGGCCGGTCACTCTCGACCGGTTTATTGCCGCACACCCTTCAAGTGGCCAAGGAGTCACCCGATCGCCAGATCATCCGATCAGCGAAGCCCTAGCCAGCGGCCCCTTCTTTTCGTACATTAAGTCTTCACTCTCATGCTAAGAACTGCGACCGTCCTCACGCTCTTACTATCTGCCGCCCTGCTCGCCCAGTCGCCTTCCCCGCAAGACCTGCGCACGCCGGAAGAAAAGCACCTGCGCAACCTCCGCCAATTGACCTTCGGCGGCGAAAACGCCGAAGCCTACTTCAATTCCGACGGCTCCAAGCTCATCTTTCAGTCCCGCCGCGGCGACCTGAAATGCGACCAGATCTTCACCATGAACACCGACGGCTCCGACGCCCACATGGTTTCCACCGGCCGCGGCCGCACCACCTGCGCCTACTTCTTCCCCGACGGCAAGCACATCCTCTACTCCTCCACCCACGCCGCCGCGCCCGAATGTCCGCCGCCGCCCGATTGGTCCAAGGGCTACCGCTGGGCCATCTATCCCACTTACGAAATCTACGTCGCCAACCCCGACGGCAGCGCTCCCCACGCCCTCACCCACAACCGGGGCTACAACGCCGAATCCACCATCTCCCCGGATGGACGCAGGATCGCCTTCACTTCCACCCGCAACGGCGACTTGGATATTTACGTGATGAACAGCGACGGCACCCACGTCCGCCAGCTTACCCACGAACTTGGCTACGACGGCGGCCCGTTCTGGTCGCGCGATGGCAAGTGGATCGTCTATCGCGCCTATCACCCGGAAACCAAGGAAGAGATTGCCGATTATCAGGACTTGCTGAAGCAGAACCTGATTCGCCCCACGCGCCTCAACCTCTGGGTCATGCGCGCCGACGGCAGCCAGAAGCGCCAGATCACGCACAACTCCGCCGCCAACTTCGCGCCTTATTTTTTTCCCGACGGCAAGCGCATCATCTTCAGCTCCAACCTGGTGGATGGCGGCGGCATGGGCAACTTCGAGCTTTTCGCCGTCAACGTGGACGGCTCCAACCTGGAGCGCATCACCTACAGTCCCGCCTTCGACGGCTTCCCCATGTTCAGCCCCGACGGCAAGAAGCTCGTCTTCTCCTCCAACCGCAACGCCAGCCGCCCCCACGAAACCAACGTCTTCATCGCCGACTGGGTGGAGTGAGCCGGTGCTTCACATCTGCCTGCAGTTGGCAGATGTGGAACTTTGCGGGAATCAGTGGTGAAAAGAGACTGATAACGCCGGCGGCTGCGCCTACGCGACGTCCTCTCGATCCTCAATGGCGGGCCAAACCTGGAGAACTGAACTCAGCTTCGTCGCCTCCAGCGCCTGCCGGACCCGCATCGAGGGATTGATGATCTCGATTGTGCGATTCCCATCCTCCGCCCATTTTTCCAATGCGGCCAAAACTCCCAATCCACCTGCGTCAATGGACTCAACCCCGCTGAGGTCGATCTGAAGATGGCGTTTGTCTTGCGATTTCGCTGCCCGCAGCAGGTCATCGGCTCCGTCGCCGCGAACGATTCGGCCCGAACAGCGCAATACGGCAAGATGCGGATAGTTCCGGATTTCCAGCGTTATCACTTGGCACTCCCATGCTGTTTGCAGGCTTGCTCATACAGGTGAATACGAATTTTCAGAACGGGTAGTTCGAAATCAGATCGATCTATGTATTAGACGTTTCCGCGGTCCGGAAGTTTTTAAAATTGATTGGGGACGGGTGAAGAATTTGGTACGTCTCCCTGGAGCGCAGGTGCCCCACATCTGCCTGCAGTTGGCAGATGTGGGACCTTGCTCAACGCAATCACTGTTGTGAAACCGGCGCCGGCTCCGCTTTCGGACTCTCCGCCACGGCTGCGGCGGGCTTTTCCGTTGACGGCTGAATTTTCACCGTCCTCAGAATTCCATCCAGGCGGCGCAGCACCTGGTCGGGATTCACTTCCCGGACCAAGCCGCCGTCATTGCTGGTCTTCACTCCCACCTCCAGCTCATAGCAGGTGCCGTTGGTGAAGGTCACATACTGGCGCAGTTTGGCTGCCTGACCGCGGCCGCCGCTGTCGGTCTCCACCCAGCGGAATTCCACTCCGTTGATGGTCTCCGTCTCCAGCTTGGCATCGTTACCAGGATTGAGCACCGACTCGCATTCCTGCTGGTTCAGGTCCTGGTTCAGGCTGAGGGTGAAATACCCGCTTTCGTAGTCGGTGTCGGAATAAAACCCCTTGGGAATTTCGACCCTGGCCAGCGTGAACTGGCCTTCATGACCGTCGGATTTCGGCCGCAGCGAATCGCCACCGTTGGCAACCGCTCGCGCGCTGACAAACGAGTACTGCCACGGGTAGACAAACGAAACTCCGTAATCGCGGCTGCGGTAGACGATCGGCTGCGCTGCCGACGGCTTCGTAGACCTTTTTTTGCTGACCGCCACCGGCGCCGGCTGTTCGACGACGGGTGCGCCGGATTGAAGCACCACCGGGTGCAGGCTTGCGCTCACCGGCATGGACGAAGACGAACTCACAGCCGGCTTCGACCGGGTGGAGCAGGCGACGGTAGTCACAGCAAGAGTGCCGAGCAGGATCGCTGCGCCGATCTTGCCAATGGATGTTGCGAGGTGCGTGTTGGCTTTCATAACGGCCTCCTTGGCCGCTGGTGGGAGTGCAAACCGCGGTCCAGCGCACGCCGCATTGATTGCCGGTGGGTTACGCGTTTCGGCGCACAGGATGATTGTGTTCGCCCTGACACGGTGTGGCCGCAAGTACACGCCACCCGGAGGATCAGGTTCGGTCGGAACGCGTCCCAAACCGATGTGAGCCATCTCACATTTTCGTTTGACATGCTTTGTGCGGGCGGAATACTGTGCTCGCAAGTGGGGTCTTGTTCCGCGGTACTTTTCATTTTTCCCTGACTCGCATTCGTCCTCGATTGGCAACATTTTTCCGGTCTTGATGCGCGGCGCGTGGGGCGCCGGGCAAAGTGGGTGGGGGATAATGCGGCTAAAATCGGCAGTACTCGCGGTATTGGCGCTCAGCGCCGGCGCGATGGCGCAGCTGAGCGCACCGGCAGTTCACGTCTCGCCAAGGATTTCCAACCTGCTGAAGAAAGCGGAACAGGGCGATGCAATCGCGCAATTTACCCTGGCGCGCGACTACCAGGAAGGGCGCGAGGTCGGCCAGGATTACGCCGAAGCGCTGAAATGGTACCAGCGCGCGTCCGACCGCGGCGAGCCGGCGTCGCAATGCAATCTCGGGCGGATGTATGCCGACGGCGCGGGCATCGCGCGCGACGACGCCACCGCCGTCAAGTGGTACATGCGCTCGGCGGTGCAGCAATACCCGCCGGGCATGACCAACCTGGGCTACATGTACGCCACCGGGCGCGGCATCGCGCAGGACTACCAAGCCGCGGTGCGCTGGTACCGCAAAGCGGCGGAGAAGGACTACGCGCCGGCGCAGTCCAACCTTGGCTACATGTACGCGCAGGGCTGGGGCGTGGTGCAGGACGATCGCGAAGCGGTGCGGTGGTACGGGAAAGCGGCGCACCGCGGCTTCGCGCCCGCCCTCGACAACCTCGGGGAAATGAAACTGCACGGCCGCGGTGTGGCGCAAGACGTCGCCGAGGCGATCCGCCTGTTCCAGAAAGCGGCGGCGCTGGGCTCGGCGGGCGCAGCCAACAACCTCGGCTGGTGCTATGAGCACGGCACAGGCGTGGCGCTCAGCCTCGCCGAGGCCGTGAATTGGTACCGCAAAGCGGCGGAGGCAGGTGTGGCCGAGGCGCAGTACAATCTCGCCATCCTTTACCTGGAAGGACGCGGCGTGGCGCAGAGCGACAGCGAAGCGCAGGCATGGTTCGCCCGGGCAGCGCAGCGCGGATACCGCCCGGCGCGCGAGCCTGCTGCCATGGCGGCGAACGGCACTGCGCACTTCGATTCCAACGCCGATATCCAGGCGGATTTCAAGGGGCCTTAAGCCAGACTGGTGCCGCTGGGATCGGGCCGCTGGATGAAGTGGTTGGGCGCGTTCAGCAGCAGGCGATCAACCGCGCCCACCAGCGCCGCTTCCCCGTCTTCCAGTCTCACCATCGCATCCACCACGACGCCAAAGGGCAGGTCGCCCCGGCAGATCAGGGCTGGCGGCGCGCGGCGACTTTCCTGTGCGCGTGAGGATTGCGCTACGGTTTGCGGAAGCGGCGGGCGATGTCGAATTCCGCTTCCAGTTCGCGGCTTCGAAGGTTATCGCGCAGATGCGCCAGGCGCTGCTCCAGGCACAGCAGCGCTTCCTGGATATTGGCGGTGTTGGTCAGCGCAATATCGCGCCACATGCTGTACGGACTTTGCGCCAAGCGGGTCATCTCGCGCAGCGCGCGCCCGCCGATCGCCTCCAGCTCAGGGTCGTTTCCGAATTCATCGCGTAACGTGGCGGCGAGGGCGGTGGAAAGCATCTGCGGCAGGTGGCTGATCCAGGCGCAGATGCGGTCGTGACGCTCCACGTCCATCGCCAGCGCGCGCGCGCCGATGCGCTCGATCCACTGCACGTATTCGCCCAGGCGGCCGCGGCGGATGTCCTGGCCGGGCAGCGGCGTGAACAGCCACACCGCGCCGGTGAAAAGACTGGCGTCAGCCTGCTCGATTCCGCTGTTCTCTTTCCCTGCCATGGGATGACCGGCAAGAAAACGCTCCCCCACGCGATCGCCGAAGATGTCGCGGGCGCGGGCGATGACGTCGGCCTTGGTGCTGCCGACGTCGGTGAACAGCGTGTCGGAAGGCGCCAGCGGGCCGAGACGCTCCAGCAGATCCATGATCGGGCCGACGGGCGTGGCGAGGACGACGACCTCGCTGTTGGCGCAAGCTTGCGCCGGATCGTCGAAGCCGGTGTCAATGACGCCGCGCGCTTTGGCTTCGGCGAGGACCGGCGGGCGATCGCAGCCGATAATGCGCCCGAGGAAACCGTGGTGCTTGAGCGCAAGCGCCAACGAGCCGCCGATCATGCCGGTGCCGACGATGGTGAGCTGGCGCACAAGTGCGATTTAACCACAGAGGACACGGAGTAGGGAGAAGAAAGGCTTCGGGCTTCGGGCTTCAGGCTTTGGGCGACCGAAATTCCAGCCGCAGAGCGGCGGAATTCGTTAGCCCACCGCGGCAGCGGTGGGAAAAGTGGATCAATATCGCGGAGCGCCAGTGGCGCGGCACCGTTCTTGCACATACTCTTCCGTGCTGGACTACCAGCGTACGTGCCTCCGCCGCTCAATCTCGGATACAGTTGGCACACGAGGCGCTGAATTGCAGACGGCGGAAGAGCAACCTGAAAAGCCGCTGATGGTGTTCGATGGGGACTGCGGATTCTGCCGCGCCTGGATCGAGTACTGGAAGGAACTGACCGGAGAGCGCGTGGCGTATGCGCCGTTTCAGGAGGCGGCGGCGCAATTTCCAAACGTGCCCCGCGAGCAGTTCGCCGAGGCAGTACAGATCTTTCTTCCCGACGGCCAGCAGCGCAGTGGAGCGCACGCGGCGCTCACCGCGAGGGCGATTGGAGACAAGACCTGGCTGCTGTCGGCGTACGAGCATGTGCCGGGATTCGCGGCGGTTGCGGAAGCAGCGTACAGGACGATCGCGGCGCATCGCTCCGCCGCGTACACCATCACAAAACTGCTGTGGGGCGCTCCGGTGCGGCGCGTGACGTATGCGCTGGCGACCGAGCTGTTCCTGCGCGCGCTGGGGATCATCTACCTGATCGCGTTCGTTTCGTTCGGCGTGCAGGCTTCGGGGCTGATCGGAAGCAACGGGATTGATCCGGTCGCGGAAACCATCGTCGCGGTGAAACGGTACTACGGCGACGCCGCCTTTCGCGCGCTTCCCAGCGTGTTCTTCCTCAACTCCAGCAACTGGTTTGTGGCCGCGGTGTGGATCGCGGGCGCGGCGCTGGGAATACTGTTGACGCTGGGAGTCGCGCGGCGTGCGGCGTGCCTGGGCGCATTCATCCTGTATCTGTCCATCGTGACGGCAGGGCAGGCGTTCATGAGCTTTCAATGGGACGCGCTGCTGCTGGAGGCGGGCTTCCTGGCGATTTTTCTCGGCTGGTCGAACCTGGCGCCGTGGATGTTCCGCTGGCTGCTGTTCCGGCTGATGTTCATGTCGGGAGTGGTGAAGCTGGCGAGCGGCGACCCAAGCTGGCGCACGCTGACAGCCATGCGTTACCACTACTGGACGCAGCCGCTGCCGACGCCGCTGGCCTGGTACCTGCACCAATTGCCGGCGTGGTTCCAGAGCTGCAGCACGGCCGTGGTGCTGGCGGTCGAACTGGGAGCGCCGTTCCTGATCTGGTTTCCGCGGCGGGTGCGATTGCTGGCGGCCGGCATCCTGATCCTGTTCCAGGTGCTGATCATGCTGACGGGCAATTATGCGTTCTTCAACCTGCTGGCGATCGCGCTGTGCCTGTGGCTGGTGGATGACCAGCGGCTGGGACGGAACACCCCCACCCTGTCGCTCCAAAGCCAGCGACAAGGGTGGGGCAACCGCGCGATTGATGAGTTTGTGGCGCGGGCGCGCAAGCGATGGTTGGAGCGGACGAAAAGCGTGCCGCGGGTGGCGATTGGGACCGGAGTCGCGATCTTGATTTTGTTCGTCAGCATCGGCGAGGTCACCGGGCCGGTCCTGCACTGGAGGCCGCCGGGAGCGGACGCGGCGCTGGGATCGCTGGCGCCGTTTGAAATCGTGAATTCCTACGGCTTGTTCGCGGTGATGACCACGACGCGCATGGAGATCGTGATCGAAGGATCGAGCGACGGCGTGACCTGGCAGGCGTATGAATTCAAGTACAAGCCGGGAGACGCGAAGCGGCGTCCGGCATGGGTGGCGCCGTACCAGCCGCGTCTGGACTGGCAGATGTGGTTCGCGGCGCTGGGGAACTACGAACAGAATCCGTGGCTGCTGCGCTTCATGCTGCGGCTGCTGCAGGGATCGCCGGAGGCGACCCGGTTGTTGGGCTGGAACCCCTTTGCCCAAGCTCCGCCGGTGTACGTGCGGGCGCTGGTGTACGAGTACAGGTTTACCAGTTGGCCGGAGCGCAGTGCGACGGGAGCGTGGTGGAAACGGGAGTACCGAGGGTTGTATCTGCCAGGTCTGACGCGCGAGGATTTTGCGCGGGCGGGGATGCAATAGGCTGCAGGCTTCAGGCGCCAGGCGCAAGGCTGAGGACTTAGATTGTTGTGTCCAAGTCAATGCAGGTGGCCGCCGCAGCCAAATCCCGCGCAAGGCAGTTTTCTTCTTTGGCGGCGCGGTCATCCAATTCGGCGAAGTAATGGGATGTCTCCCTCGCCAGACGTCCGCGGTCATTAAGATCGTCTTTCATCCGTCCTTCTGAATTCTTTCCCAGCGCGTCCCCTGGTCAGGCGATGGTGCGCCCCACCGCGGGGGCGATGATGCGCAACTGGTCCATCAGCTCAGCGAATTGCTTCGGGTAGAGCGACTGAGCACCGTCGGAGAGCGCCTTGTCGGGATTGCTGTGCACCTCGACGATGATGGCGTCGGCGCCGGCGGCGACGGCGGCGCGGGCCATGGGAGCGACTTTGTCGCGGCGTCCGGTGCCGTGCGAGGGATCGCCGCAGATGGGCAGGTGCGAGAGCTTGTGCACGATGGGAATGGCGGAGATGTCCATGGTGTTGCGGGTGTAGGTCTCGAAGGTGCGGATGCCGCGCTCGCAGAGGATGATGTCGTAGTTGCCGCCGGCCATGATGTATTCGGCGGAGAGCAGCATCTCCTCGATGGTGGCGGCGATGCCCCGCTTCATCATCACCGGCTTGCGCACCTTGCCGAGTTCGCGCAGCAGGTTGAAGTTCTGCATGTTGCGCGCTCCCACCTGCAGGATGTCAACGTAGGGGAGCATGAGCGGGATCTGGGAAATTTCCATGACCTCGCTGATGACCAGCAGATGGTATTTTTCGCCCGCTTGCTTGAGCAGCTTGAGGCCCTCTTCGCCCATGCCCTGGAAGGAATACGGGGAAGAGCGCGGCTTGAAAGCGCCGCCGCGCAGCACACGCGCGCCGGCTTGCGAGATCTGCTCGGCGGTGGAGAAGAGCTGCTCGCGCGATTCCACCGAGCACGGGCCGGCCATCACCAGGACCTTGTCGCCGCCGACGGTGAGGCCGTTGGGCAACTTGACCACCGTGCCTTCCGGCCGGAAATGCCTGGCGACAAGCTTGTACGGCGCGCTGATGCGATGCACGAGGTGCACGCCGTCGAGGACTTCGAGATCGCGGGTGTCGAAGTCATTGCGCGCGCCCACCGCGCCGAGCACGGTGTGACGTTCGCCGGTCGAGCGGTGGACGGAGAACCCGAGGCCGACAAGGTGCTCAATGACGTTCTGGATCTGCGGTTCGCTGGCGCCTTCCTGCATAGTCACAATCATATGAAAAGAGCTGTCAGGTATCAGCCTTCAGCTACAACCTCCTGGTCCCGTGATGGTGGCGTGCTGCGTCATCAATCGTTCAGTTCGCCCTCAAGTTCGGTGTCGCCGCCATCGGCCTTGACCTTGGGGACGGATTCTTCTTTCTGAATCTTGCGCATGACGTCAATCAGGCGCTCGTAGATCGTGGTCAGGTCGCGATCGGCGAGCGGGCCGCGATTGGCGCGGTGCACGTTTTCGTGGATCACCTTCTCGCGGTCGGGCTCGTACACCGGCTGGTTGGTGCCGCGCTTCAAACGCCCGATCTCCCGCGCACAGTGGGCGCGCTCATTGAGCAAGTCCACCAGCTTGCGGTCGAGGTCATCGATTTTCTTGCGCCAATCCGCGATGTCCATAAGACAAGCTATCAGCTATCAGCTATCAGCTCTCAGCTAAACACGTATGACTTTGAGTGCGCGACACCGGTCACGGTATCGCGGCAGATCGAGGTTTTCTCGGAGCCGCCGTCGAACCGCCTGATAGCTGAGAGCTGAAAGCTGAGAGCTGCTTTATCAATTCTGCCACAGCTTGGGGCGCGCTGCCCCGGGACGCAGCATTTTCCACCGCCTGCACGATGGCGCTGCCGACGACGGCGGCGTCGGCAAACTGCGCGACTTCTTGAACCTGTTCCGCGGTGGAGATGCCGAAACCCACCGCGATGGGCAACTTGGCGTATCGGCGCAGGCGCTTGACCAGCCGGCGCGCGTCGGTGGCGAGCTCCTGGCGCGTGCCGGTAACGCCGGTGCGCGAGACCGCGTACAGGAAACCGGTGGAAACCTCAGCGATGCTTTTCAGGCGCTGGTCGGTCGAGGTGGGCGCGGCGAGAAAAATTGTCGCCAGTTCGCGGCGGCGCATGTTGGCCAGATAGTCGTGCGCTTCTTCGACGGGAAGATCGGTCACCAGCGCACCGTCAACCCCGGCGGCGGCGGCGGTGGCGCAGAAGCGCTCCAGGCCGAAACGGAGAATCGGGTTCAGGTAAGAAAAGATGATCAGGCCGGCGCCTGGTTTTTGCTCGCGCACTTCGCGGGCAAGCTTCAGCACGTCCCGGAGGGTGGTGCCATTGCGCAGGGCGCGTTCGCAGGCGCGCTGGATCACCGGGCCGTCGGCGACCGGGTCGCTGAAGGGAACGCCGAGCTCGACGACCTCGGCGCCGGCGTCGATCGCCGCGAGAACGATTTCCTTCGTCGTACCAATGTCCGGGTCGCCGCAGGTGATGTAGGCGACCAGGCCGGGGCGAGATTTGAAGCTAATTGCCAATCGATAGGTTCTCCTGCAGGATTCCCATGTCCTTGTCGCCGCGGCCGGAAATGTTGACGATCAGGATGTCGGATTTTTTCATCTTCGGCGCGCGTTTCAGACATTCGGCGACGGCGTGCGCTGACTCGAGCGCCGGGATGATGCCCTCGGTGCGCGACAGCAGCACGCAGGCTTCCAGCGCCTCTTGGTCGCTGGCGGAGACGTATTCAGCGCGGCCGATGTCCTTGAGCCAGCCGTGCTCGGGGCCGACGCCGGGATAGTCGAGACCGGCGGAAACGGAGTGCGTGGCGGCGATCTGGCCGGCGTCGTCCTGCAAAACGTAGGAGAACGTGCCCTGCAACACGCCGGGAGAGCCGCCGTGGAAGCGGGCGGCGTGCTCGCCCAGCTTTTCGCCGCGGCCGCCGGCTTCGACTCCGATCAGGCGCACGCGCTTGTCTTTTTTCTTTATGAACTCATGAAAGATTCCCATCGCATTCGAGCCGCCGCCGACACAGGCGATGATCGCCGAGGGCAATTTGCCGGTGGCGCGGCGAATTTGCGCGCGCGTTTCGCGGCCGATGATGGACTGGAAATCGCGCACCATGGTGGGATAAGGATGCGCGCCGAGCACGCTGCCGAGCAGGTAATGCGTACTGCGGACGTTGGTGACCCAGTCGCGCATGGCTTCGTTGATGGCGTCTTTCAAGGTACGCGAGCCGGAGTCCACGCCGCGCACCTCCGCGCCCAGCAGCCGCATGCGGAAGACGTTGAGTTCCTGGCGGCGCATGTCCTCGGTGCCCATGTAGACGACGCAGTCGAATCCGAACAGCGCGCAGACGGTGGCGGTAGCGACGCCGTGCTGACCGGCCCCGGTTTCGGCGATGACGCGGCGCTTGCCCATGCGTTCGGCAAGCAGCGCCTGGCCGATGCAGTTGTTGATCTTGTGCGCACCGGTGTGGAGCAGGTCTTCGCGCTTCAGGTAAATGCGCGCGCCGCCAAGTTTTTCCGTCAGGCGGCGGGCGAAGAAGAGCGGCGTGGGACGCCCAGCGTACTGCTTGAGGAGGTAAGCGAGGTCGCGCTGAAATTTTTTGTCGCGGCGGGCGCGGTTGTAAGCGGCTTCCAGTTCCTCGAGTGCGGCGACAAGGGTTTCCGGAACGTAGCGTCCGCCGTAGTCGCCGAAGCGTCCGGGGGTGGGTAGCGCGTGTTTGGCTGATGTGGACATGGTGGCTGGCGGTTAGTGGCTGGTGGCCGGTGGTGACGCGGCGTCGCGAACGGCAGAAACAAAAGCGCGAACCTTAGCGTGATCCTTGGCGCCGGGCGAGGCTTCGACGCCGGTGCAGACGTCCACGCCCCAGGGCTGGAGGATGCGCACGGCTTCGGCGACGTTGGCGGGCGAGAGGCCGCCGGCGAGGATGATTCTCGTGCGCTGCGCGATGCCGGGAACAAAGTCGGTGGCACGCTTCCAGTCGAAGGTGACGCCGGTTCCGCCGCGCACGAGTTCCGTGCCCTGGCCCATGCATGCGACGCGGAGCACGGCGGAGTCGAGCAAGATGCCGTCAACCGCATCGGAGGAGGCAAAATCGCGCAGCACGCCTTCCACGCCCGGCATCACGGAGACCGCCTTGAAGACGCGCAGGCGGGCGCGTCCGTCGGCACGGCCGTCACTGCTGCGAAACAGCCGGCGCGCGAAATCCGCACTCTCGTCGCCGTGGAGCTGAATGACAGTGAGGCCGACCTGGCGCGCGACTCGCTCGATGCGCTCCGCGGATTCGTTGGCGAAGACGCCGACCTTGTCCACCGGACGCGGCAGGGCGGCGGCGATCTCCTGCGCGGCTTCGGGCGCAATGCGCCGCGGGCTAGCCGCGAAGACGAAGCCGACGGCATCGGCGCCGGCCTCGACCGCGGCCAAAGCGTCGGCGCGAGTGGTGGTGCCGCAGATTTTGATCCAAGTCATGATTTCAGCGCGCCAAGTCCGGTTTAGTCACGGCGGTAAATCGGTCCGCGAGATCATAAAAAGATCCACCGAACCGCTCCGCCGGCACAGCGACGCGGGCATCAAGCGTGTCGGCGCTATCCTGCTCCACTTCGATGACTCCGATACGACCCATACCCTGTGGTGCGTCTAACATGCTCCTCCCCACCGGAGTCGGTTCTTCATGTGGCCGGCTCACCACGACCAGCCACCGATGGCTTGCGGGCATTGCAAAGAGGCGCTGCAAATGTGTCCGCGTTGCACCCGCCGCACTCTTGAACTCGAATACGTGTACGTCACCCGCACCCGCCCGATCGATGGCGAGCATATCTACTCTATTAGGGTGAGACGGCCAGGGCGCGTCGAAGTAGATGTTGGGCACAACGAGCCGTTGAAGCATAAGGCGCGCGACGGCATCTCGTGCCCGCAACTCCATCCTTCGACCGGAAATCCGCGCTGGCTGGCGTGTCGTCTGTCGTGTTCTCATGGCTCCCCCAAGTTCGAGGCCCGCGCAAGATCAGGAAAGGTCCTGAAAACCCACCTGACAAACCGCTCCGCGTGGAGCGCCGCTTTCTTAATGTGCTGCTCTTGGTCAGTGCGTTGATCGTCGTACACGAGGTTCGTTTTGTTTTCCACTAACCATGCATAATGCGACACGCCAGCATCGTCCACGTGCATTTCCGAGCACAACCGCATCAATTCGCGTACGCTTTCTCGATGGTTCGGGTCACTTCCGCGTCTCGCTCGCTGGAAAACGAGAAGAGCATCTGCCATCGAGATACCCGTATGCACTGCAAGAAGTGGAATGGCGGTTGCGTACGCCCCACCACCAGAATACTCTGGATCGCCGCCTATTAATTGCATTGTCAAATAGAATGCATCGGCGCGCGTCAAGTGATGAACATAGTTCTCTTTGTTGACCAGCTTCACGCGTTTTCAAACGCCTCCCGCCCGCGTCGAATAAGCTCCTGCAGCGCCTGACCGGGAAATTCGGCGCGCATGAGCGACTCGCCAATCAGGAAGGCTTCATAGCCGGCGTCGCGCAGGCGGCGAATGTCGGCGCCGGACTGCAGGCCGCTTTCCGCCACCTTGAGCACGCCGGGAGGAATGTTGCGGCCCAGGCGCACGGCGGTATTCAGATCCACCTGGAAGGTGCGCAGGTCGCGATTGTTGACGCCGATGATGTCGCAGCCGAGATCCAGGGCGCGTCCGAGTTCATTTTCGTCGTGCACTTCGCAGAGCACATCGAGGGAGAACTCGCGGGCGACGGCGTGCAGGCGGCGGAGTTCGGCAGGGTCGAGCGCGGCCACAATCAGGAGAACGGCGTCGGCGTGATTGGCGCGCGATTCCAGCAACTGGAACTCGTCCACGATGAAGTCCTTGCGCAGGCAGGGCAATTCAGCGGCGGCAGAGGCCTCGCACAGGTTCGCGAGGGAGCCCTGGAAATACTCTTCGTCGGTCAAGACGGAAAGTGCGGCGGCGCCGGCGGCCTCGAGTTGCGAGGCGAGGCCGGCGACATGAAAGCTGCCGCGGATGACGCCGCAGGAGGGCGACGCTTTTTTCAGCTCAGCAATGACAGCGGGACCTTCGGCGGAGACGCGACGCAGGGCGGCAGCAAATCCGCGCGGGACGTGCTCCGCAGCGCGCTTGGCGAGTTCGGCGCGATTAGCCAGCGGCTGGTTGTTGGCCACGCGCCGGCGGGCCGCGGCTACGATCTGGTCCAGAGTCGTGGGCATGGCGAAGCTTTGATTATAGAGGGGAAACGGCGTTGGGGCGGTAGTTAGATCACCCGATCACCCGATCACCCGATGTGTTCAGTGGTCGTGCTGGTGTGCGCCGCCGCCGGTCGGCGCCTGCATCTGCATGGTCCCACCGAGTTCCTGCTGTACGGAGGCGGGCAGCTTGTCGGCGTTTTTCAGCAGGAGGCTGACCTGCCACATCTGAGTTTCCGACAGCGATTGGCTGAAAGCAGGCATGCCGGTGAGACGGATGCCGTTGGACACTTTCCAGTAAGTCTCGCCTGCGGGGTCGTCGGTGACGCCGTGGCCTTTGAACAGTTGCGGCGGCTTGGGATATTCGCCCTTGGCGATTGGGGGTTCGGGCGCGCCGGGCAGGCCATGGCAGACGGCGCAATGCAACTTGTAGATCAACGCACCAGTCGTATAAGCGGCATCGTCGGCCTGGATGGGGGCGTTCTTGGGCGCCTGCTTTTCGATGTGCGCCTCCAGCGCCATGTTGGCCAGCTTTTTCTCGAAGGGCATGGCCTGGGCGGAGGTGGCGACCGGAGCGTAGCCGCCGGCAAAGTAGATGTAGGCGCCGGCGGCGATGCAGACCAGTGTGACGATGATGCCGAGAATGAAGCCTTTCATGTGTCCTCGCTTCGCGAGCGTTCATGGTCGCCCGGTACTCAGGTACTCGGTACTATTTCTTCTTCTTCACAAACCGGTAGCCGATGATCACTTTCAGGATCAGGCGGTCGGTGGAGCGCGTGGTGCCCACACCGGCGCCGGCGTTGAATTCCCAGTTGGGGGACAGATTCAGATCCACCGCCGGAAAAATCTGTTGCTCCTGCTCGGCGAGCGGATCGAAATTTCCGATCGGGCCGAGCGAGCCATAGTATTCCACCCCAACGGCGACTTTCTTGGTCAGGTCATAACTGACCTTCACGTTGGGCGAGAAATCGAACCCCTTATCGGCATTGGCGCCGACCAGCGCTTTCCCCACCGTGGGATTGAAGGCAAGGTACCAAGGCCCGATTTTCTTGTCCACGATGGGGCGCAGTTCCAGCGTCCATGTATCCGCGGAAAAGATACGCCGCTGCCAGCCAAACTCGCTGGACAAGCTGACGCCGACCGGCCAGTGCCATTTTTCGGGCGCGCGCACCCGCGGCCGGATATGCGAGCCGACATACTCCCAACCGTAACCGGAATGTGCGTAGGTGAAAATGTAGAACCCGGTTTCGAACCAGTCGTTCCAGCCGTGAGTGATTTCGAAGGTCTCGTGCCACGAGTGGTCGGTAGGACGCAGCCCGTTCTGCGACCCGTGGCCGGAGGGCGTGAAATTGGTGTGGGTCTCGAACATGGTGGCGCCGGGCTCGACGGTGTCGGAAGCGTAGACCTGGATTTCGTAATTGTCCTGCGCCAGCGCGGGAAGGCCGAGGCACAGCGCGGCAACCAGGACGAGTAGGAGTCGGCTCATGTTCGTTGGATTCGATGTGAACCAACCGGCCAGGTTGCCCTATTTTGCCAGTGGACGCCAGTAAGTGGTCATCAGCTCGCGTGCCCAAGCCGGCTCGCGCACCGGGCCACGCGGGCCGAAGGTCAGCATGTAGGGCTTGATGTCGAGCACCGGCGTGCCGTCAATGGCGTCGAGGTCTTCCACCGTGATGGTGAGTCCCGCGACGGAAACGAGGCGGCACACGGTCGAGCCGATGCGGCTGGGACGCATGCGGGCACGCTGGGCGAAGATGCCGACGTCGGGCCAGTCCGGGCGATTGCGCGGGTGGCGCGTGGTGTAAACGATCCGGGACTCGTCAAGTTGGTGGAAGTAGAAAAGGATTTCGACGTGCGAGAACTCGTCGAGGCCCTTGAGCGATTCGGGCGTGAAGCGCGCCGGGTCGAGTTCGATGCGCGCGGTCAGTCCGCCGAAGACTTCATCGAGCGGCTCGCGGATAGCACTGCGCACAACGCCTATGGGAGTGAGCGTTACGGGGGAGGACATGGTCGAATTGTACAAAAGCTGAACCGCGAAGGCCGCGAAGGACGCTAAGGCTTCTCGTTTGATGATTTTCCCTTTCCGTACTTGGCGTCCTCTGCGGTTTTGCTTTTCGCTGCTTGAGACGGACAGGTCTGGTTCGGTGCTCCGGACTCGGGACTCGCAACTAAGGACTCATCGCCGCATGCCCGGCGCGGCCGCCGCCTTCGCCTTGACGCTGTCGGCCATGTGCGGATAACCTCCGGCCACGATTATAAGGATGACCGGGGTCTCGTTCGCCTCCTGGAAAATTGAACCCTATGCCTGCCGAAGCTCCGGCGCAGACCGCAAAGCAGGAACCCACCGGCCTGGTACGCGGGCTTTCGGCGTGGGATGGCGTGTTGCTGGTGATCGGCGGCGTGATCGGCAGCGCCATCTTCCTGGTGCCGAAGGACGTGGCCACAGCGCTGCCTTCACCTCCGCTGTTTCTCGGCGTGTGGGTGGCCGGCGGAGCGCTGGCGCTGATGGGAGCGCTGGTGTTTGCCGAACTGGGCACGATGTTCCCCGAAGCCGGCGGGCAATACGTCTACCTGCGCGAAGCCTATGGCGATTTCGCGGCGTTCCTCTATGGCTGGCTCATGTTTGTCGCCGGCAATGGCGGCGGCATCGCCACTATCGCGGTGGCGTTCGCGGTCTATCTCGGGAAAGTGGTGCGGCCGCTGGAAGCGACTGTGGCGGTGCTGTCTTTGCCCGGACTGGGCTGGAAGTCCGGCCACGTGGTGCAGACGGCATGGAACCTGACCCGCGGCGACCTGGTGGCGGTGGCGGCGATTGTGTTGCTGACCTTCATCAACGTGCGCGGCCTGCGTCCCGCGGTGCTGTTGCAGAACGTGACCACGTGGATGAAGTACGTGGCGATTGCGGCGTTCATCGTGTTCGGCTTTGCGATGGGCAGAGGCTCCTGGTCGCATTTCAACATGGGCGGCGTGCGGGAAGCGCTGGCCCCCGGTCTCAGCCCGTTCATGGCGGCGATGGGCGTGGCGTTTATCGCCGTGTTCTGGGCCTACGAAGGCTGGGTGTACGTGGCGTGGGTAGCGGGCGAAGTGCGCGAACCGGAGCGCAACGTGCCGCGCGCGCTGATCATGGGTGTGCTGGCCGTCATCCTGATTTATTGCGCAATCAACGCTGCCTACCTGTACGCCCTGCCGGTGACGGCAATCGCGAAACAGGACGCGATCGGCCAGGCGGCGGCGCAGGTCTTGTTCTCGCCGGTGGCGGCGTACTGGATCACGGTGGTGATCGCGATTGCGTGCTTCAGCGCGACCTCGAGCAATGTCCTGGCGGGGGCGCGGATTTCCTACGCCATGGCGCACGACGGGCTGTTCTTTCACCGCATGGGCAATGTTCATCCGCAGCACCGGACGCCGGCGTTCGCGCTGATGGCGCAGGGCGCGCTGGCGTGCGTGTTCGCGCTGTCAGGCACCTACGATCAGCTGTTCACCTACACGGAGTTCGGGATGATCCTGTCGTACGTGGCGACGGTGGGCGCGCTGTTCGTGTTGCGCCGCAAGCGTCCCGACACGCTGCGGCCCTACCGCTGCTGGGGTTATCCGTGGATGCCGGCGGTGTACGTGGTGCTGATCGCCGGATGGCTGGCGAACACGACCTTCGAGCGGCCCAGGGAAGCGGTGTCATGCCTGGTACTCTCGGCAATCGGGCTGCCGGGGTATTTGTATTGGAAGAAAAGCTTTTAGCTCTTAAGCTTTTAGCTCTTGGCTCGCAGTCGAATCCGCCTTCTCTCTGCTCAAGCGCGGCATCGTTGGGACGTGGCGTAAAATCAGCGCAAAGCACCTTACAACCGATCTAGACGAGATGACCTTTCGTTTCAATCGCCGCAAGAATCCTGATCTTTTCGTGGATACGCTGCGGCACATGGTCACGGCACCAATACTCGCTTTTGAGAAACTCACTGCTCAATAACCTGTGCTCGCTTCCATCGAAGATTAGCAATAAATTCCGTGGCAATCCTTTCAAAGTCGGTATCGGACACGGTTTTGTTGCCAGTCGCTAGTGTAGTGTCCCATAAGTAACTAGCATAAGTAACGGCTTTGGGTTAAGCTGCCGGACATGCGAACCGGTCGCCCCAAACCTGCGCTTACTTTGAACCCAGAGGAACAAACCCAACTGCGCAGTTGGGCTGCTTCTCGCACTTTGCCCCACGCCTTGGTGTGCCGCGCCCGGCTGGTGCGGTGGTCGGCCCAGGGGCAAAGCAACACGCAAATTGCCCGCCGCTTGCACTGGACCAACGCCACCGTGGGCAACTGGCGGCGGCGCTTTGTCGAGCACCGGCTGGCGGGACTGTACGATGAGCTGCGTCCCGGCCGACCGCGCAGCATCGAGGATGAGCAGATCGCGGCCCTGCTCAAACGAACCCTCGCGCGCAAGCCGGCGGGCGCCACCCACTGGAGCGTCCGGCAAGCCGCCCAGGCCAGCGGCATTTCCAAGTCCACCGTTCATCGCGTGTTTCAACTCTTTGCCCTGCAGCCGCACCGCAGCCGCAGCTTCAAGCTCTCCACCGACCCGTTCTTGGTCGAGAAGGTCCGCGACATCGTCGGCCTCTATCTGAACCCGCCCGATCACGCGCTGGTGCTGTGCGTCGATGAAAAAAGCCAGATCCAGGCCCTGAACCGTACCCAGCCGGTGTTGCCCATGGGACTGGGCTACGTCGAGGGCGTCACCCACGACTACGTCCGCCACGGCACCACCACCCTGTTTGCCGCCCTCGACATCGCCAGCGGCGTGGTCTTTACCGAGTGCAAGCCGCGCCACCGGCACCAGGAGTTCCTCTCCTTCCTGCGCCGTTTGGATGCCTCCATCCCGGACGGGTTCGACGTGCACCTCATCGTGGACAACTACGCCACCCACAAGCACCCCAAGGTCCGCACCTGGCTGGGGCAACGCCCCCGCTATCACATCCACTACACCCCCACCTACTCCTCCTGGCTCAACCAGGTGGAACGCTGGTTCGCTCTCATCACCCAGCAGGCGATTCGTCGCGGCTCCTTCCGTAGCGTGAAGGACCTGATCGAAAAGATCGACGCTTTTGTGCGAAACTACAACCGTTCCCATCGCCCCTTCGCCTGGACAGCAACGGCCGATTCGATCCTGCAAAAGATCGCGCGACTTTGTTCACGTATTTCCGGCACAGGACACTAGCAGCAAGCCGCGCCCGAGTGTGAAAAAAAACTCGTATAAGTCTTCTTCATCCGGAGAAAAGCAAAAATTCTTCCTCTCTATTCCCTCATCATCGCGGAGTACATGCACGTAGCTGTCGCCGCCGACGTACTGAACAATCTTCTTTGCCGCGGACAGCACTTGCACTATCGCCACCTTGCCGGACTCCAAGGCCATGTAGGGCGTATATAGATGATCGCCGACAAACTGAACCAAGTCGCCACAACCCACAATTTCCATCGGCTTCATTCGGTGAACACTACTGCAATCAATGCTCCACGCTGCTGCCTTGTTCTCTTCTTGTGGCTTCGTAGCGACGAGCAACCTCATTCTCGTGCTGTTTTGATCCGGATATGTTGGGAACTCGTCTCGATAGAGCCCAAGCATGATTTCTTGCAGAAAGGCGCCTGTAGACTTCGTTGTTTGGGCCTTTTCCGGAGTCAGGCCGTCGAAGATGCGCTCGACCGCCGTGTCCATAAGATGGCCGTTCTCACACGCTCCCGTGATCAGCGCGCGCTGTCCTTCAATCTTCGTCGGAATTTTGTGAACTCGTCGGCGCATGTCACCGACGGTTTCGTCAACGTCCGCTCCAAAGACAACGCCCCCGTCGCACAGCATCCCTACCGCAATAGTCATGCGCGACCTCGGGGAGTTGGATGCATGTCTCAATAGAATCATGCACTCTTTTACTTCGTCAAAGGCATAATAATCCTAGCTTTTAAGCTCTGAGCTCGAGATTCTGCTAAGAGCTGCTGCCTCTGCCCGAGAAAAGCAAAGTCCCGGCCACAAGGCCGGGACTTTCCAATATTGAAACGCTAGCGGCTAAGAGCTAATAGCTAAGAGCTTCTTTACACCGGTTCAACCGGCCGTTCCGCCGCCGCCACGGGCGATGCCTGCGATCCTGCCGACTGCGGCGGTCCGGAGGGTTGCGGCGACCCGGGACGGACGTTGGCCGTGCGCGGCAGTTCCGTGCGTACCGTCGCCCGCTCATCGAACTTTCCAAAGATCATCTTCCCCGCCGTGGTCTGCAACACGGAGGTGACGGCGATATCGACGGTCTTGCCGATCATCTTGCGCGCATTGTCCACCACGACCATGGTGCCGTCGTCCAGGTAGGCCACGCCCTGGTTGTACTCCTTGCCTTCCTTCAGGATGAACACGCGCATGGCCTCGCCCGGCAGCACGATCGGCTTCAGCGAGTTCGCCAACTCGTTGATGTTGAGCACTTCCACGCCCTGGAGCTGCGCCACTTTGTTGAGGTTAAAATCGTTGGTCACGATCTTCCCCTCCATCAGCTTGGCCAGCTCGATCAGCTTCATGTCCACTTCCCGCACCGCGGGAAAATCGTCTTCCACGATCTGCACTTGCAGGGTCGCGATCTTCTGGACGCGCTGCAAAATGTCCAGTCCGCGCCGCCCGCGATTGCGTTTCAGCGAATCGGCGCTGTCGGCCACCAGTTGCAGCTCGCGCAAGACGAACTGCGGAATCACCAGCACGCCATCCAGGAACCCGGTCTCGGCGATATCCGCAATCCGCCCGTCAATGATGACGCTGGTGTCCAGGATCTTGTAGCTCTTCTTGGACTGTTTTTCTCCACCGAAAATTCCGCCCAGCGCCGACAGGTTCAGCAGGTCGCCCTTGTTGGCTCCGACAATCAGCCCCACGTAAGCCATCAACAGGATGACCAGCAATTGCAGGAAGCTTTGCGTCGCGCCGGGCTTGAGAGAATTGCGGATGACGATGCTGAACAGGTAGGCGCCGATAATGCCGAGAATGCTGCCAATGGCCGCCCCGATCAGGCGCTTGAGGCTGATCTGCCGCAGCCGCATCTCGAACAGCACGATGGCCAGGCCGATTCCCGCCCCCACCACCATATCCGGCACGGGATTGAGCCCGAACGGCTGCAGGAAGTAGCAGACGGCGGCCACCACGACGACAAAAATTGCCCGTATGAGGACAATGTCCAACTGAACCTCCCCCCAGCCGAAAAACGGGTCGGCTGAAGTACCGTCACGAGTTCACCGGTTCGGGGGTTCCGATCAACCCGGGATAACGAGGTTATAAATGTATGCTTTTATATCACCTGATTAGCCCGCCGTGCACGCCAAATTGCGTCGGCGCAAACCGCAAGTCCCATTCCGGCATGGCATTCCAGACGCTGCCTGCACCCCGGGGTCAGGTTCCTTGCCACCGTTACTTCCACCTGTTACGTTGAATTTGGAGTTATGGAGCATCCCTGCCATCAGTGCGGTACTGCGGTGGAAGACGGGACCGCCTTCTGTAAGCACTGCGGCGCCCCTCAGATCCGGGTAATCGGGGAGGAGCGCGCTACCGAGCCCCTTCTCCCCGGTACTCCGGCTGAAATCCAGCCGCCCGCCGAACCGGTTTCCCTGGGTGGCGCCACGCCAGCCGCGCCCCTCGGCATTGACTGGTCCCAGGCTGTGCCCGCCGCCGCGCTGGCCGGATTCTTCCTGGCGATTGCCTGGGTTATCCCGTTTCTTGGCTTTCTGTTATGGCTGGTTGTCGGGGGCGTGCTGGGGATCGCGATGTATCGCCGCCGCGTGCCACAGGCGACGCTCACCCCGGGTCTGGGCGCCCGCATCGGGGCGGTCACGGGATTGTTTGGATTCGTCGTCTTCGCCGTTCTGTTCGGCTTGGAATTGCTGGTAAGCCGCGGCAGCGGCCGTTTTCGCCAGATGCTGCAGCAGATCGTCGAGCAGGCCGCCGCGCGCAACGCCGATCCCCGCGCCCAACAGGCCATCCAGCAGATGATGACCCCCGCCGGCCTCGCCCTGCTGGTCACTATCGTCCTGGTGGTGTTCCTCGCCGCCTTCCTCGCCTTATCCAGTATCGGCGGGGCTCTCGGCGCCTGGCTGCTGGGCAAGAGTCCGCGCGACCGGCAAAGCTAGATTTGCCATTGGCCATTAGCCGCCAGCCGTGTGCCAACCGCGACCAGCCCTGACATCCAAGGTATGCGCAATCAGCTGCGCGGAAACGCGCGCATGCCTGACCAAGGGCCAATGGCGAATGGCCAAAAGCTAATTGCCAATCGCCAATCGCTTCTTTATGATTCCCCGGCCATGAGTTCCACTCCCACCTCAACACCCAAGCTGCGTCTGAAGGCGCAACTGATGTCCGCCTCCGAGATCGAACGGACGCTGGTGCGGTTGGCGCACGAAATCATCGAGAAAAATAACGGCATCAAGGACCTTGCCCTGGTGGGAATTCGCCGGCGTGGAGTGCCGATCGCGCAGCGCCTCGGCAAAATCATCCAGCGCATCGAAGGCACGGCCATCCCGGTGGGCATCCTCGACATTTCGCTCTACCGCGATGACCTGTCCACCGTCGGCCCCAAGCCGCTGGTGCAAAAGGCCGACATCGGATGTCCGGTCACCGACATGAACATCGTCCTCTGCGACGACGTTCTCTACACCGGCCGCACCACCCGCGCCGCGCTCGACGCGCTGGTGGATCACGGCCGCCCCAGCCGCGTGCAACTGCTCGTCCTGATCGATCGCGGCCATCGCGAACTGCCCATCGAGGCCGGGTTTGTCGGCCGCACGGTGCAGACCACGCGCAACGAGATCATCGAGGTTAAGCTTCAGGAAACTGACAGCATGGAGAAGGTGCTGCTGGTGGAGAAGGAAACCTGATCGCGAACGCCAACGCTCCGGCGGCGCGGCGCAAGCTGGCGCACGCGTCGTTGCTGGGCATTGAACAGCTCGAAACCGACGAGATCGTCGCCATTCTGCGGCTCGCCAAGCGCTTTCAGCGTGCCCGCCCCCGCCCCTTGTTCAAGGAAAAACGGGTTGCGCTGCTCTTCTACGAGGCCTCGACGCGCACCCGCATCTCCTTCGAGTTTGCCGCCAAAGTGCTGGGCGCCACCACCACCATCGTGCACCCCACCGCGTCCAGCGTCGAGAAAGGCGAGTCGCTGATTGACACCGGCCTGACCATCCGCGCCCTCGGCGCCCAGGTCATCATCATTCGCCATCCCTCGTCGGGCGCGCCCCACGTGCTCGCCCGCCATGTGGATGTCCCGGTCATCAACGCCGGCGACGGCATGCACGAGCACCCCTCGCAGGCGCTGCTTGATGCCTTCACCATCCTGCAACATAAGCAAACCTTGCGCGGACTGCGCGTGGCGATTGTCGGTGATATCTTTCACAGCCGCGTGGCGCGCTCGGAAGTGCACCTGCTGGGCCGCTTCGGCGCCAAGGTCATGCTGTGCGGGCCGCCGGAACTGGCGCCCGATTCGGCCGCAAGCCTCGCTCCCGGCGTGCAGGTGACGCGCAACCTCGGCGAGGCCCTGCGCGGCGCCGACGTGGTTATGGTCCTGCGCATCCAGAAGGAACGCCTCGCCGGCAAACAGATCAGCGTCGAACAGTACATCGCGCAATACCAGGTCACGCCCGAGCGGCTGAAGCTGGCCAAGCGCGACGCCGTCCTCATGCATCCAGGCCCGATTATTCGTGGTATGGAATTGACCGGCGAACTGGCCGACAGCCCGCAGTCCGTGGTGCTGGAACAGGTGGCCAACGGCATTCCCGTACGCATGGCAATCCTGGCCCGCGCGCTGGAGATTCGAGTTTAGGTATTCGGTTTTCGGTTTTCGGTTTTCGGTTTTCGATCGATGGCGAAGAAACCACAACCCGCAACCCGTCGCGATGACAAACCATCGCCCAATTCCCTGCTCATTCGCGGCGGCCGCGTCATCGACCCTGCCACCAACACTGATGCCGAACTCGACCTCCTGCTGCGCGACGGTCGCGTCGCCGAACTCGCCCCCCGCTCCAAGCTGATCGGGCGGGCTGCCGAAACCCTCGATGCCCGCGGCCTCATCGTCGCCCCCGGCTTCATCGATCTCCACGTCCACCTGCGCGAGCCCGGCCAGTCGCACAAGGAAACCATCGCCACCGGCACCGCGGCCGCGGCGGCGGGCGGCTTCACCTCCGTCTGCCCGATGCCCAATACTTCGCCGGTCAACGATTCCGTCGAAATCACCGCCTGGATGCAGGAGGCAGCGCGCGGCGCCGTGGTCAACATCTTCCCCGTCGCCGCCGCCACCCTGGGCAGCAACGGCGAGCAGATCGCCGATTTCTACGCTCTGCAGCGCGCCGGGGCCGTCGCCTTCACCGACGATGGCAAGCCGGTTCTCGATGACAAGCTCATGCGCGAAGCGCTCAGCCTCGCCGCGCGCCTCAAGGTTCCGGTCATTCAGCACGCCGAGGACACGTGCCTGACCGCCGGCGCCACCATGAACGACGGCCCCATGGCTTTCCGTCTCGGACTCCGCGGCATGCCCGCCGAAGCTGAGTCCAGGATCGTGGAACGCGATATCGAACTGGCGCGCGCCACCCAGGCACATCTGCACGTCGCCCATCTATCTACCGCCGCCGCCCTCAAAGCCGTGCGCCGCGGCAAGCGCGACCACATCCACGTCACCTGCGAGGTCACGCCCCATCATTTCACCCTGCTCGATGAAAACGTCGGCGAGTACGATTCCAATTTCAAGATGAACCCGCCGCTGCGCTCCGCCGCCGATCGCGAGGCCCTGCTCGCCGCCCTCGCCGACGGCGCCATTGACGCCATCGCCACCGACCACGCCCCCCACGCCGAGCACGAAAAAGAGGTCGAGTTCGATCGCGCTCCCTTCGGCGTCATCGGACTGGAAACCGCACTGGCGCTGGCCATCACCCGCCTGCACCGCGAAAAAAACGTGCCACTGCGCCGCCTGGTCGAACTGCTTTCCACCAACCCTGCGCGCATCATCAACCTGCGCGGACGCGGCACCCTGGAACCCGGCGCGCACGCCGACGTCGTCATCTTCGATCCCAAGAAGCGCTGGACTTACCAGGCCTCCCAGTCACTCTCCAAGTCGCGCAATACGCCATTTGACGGCTGGACCTTCACCGGCAAAGTGATGGCGACGATTGTGAGTGGGAATTTTGTGTACCGCAGCTCCTAGCTTGTACCTGTTAGCCCTTCTAACCAACAAGCGTATTAGTCCGGGTTTCAAGTTTGAATCTAACATGGTAGTTTATGCTTCCGTCGGGGTGGCTTCGCTTGAGCGGAGTCCTAGCAACGAAGGAGGCACTCCACGAGGTACCAAACGTATATCAGTGTGGGAGGTAATTATGGCTGAAGGAACAACCGAGCACAAAACAGAGAAAATCAAGATGTGGACAGCGATTTTTGCCCTCTTCCTTGCGGTGATTTCTGCCTTTACTGCGGTTGCCGCGCTTATTGACCGCAGCAAGGCTCAAGCCACGATCAGAGACTTGCAGGCACAGCTGCAGACGATCGGGGGGAAGTATGAGTGGCAATGGGCTGGGGACCGCTGGATAGGGGGGCTCACCATCACCAACGATGAGAGCGGCCGTCTAAGGGCTAAGGTCGATGTGAAACAGCGGTGTCGTGATACATGGGTCGAGTTCATGAAGGGCGAAGGGCCCGTCTACCAGCAGGACGGCGGGTTAAGGCTGGAGATTTCGTCTCAAGTCACAAACCACGACTACGGCTGTAACGTCACGCATACCGCCAGCCCTACCGTGAGCGGATTCTTGCAACCGACGATTGCATTTGCTGGGCCTGTGAAGTGGAAAGAGAACGGCCAAGAAGGCCCTGGCGATATGGTGCTCGTGCGCTACACATCATCAAACAAGATTTACTAGAAGAGCTTCTCCACGAACATGCAATCCCCGTACGAATAAAACCTGTACCTCTTCTCCACCGCATGCTTGTACGCTGAAAGCACCTGCTCCCGCCCGGCAAACGCGCTCACCAGCATTAACAGCGTGGATTTCGGCAGATGAAAATTCGTCAGCATCGCCCCTACAATGCGAAATTCAAATCCCGGGTAAATGAAGATGTCTGCCTCTCCGCTCCCGGGTGCGATCTCCACGGTTTTGCTCGGTACTAGGTACTCGGTACTCGGTACTCGCGAAAGCGCCGCATACTCCAACGTCCGCACCGTCGTGGTCCCCACCGCCACCACCCGTCTCCCCGCCGCCAGCGCGCCATTGATCTGCGCCGCCGCTTCCTCCGATATCCGGTACCACTCGCGATGCAGCTTGTGCTCTTCCACCTTCTCCGCATGCACCGGCTGAAACGTCCCCAGCCCGACATGCAGCGTGATCTCCGCCGTCTCCATCCCCCGCGCCCGCATCCGCTCCAAAATTCCCGGCGTGAAATGCAGCCCGGCGGTGGGCGCCGCCACCGACCCCCGCGCCCGTGCATAGACCGTCTGATACCGCTCACGGTCCGCCGGCGCATCCGGACGCGCAATATAGGGTGGCAACGGCACGTGCCCGATCCGCTCCACCACCGCGAAAAAGTCCTCCACCGGCTCGAATCGCAGGGTCCGCTCGCCAAATTCCCCGCGCGCAATCACCTCCGCCCGCAGCTCCCGGTTTTCGCCAAAAAACAGCTTCTCTCCAACCCCGATCTTTCGCCCCGGTCGAACCAATGCATTCCACACCAAGGGATTTTCCGCCGTCGACCGTAGACCGTCGACCGTCGACTCCACCGGTCCCGTGAGCAAGACTTCCACTCTACCCTTCAGAAATTCCTTGGCCGCGGGATTGCGCTTGCTTACCGGCTGCGATCTTGCCCCGCTCCTGTGTCCATACAATCGGGCCGGAAACACACGTGTGTCGTTGAACACCACCAGGTCATCGGGACGAAGCAGGTCTGGCAGCTCGCGAAACCAGCGGTCCTCCATTCGACCAGTCTCCCGCGCCAGGTGCAGCATGCGCGACGCCGCCCTGTCCGCCAGCGGTGCCTGCGCGATCAGTTCTTCCGGAAGGTGGTAGTCGAACGCAGATACGAGCACGGGTAATCTCGTAATTTTGTATTTGGTAATTTAGTAATTTTTCGGGCCGTGTTCCGGCAAATTACCAGATTACGAAGTTACCAAATTACGAAATCGGCCGTTTGCCTGCCCCCGCTCCCGTGCGTTACCATGCTCGGGCCCCGAAGGCCAGCGCAATTACTACATATGTAGTTAATGAAGAGCGAACGCCAGCACCGGGAAGACATCGTGCGCTTTGGCCGCATGCTGCACCAGCGCGGCTACATTGCCGCCACTGACGGCAACCTCTCCGTCCGCATCGACCCCGAGACCGTTCTCTCCACCCCAACGGGCATGAGCAAGGGCATGCTCGAGCCCGAGGACCTGGTGGTGGTGGACATGAAGGGCAAAAAGGTCACTGGCCGCCGCCAGGTGTCGAGTGAAATCGGCATGCACCTGCTCATCTACTCCCTGCGTCCGGACACCCACGGCATCGTGCACGCGCATCCGCCTACTGCCACGGGATACGCCGCCGCCGGCCTGCCGCTGAATCAGGCGCTGATCTCCGAAATCGTGCTTTCCCTGGGATGCATTCCCCTGGCGCGCTACGCGACGCCCGGAACGCCTGAACTGGTGGCGGCGCTGGAGCCGCTCGTCCCGCAGTACGACGCCATCCTGATGGCGAACCACGGCGTCGTCACCTACGGCGAGGACCTGACGCGCGCCTACATGAAAATGGAAACTGTCGAGCACTTCGCGCAGATCACGCTGGTCACGCACCTGCTCGGCCGCCAGCAACTGCTCACCCAGGACGACGTCAGCAAGCTCATTGACGCGCGCGAGCGCTACGGCCTTACCGGACCGGCGAAAGGAACCGTTGCCTGCCCGGTGACGGCGGGTTCTGCGCCGCCGCCATCGCGGGAATCAGCCGGCGTCCTGCCCTTCGCCCCCGCCAAAGGTGGGGAAGGTCCTAAGCCGCAGGACGGAGGCGGCAAGATCACGGTTACGCGCGAGGAACTGGCCGCCATCGTGGAAGACGCGCTGCGCCAAACCGGCAAGCGGCGCTGGTAATTGGCAATTCGCCATTGGCAATTGGCTATGGGCCGCGTAAGATTCCGGTTCTTACATTACTGGGAACCGGCAACTGACAACCGAAAAGCGAGAACTCATAACGGGAGACTCACATGGGTGAAGCATTGGGAATGATTGAAACGCGCGGTCTGGTGGCGATGATTGAGGCCTCCGACGCCATGGTGAAGGCCGCCAAGGTCACGCTGGTGGGCTGGGAAAAGATCGGCTCGGGCTACGTCACCGCCCTGGTGCGCGGCGATGTGGCCGCCGTCAAAGCCGCCACCGACGCCGGCGCCGCCGCCGCGCGCCGCGTCGGCGAACTCATCGCCGTGCACGTGATCCCGCGTCCGCACGCCAGCCTGGAAGACGTGCTGCCCATCGGCCGCGTCATCACCGCCAAGGCCGGAGCCTAGGAATTGGTAATCGGGTAATTTGTAATTGGGCAATTTGTCCGAAGCCCGTTGGCAATCGAGCTTTCGTTTTCAATTGCAAATTACAAATTGCAAATTACAAATGCAGCGGGCCGTTCGCGCCCGCAAGGATCATTGCGATGCTTCTCGCACGCGTAGTAGGCACGGTAGTCGCCACGCGCAAGGACGACCGCCTGCAAGGCCGCAAGCTGCTGGTCTGCCGTTCGGTCACGCCGGACGGCACGGTGGAGGGCGGCTACGTCGTCGCCGTGGACACGGTGGGCGCCGGCGTTCATGAAACGGTGCTGCTGGTGAGCGGTTCCTCGGCCCGCATGGCCGGCGGAAAGGAATCGCCGGTGGACAGCGCCGTCGTCGGCATTGTGGACGAGGTCCGCACCGAGAACGACTCCGAGTCTTCGTCTTACAACAAGCGCACCACCGCCGTCGCCGGCAAATCGAAACACTGAGGGTAATTGCCGAATTGCCGAACTGCGGAATCGGTGAATTGGTTTTCAATTCGGCAGTTCGGCACTTCCGCAATTCCGCAATGGGTTAGCTCATGATGCTCGCGAAAGTCATCGGCACCGTGGTTTGCACCGTCAAGTACCCGACGCTGGAAGGCTGCAAGCTCCTGGTGCTCCAGCCGGTGAACAAGGACGGCGTTCCGCGCGGCAAGACCCTGGTCGGCATTGACGCCGTCGGGGCCGGGGTCGGCGAAACCGTGTACTGGTGCCGTGGCCGCGAAGCCGCTCTCGCCTTCGATCATGAAGTCGTCAGCGACGCCAGCATTGTCGGCATCGTGGACGAGATCACCGCCGCCGATCAGTCCGGCTCCGCCTCATCGGCCGCTGGTCCCGCCTGCACGGCTGTCGGTCCGGCGTCCCCCGCGGCGCCTGCCGTGAAATCGCGCGCTGCCGCCGAGAAGCGAGGCCGCCGATGATCATCGGACGCATCCTCGGCGAAGTGGTTGCCACCCGCAAGCACAAGTCGCACGAAGGCCGGAAGGTGCTGCTGGTGCAGCCGCTCGCGCTTGACGATTCCGCCCGCGGCGAGCCCATCCTCGCCCTCGACACCGTGGACGCCGGCGTCGGCGACCGCGTGCTCGTCGTCCAGGAAGGCTACGGCGCCATGACCGCCGCCGGCCGCCCCAACTCTCCGATTGATATGAGCGTCATCGGCGTGGTGGACGAGATCGAACTAGCCGCTGACGAACGCTGATCAACGCTGATCGAAGACCTTCTTCACCACCGAGTCACCGAGTGCACCGAGGTTCACCGAGAATGACTTGACTCCTCGGTGCGGCTCGGTGTCCTCGGTGTCTCGGTGGTGAACTCCTACTCTCCTCCGATGCGAAATCTCATTCCCGCGCGGAAATTCGCCCGCAGCGCCGGATATCCCGCCGACTCCTCGTAATGCCGGTTGAGTGCGTTCTCGATATTCACATACGCGGTCATGCGGCTGTTGATCGCGCGCCACACGCCGAAATCCACGCGCGCGTAGCCCGCACTGTGCGTCACCGGCGGCAGCAGCCCCAGGAAATCGGAATCCGTGCGGCGTCCCAGAGCGGTCACGCCCACATCGCCGCCCCAGCGCCGCGCCGCGTACACCGCCAGCATCGAAGCCGCGTGCTTCGGCCGGCGCAGCAGCGGCGCGCCCGCGCTCAGCAGCGGATCGAACGCCAGCGGCGCGTTCAGGATCTGGGTTGAGGTGTAGGTATACGACGCGTCCACGCTCAACCGCGACCACGGCCGTGCCCGGAATTCCACCTCCGAGCCGTGCGCCAGCGCGCGGTTGATGTTCAGATACTGGCTGACAAACAGCACCGGATCGAAGTTGAACTCAATCTGGTTGGTGAACAGGTTGTTGAAGTAGGTCGCGCCCAGCCAGTACTTACCCCCGACAAAGCTTTGCTGCACGCCCGCTTCCAGCGATCGGTTCTCCTCCGCCTTCAGGTTGGGGTTGGGAATGATCCCGAATCCGCCGACGCCGAACGATTCCTCCAGCCTCGGCTCCTTGATCCCGGTGCCGTAGGCAAACCGCAGCCGCGTGCCGGAAAAACTCCGGCCGCCCTTCAGCGCCAGCACACTGGCGGCAATCCTCGGCAGCACGCGATTGCCGAAACTCTCGTTGCGCTCGAAGCGCGCGCCCGCGATCACCGTCACGCGCGTCCAGGTCAGCACCTCCTGCCCGAACACCGCGTGATTGCGCCGCAGCCCGTGGCCGAGCGGCAGCGAGGTCAGGTCTCCCACCCAGCCGTTCTCGTCCTCGAAGTGATAGCCGACCGTGGTTCGCGCCCAGCTTCGCGCTACGTAATCGCCCTGGTAGTCGAAGCCGGCGCGATTGAGGTTGGCAAAATCGGAAAACGGGAAATCGAAGTTGCCGAACGCCGGCGAGACGCGTCCCGGATCCATGAACGTGTCCACCACCGAGCGCCGGTGGTGATATTCGAAGCCACTGAAGCGGTGCTGCCAGCGCGATGGGCCCGCGATCGTCAGCTCGGCGCTTGCCAGGAAGTTGTTCTGCCGCGCGCGCGCGTCGCTGTCCGGCGGCAACAGCGGCTGGCCGTTGAAGTTCCAGAAACCCTGCACGCCGGTGCGGTCGGTGAAATGCCGCGTGCGCAGCCGGAATGTGGCGCGCGGCGCAATCTGTACCCCGATGTTGGCGCCCTCCAGCGAACTCGAATATTGGTCGTTGCTCCCCTGCCCGCTGGTGTTGAACTGCTCGCCGAACAGGTTGTAGTCGAATCGTCCGCGCGCGCCCGCCAGCGACACGTAGCCGCGCGCCGTGCCGAAGGTTCCGCCTTCCGCGCCGAAGCGCACCTCCGGCGTGCGCGTGGTTCCGGTCGCAGTCCAGGTCTGAATGACGCTGGTCATCGCGTCCGAGCCGTAGAGCGTGCTCTCCGCGCCGCGCACGAACTCCAGCCGGTCCACCTGGTACATCGGCGCCACGCCGAAATCGAAGGTGCCTCCGGGATCGTTCACCGCGACGCCGTCCACGATGACCTTGTTGTAGCGCGAGTCGCCGCCGCGCACGAACAGCGACGACAATCCGCCGCGCCGTCCGCTGGCGCTCACGATGGCTCCCGGAAGGAAGCGCAGCGTGTCAATCGCGCTCACGGGCTGGGTGGATGTCAATGCGTCCGGACCAAGCGACGACGTGTCGGAACCTGTGTCTTGACTGGGCAGGGGCGTGCGCTCCGCGCTCACCACCACGGTTGCCGCCGCGCTTGGCAGCTCCAGCTTGACCGTGATCTCGGCCTCGTGAGCGACCGAAGCCGCTTGCACGAGATTGACCTTTTCCCGCGCAGCCGACGCGTTGGTCATCGCCGGTGCAAATCCCGGGGCCAGCACTTCCACGCGATATGTTGTTGCGCTCAGTCCGCTGAACGCGCATGTTCCCTCGGCATTCGTCGTGCGCACCGCGACCGCGGTCGAGCTGTTCTGCGGATATACGGTGACGCGCGCGCCCGCCACCACCGCGGACTGCGGATCAACGACTTTGACCTTGAGCTCGGAGGCAAAGCTGCTCGCGACGGCCACGCTCGCCACCAAGATAAGAGTGGCAATGATGCAACGCGATAGCAATGGGAACCAGCCCGCAAAGCGGGCGGAATTCGTTAGCCCACCGCGGAAGCGGTGGGAAAGCTGGAAGAAGAAAGCAGAGCGCCAGCGGCGCGACACAGGGACAAGCACGGCCATCCTCCTTTGCACGCGAAAGGGGTTGTGGTTGGCGGTTCGCGCCGGTCTCCTGGCTTGCGACTTCTTCAGTTGTGAGTTGTGAGTTTTGAGTTCTGAGCAAGAATGCGATTGCTCAAAACTCAGAACTCACAACTCAGAACTCGACGCGCCTTCCCATCTTTCGACAGTGGCAGCGCCGGCGTACAGCGTCGCTTACAGTTGCGCGGCAGCGCGGGCTTTGCACCCGCTTCCCGTACGCGCGAACCAAGGTTGTCAAAGAACGTCACGCGAGCGCGTGAGCGGTACGACTCTATGGCCGATTGGAAGTTATGTCAATGTCGGCGGCGATGGCGGGTGGCTGATAGCTCTGCGCTACGGCACGAAGCGTAACCTGTGCGATGGCCTACCGCGCTGCTTGATTCGCGCGGCGCTTCTCGAGTTGCTCGACCACGCTATCGAGATCGGGATAACCGGCGCCAAGGCTCCGTGTGAGCCAGTTTCCGCCGCGCTCGGCAATCCGCTCGCCGTCAGCAATCACTTCGAACTGACCGGTCTTGCCAGGCGTCGTCACGGCATCAATGTTGAGGCGCTTTTTGATGAGGGTCACGAGACTCGCGACCTTGGCCCTGTTGTTCTGTCACGTCGGGCAGTGAACGATCTCGATCTTCATTCTGTTCCCGTCTCCGTTGGACGAAACCGCGTGGCTTCGCCGGTTCGTTGCGAGCTTTGGGGATTGTAAACCAGAATCCCGGGCTGACCTTGAAACACGGCGATAAGTGTATGGCCATCTCACCCACCTTCATCGCGTCCTTTTGCATCAGTGGGACTGGCGTGAACAGCGCCTGGCGCTAGTTACGCACCTGCGCTGTTCTCGCCGAACGCGGTTTCGGCGGACTGGCGGGCGTGGGGTTGCTCCTGAGCGGAGCAAGCTAGCGGCCCAGCGGCATTATCCCACCGAGGAGAGCACCATATCCTCGGTCGAATACAAACTGCGAGCATGACTCCGAGCCAGAGCGACCAAGTAGAAACGCTTTTGTGGGAGCACAGTGTTGGTTGCGACTTGGCGAAAAACGCCGTCGTCTCCACTGCTGTAGTAGAGGTCGTATCGGCTGCTTGGGAAGAAGGCAAGCACCTTCCCAATGGAGCCGCCGTACCGTTCCAACCCCGTTTGCAAGTGGACCTCAACGAAACAGTCGGGGGCGTGCGACCCGAGAGTGGCCCTGGCACCTTCGAGAACTTCGCATTCGAACCCTTCCACGTCAATGTAGAGAACATCCGGGGGACCGAAGGTGGCCGATAAATCGTCGATGGTGACCACCTCAACCAAATGAGCGCCGGCCTCGTGCTGGCTCACCGCGACTTGCCCATTCATGGCTCGGTTAAACCAAAGCTGCCCGCGCGTTGACGATGCCGCCGCCTCGATCAGCTTGACATTGTCGATGTCGTTGAGTTCACAATTTCTGCGGCCCGCTTGCACGTTATGGGGATTGGGCTCAATGGCCCACACGAATCCGTTTGGCTTCGCTTCTCTCGCCATCATCATTGCCTGGAGGCACTGGTTGGCGCCCGCATTGAATACTTTTGCGCCCGGAGCAAGCTTATGCCGCTTGAGCATTGCGATTTCAGCAAAGGCGCTCTCGTCGTAATCCTTGTCGAGCCACGAAGCACCGTCGAAGTCAATCAGTTCGACTTGCAAGTCGTAGGCGCCGTACCGGTGCCGAACAACCCGGGCGTTAAAGCTTCGAAATGAATACTCAGCCCAGGCCGACTTGAGCATCGCCACGGCCCAGTAGGGAAGAGTACGGCGGAGGAGTTTTCGTAATGGCGCCAAATATGTCAGCAAAGGCTTCATTGCGTCGCTAACCTGCCGGCACTTTAGCCCCGCATTCCGGCCACTGCAATAACTCCCCTTTCTCACTCCAAGAATTGCTTCCCTTCCTGGAACCGGGTCCAAAATGGCAGGGTCGACTCCCATGGGGAGGTCACGGAGAACAGCCGCATCTGTCCACCACCTTCTTCCCCGGTTTGCGGCGCCGGTGGCCAATACGGAACGAGTTAGCTCAATGCGGCTTCTGCGCTTTGGCGGGCGCGGTCGAGGGCCGCCTGCATTTCGGCGTGAATCGCATCCAGCGCCGCGCCGTCGGCCTCGGGCGACACGTTCACGGCACGGCTGACGCGCAGCACGACCTGCGAAAAAGGCTTGGGGATGATGAACCGGTCCCAGGAATTGAGGACCCAGGCGCGCTCCACGGCGCAATGAAACGCCAGGATCGGCAGCTTCACATTGCGCGCCAGCAGCACCGGCCCGGGCTTGGCGACGTAACGTGGGCCGCGCGGGCCGTCAATGGTGAAAGCCACGGCGCGGCCCTGCTCGATCTCGGTGTGCATGCCGAGCAGCGCGCGTACCCCGCCTCGGGTCGAGGAGCCGCGGACGGCGCGGTAGCCGAATTTCTCGATGATCCGCGCGATGTATTCCCCGTCGAAGCTGCTGCTGGTCATGACGGCGATGCCTTTGCCGCGGTACCAGTACAGCGCCGGAATCACGCAGCGATGCCAGAAAACATACACCGCCGGGCACATCCACTCGCTGGCCGGGCCGCCTTCTTCGATGGAAACGGTGTAGCGCAGCGTGGGGCCGATCAGCTTCACCAGCAGCCATCCCGCCGCGGTGATGAGCGCGAGGGCGAGGCGCTGCCGGAACGTGAAACGCTCGGCGAGTTCGACTGCGGCTGAGGAAGTGGTCGTCTGCAATTTGGTAATTTCGTAAGTTGGTAATTTGGTAATTTTTCGCGGCCTACGGGACTTGTTCTCTCCAGTTCGTCTCCCCGGCTGCCGCCGTGTGTAGACCAGGGCACGCACCTTCGGTGCTCTGCAAATTACCAAATTACGAAATTACCAAATTACTAAATCGCTCACGCGTAGCGGACCCACTTCACGATTTCCGGCAGCGTGGGTTTCTTGCCGTACATCAGGATGCCGACGCGGTAGATGCGCGAGCACAGCGCCACCACGCCCCACAACGTCAGCAGCAGCAGCGCAATGCACGCCCCGATCTGCCACAGCGGCGGCATCTGCACCACCACGCGGATATACATCAGGATGGGCGCGAAGAACGGCACCAGCGACATCCACATGGAAAGCGGCGCATTCGGCTGCCGGATCACGTAGGTCATCATCATGATAGGAATGATGATCGGCATAATCACCAGGAACTGCCACTGCTGCGCCTCCTGCTCGGAATTCACCATCGCTCCGAGCGCGGCGTAGAGCGCGCTGTAGAGCAGGAAGCCGAGCACGAAGAACACGGCAAACGCGGGCAGCGCGGCGGGCGAAAGATTGATCTCGGAAAGCTGGCTGCGGGCGGCCAGCAGTCCGGGCGTGGTTGCGCCCAGACCAATTACGACCCACAGCGCGATCTGCGTCAGCCCCACGGCGCCCACGCCGAGGATTTTTCCGGCCATCAGTTCCCGGGCCGTCGCCGAGGAAAGCACCACCTCCATCACGCGCGAAGTCTTTTCTTCCAGCACCGAGCGCATGACGGCGACGCCGTAGAGGATGAGCGTCATGTAGAGCATCATCACCAGCACGATGGCGCTGATGAACTGCAGCGGGCCGCCGCCTTTCTTCTCCTGCCCGCCCTTGATGCTGACCGTGTCCAGGTCCACTCCCTTCATCAGCTTGTCGGCGTCCTGGGCGGCGACGCCGCGCGCGCGCAGCTCCTGCCTCAGCAACGCGGTCTTCAGGGCGGCCCGCATAGTCTCCGCCTCGATAAAGTCGCTGGTCTCGCGCGCCACATACGAGATCTTGCGCGACGCGAGCGCGTCATCGCTGAGCCAGACATATCCGTCGAGCGTCCCGGCGCCGATCCGGCCCTTGAGCGCGGCGCGCGTCGCTTCGTCCGGTGTGGAAACGATCTCGACCCGGTAACGGGGAGAGGAGTCGAGACTTTCGGCTCCCGTTTTCCTGGTTTCCAGCTGTGACTGCACGGCGCGCGCGAAGTCGGCGTTGCCGCAGACTACCGCCAGCCGCTTGGTGCCCGACGCCTTCAGCATCGCCAGCTTGCTCGGCAGCACCATCAGCGCGATCATCAGCGCCGGCAGCACCAGCGTGGAGATGATGAACGACTTGGTGCGCACCCGCTCCAGGTACTCGCGCCGGAGAATGAGCCACGTATTACGCATCGCGCCTCCCCACCACCTCCAGGAAAATCTCTTCCAGCGACGGCTCCATCAGCTCGAACTTGTCCACCCGCGCCCGCGACGCCGCCCTGCGCAGCAGCTCCTGCGGATCGGCGCCGGGCTTGAGCCGCACCTCCACGTAATTGCCGTAGTTGTTGAACGACTGCACCAGTTCGCCGTCGCTGAGAAAACCGTCTTCGCCCTCGTATTTCAGTTGCACGTCGTGGCGGCCGAATTTCGCCTTGATCTGCTTCAGGTCCCCCTGGAGCACGGCCTTGCCGTGGTCGATCAGGCAGATGGAATCGCACAGCCGCTCCACTTGGTCCATGCGGTGCGTCGAAAACAGGATCGTCTTGCCCGCCTGCTTCATTTCCAGCAGCACGTCTTTCAACGCGACCACATTCGCGGGATCGAGTCCGGCGAAAGGCTCGTCCAGAATCAGCAGCGCGGGATCGTGCAGCAGGGTGGCGATGAACTGCACCTTCTGCTGCATTCCCTTGGAAAGCTCTTCGACCTTCTTGCCCATCCACGCGCTCAGTTCCAGCCGCTCGCACCACCACGCCGCCTTGCGCGCCGCCTCGGCGGCCGGCACGCCCTTCAACTCGGCGAGAAATACCAGCTGGTCGAGCAGCTTCATGCGCTTGTACAGGCCGCGTTCTTCCGGGAGATATCCGATGCTCGACAGGTGCGGGCGGCGGAAGGGCTCGCCGAACAGCCGGATGGCGCCGGAGTCGGGCACGGTGATGCCGATCATCATGCGGATGGTGCTGGTTTTGCCGGCGCCGTTGGGGCCGAGCAGGCCGTAGACGCTGCCGGCGCGGATCTCCACCGACAGCGCGTCCACAGCGACGAAGTGATCGTACGATTTGCAGACGTTTTCCAGTTCAACCGTGTTCGGCATAGGAGGGTTCAGTCGTCGCCAAGAAAATGTTCAATCCACTCGCGCACCTGCAGGCGGCGTTCGTCGCCGGGTTCAAAGCGCAGCCCGGCCGTATCCTCGTCGCGGCGGATCCAGCACACCACGGCGCGCACCGCCATCTCGCCCGAGCCGGGGAGCTGCAGCGTTGCCTGCACGCTCTGCGGCACCGCCAGCCGCGCTTTGGTGCGCAGCGACACTCCGCCCGAGCTGATTTCTAAGGTGCTGGCCGGTACGATTTCGGTGCCAGTCTGGAGCATCACCGCCGACACCAGCGGCACCCGCACGTAGCGCCGCAATTCGCGCAGCACCATCAGGTGCGTGGTGCGCACGACGCGCAGCACCGCGTTGCGCTCCACCGGCTGCATGAAAATCGCATTGATCCCGTAAGAGGAGAATCGGATCGCCTGGGCCACGCTCCCGCACAACCCGTAAATGACGGCATGCATGTTTTCCGGCGAGCGCCGGATCTCCGCCAGGACCGGTTCGGCGGCGGCATCCAGAGGAAGCACGAAGGCGGCAAAGCGCTCCCGGCTGAGGCGCGAGATGTCTTGCGATGGAATGGCCACGGTCGAGATGCCGAACTGCCGGAAACATTCGGTCAGCAGCGCCGCCGCCGGCTCGTCCACGCCGGCCAGCGCCGCCGTCGCCACTGCCTGTTCCGGCGACACACCTTGACCGGCCGCACTCTCCATGTTGGGGATTCCTTAGCCTGAGGGAATTAAGGGATATTCTGGCGTCGGTTTCGGAATTTGGCAACACGTTTTGCGGCGGCAACGGGCCACCGGAAAGCGCCGTCTTTGCGAGTTCTGAAGTGGCAGTACCGGCGCCGGCCCCTTTCCTGGTGCAGCGTAACCTTCCAAGCCGGAGCGGCATCTATTCGGCCAGGGATTTCTTGCACCTGTGAGACTAACGGTTAACGGAGAGGATTATGAAGAAACTGCTACTGCTGCTGGCCGCGGTCCTGGCGTTCACATTCACCAGCGTGGCGCAGATCGGCTATTCGAGCGGTACGGATGAATCAGACCAGACAACGAAGACGACCAAGGAAGCGACGGTGACCGGTTGCGTGAGCAAGGAACCTGGCGCGAACGGCATGTATGCGCTGACCAACGGGCACTATAAGAAGGGCGTGGAGATCGGACCCACCGACAAGGTGAAGGGACACGCCGGGCACACGGTCCAGTTGACGGGACAGTGGTCGGGAAAAGGGGCCAAGAAGATGTTCGAAGTCGCCAGCCTGAAGCACCTCTCGGCGACCTGCACCATGGAGGGCGCCAAGGGCAAGTAAGCGAGTTCAGGGGCAACATTGCGCCGCGCAGCCAACGGGCTGCGCTTTTTTGTTTGTCTTTATGTCTCAGCTTTCCAGCTTATCGGTTTTTCAGTACTACGCTGTAAGGTCGGTGGCTATTCCGTCCAGCGCCGGAAGATCAGGCACCCGTTGGTACCGCCGAAGCCGAACGAGTTCGACACGGCGAACTCGACCTCGCCGTGGCGCGCGTGTAGGGGAACGTAGTCCAGGTCGCAGCCTTCGTCGGGATTTTCCAGGTTGAGGGTCGGCGGCAGCATCTGGTCGCGGAGCGCCAGCACCGTGATGCCTGCCTCCAGGCCGCCGGCGCCGCCCAGCAGGTGCCCGGTGCTCGACTTGGTGGAGCTGACCGCCAGTTTGTAGGCGTGGTTGCCGAACGCGCGCTTGATGGCTTGAGTCTCCAGGCGATCGCCGAGGTCGGTGGAGGTGCCGTGGGCGTTGATGTAGCCAATCTGTTCGGGGCGGAGCTTGGCGTCGTTGAGCGCGTTCATCATCACGCGGAATCCGCCTTCACCCTCGGGCGCCGGCTGCGTGATGTGGTTGGCGTCGGCGCTCATGCCGTAGCCCACCACTTCCGACAGAATCTTTGCCCCGCGGTTGCGCGCGTGCTCCAGTTCTTCCAGGATCAGGATTCCCGCGCCTTCGCCCATGACAAACCCGTCGCGCTCCCTGTCCCAGGGACGGCAGGCGCGCTCCGGTTCGTCGTTGCGGGTGGAAAGCGCGCGCATGGCAGCGAAGCCGCCGACGCCCATGGGAGTGATCGCGGCCTCGGTGCCGCCGGCGATCATGACGTCGGCGTCGCAGCGCGCGATGATTTTGAACGCGTCGCCGATGGAGTGCGCGCTCGAGGTGCACGCCGTCGAGGTGCACTCGTTCGGACCCTTGGCGTTGAAGCGGATGCTGACGTGCCCCGCGGCCAGGTTGGCGATGGCGCCGGGAATGAAAAAGGGCGAGATCTTGCGCGGGCCGCCCTCCAGCAGGTTCCGGTGCTCGCGCTCGATCACGTCGAAGCCGCCGATGCCGCTGCCGATGTGCACGCCTACGCGGTCGGCGTTCTCATGGGAAACTTGCAGGCCCGAACTCTTCATCGCCTCATCCGCCGCCGCGATGGCGAAGTGGATGAAGCGTCCCATTTTCTTGATCTCTTTTTTCTCGATAAATTGCAGCGGGTCGAAGTTGCGGACTTCGCCGGCAATCTGCGAGGCGAACTGCGAGGCATCGAACTGCTGGATTCTTGCGATGCCACTCTTCCCGGCCAGCAGGTTGCGCCAGACTTCCTCGGTGCTGTTGCCGGTGCCGCAGAGAAGACCGATGCCGGTGACTACCACCCGCCGCCCCAAACTATTTCCCCTTTGCGTGCCCACCGATATAGGTGATGGCGTCCTGAACGGTGCGGATCTTCTCCGCGTCTTCATCGGGAATTTCGATGTCGAAGGCCTCCTCGAACGCCATGACGAGTTCCACGGTGTCCAGCGAGTCAGCGCCGAGATCGTCCACAAAGGACGCGTTGGAGGTGACCTCGGCTTCTTCCACTCCCAACTGCTCGACGATGATTTGCTTCACCTTCTCGTCTACGGCTGCCATCGGGGTCTCCTTGCTTGGCTTCCTGCGCCGGCCCTGCCATGGCGGGCGGCTTGCTGCCGCTGGTCGCCTCCGCCTCCTCGCCGACCTCAATCGCGCCGGGACTCGAGATGCATCCCAGTCTGATCGGCGGTGCGCTCCTACTGTTTGCTCACCTTGGCATTCTTGGTGATGTAGTCCACGGCATCATGGACGGTGCGGATTTTCTCGGCGTCCTCGTCCGGAATCTCGATGTCGAAGGCTTCTTCGAACGCCATCACCAGCTCGACCGTGTCGAGCGAATCGGCGCCGAGGTCGTCTACGAAAGACGCGTTGGAGGTGACTTCGGCCTCGTCCACGCCGAGCTGTTCCACAATGATCTGCTTGACCTTCTCATCTACCTGCGCCATCTGGGCGGCCCTCCCTGCACTCAGTAAACCCACCAGTCTATCTGGCGGTCATTCTGCCTGTAAAGCAATTGGCGATGGTACATGGCGGGATGCGCAGCGTCAATTCAAGGGGCAGGAAAGTCGTGGGTCAGTTTGAACTTACTCAGCGCTGGGGAGGGCCTCGATTTTCTCGCGGGCTCGGTCACCCGCTACCAGCTACTGTCAGTTGGTACCGCCGCTGCCGGCGCTGGCGGAACTGCCGGCCCCCGATTGCGTTTCGGCGACCGTCTTGGCCTCGTAGCCGCTGTGATAGATCTCCACCACGGCGCGGCCCACCAGGCGCGTCTTGGCCACCGAATGGATGTGCACCGGCAGGCTGAACGGGCCGTATTCCCCATAGTCCTGCACGAATTCGATTTTCTTGACGAAGAGGGACGGCGACTTGGCCATCGTGCCTTCGGCGCGCCGCAGCCGTCCGCTCGCCGCGTCCACCAGGATGCGCCCCTTGAACAGTCCCGGCCCCTTGTGCCGCGGCTTCACGTGGTACACATACGCCAGGCGGCCGTCTATCGTGTCCGTGCCCTTGAAATTGAACTTGTAGTTGTCCGCGGTGATGGCGGTTTGCGCGCCTTCGCCCTTCTGCACGTGTTCCACCTCGGACTGCAGCAGCTTGGTAATGATGTTCGTCTTCACGAAACTGTCGCCGGCAAAGCGGATGGCGGCAAACACCAGCGATCGCGGCGCCTGGTACATGCGGCGCAGTTCGTACTTTCCATGCTGCGCCGTTGCCGGCAGGTCCGCTTCGATCACCGTCGCATCGGAGTACGCGCCCAGATCGGCGAGCTGCCGTTGCGCGCCGTTCAAGTACGCGACCAGCGCCTGGTCGGGCGACAGGCGTGCGCTGGGAACGGGCGCGGCCAGGTTGAAGGCGTGCAGCGGCGCGGGCGAGCCGCTGTCATCCGGCGCATAAGTGTCCCCGAGCAGGGCATGAATTCTCGACACGCCGATGACGCGGTTCTCGAACGGGGCCCCATCCTGCGCCAGCGCAGCGGAGGCGGCGAGCGAAAACAGCAAAACCCCGATGATGGCAATACACCGTCTCATGTAAGATCCACACCCCGACCGATAACCGCAATAGAGTACCGCAATTTCGTCAGGCCGGGAAGTTTCTTAGGTAACTAAGAGTAGTCCCGAGCTCACGCCCTGCTTCTTCCTGGGCTGATTAGACGAGTGGGAATCGTTTTGGTTGCACCCCCCTGAAGCCTGCCGCCTGAAGCCTGCTATGATGCCGCCGCCATGTCCGACGCGAACCGCTCTCTTCCGCCGCCGACCTCCGCGGCCCCGGCCATCGAGGTGTACGCCGTTTACGGCGCCGAGCCCGAGGTCCAGGCCTATGCCATGGCCAAGTATTCCCGCTCCGCGCTCTCCATGAAGGAGTCGCTGCGGGAGATCAACGAACAACGCGCCGAAAAGTTTCTCAACACCTTTTATTTTCAGTACGGCCATCGCTCCATCGCCGATTTGGCGCATCTGGCCATCGCCGTCGAAAAGCTCTCCATCCTGGCGGCCATCGCGCTGGTGGACGAGCAGCGCTGGGACGGCCAGGAGCGCTCCACGCGCTACCAGGACTTCAAGCGTGCCGGATACTTTGTCCCTGATTTCACCGGCCTGGAAATGTGCGAGCTGCGCTATCGCGACACCATCGCCGCGCTTTTCGCCGAATACGAGGCGCTGTCGGAGACCACGTGGCGGTATCTGGCCGGTCGCACTCCCAAACCCGCCGACATGAAGCTGGAGGCGTACGAGCGCACGCTGCGTGCGCGCGCCTTTGATATCTCGCGCTATCTGCTGCCGCTGGCGGCCAACACCTCCGTGGGGCAGATCGTCAACGCGCGCACCCTGGAGACGCAGATCGCGCGCCTGCTGTCGCACACCCATCCCGAGGTCCGCCACCTCGGCGGCTTGCTCAAGCAGGCCGCCAGGGAACCCGCGTACAACGTCAACGCGCTCACGTGGGCCAAGATCCTGGAAGAGATCAAGGGAATGGACGAAGGCGTGGGGCGGGAGTTGGAGGCACAAGTCCTCAAGCCGGTGCGCGTCGCGCCCACGCTGGTGAAGTACGCGGAAGCGAATCCCTACGAAATCGAAACCCGGCGTGAACTCCAGCAGGCGGCTGGGGAAATCATGGGCAGTGCCGCCATCGAGGATGCTCCCGCGGTGCATCTGCTCGACGACGATCCGCTGGAAATCGAAGTGGCCGCCACCCTGCTGTATGAGCACTGTCACCACCCCTACCGGCAAGTCCGAGAGCACGTCGAGGCGCTGGGAGAGCAACGACGCCGGGAAATCGTTGACCTCGGCGTCAAGCATCGCGGTCGCCACGACGAGCTGCTGCGCGCCTTCCATGCCGGGCAGAGTTTCCGCTTTGACATCCTCATGGACATCGGCGGCTTCCGCGACATGCACCGTCACCGGCGCTGCACCCAAATCGGGCAGGGGATCACCACCGCGCATGGCTTCGATACGCCGGACGAGGTACGGGCGGCAGGCGCCGAAGAGCGCTACACGGAAGCGATGCAGCGCGCGGCCACCGCAGTGCAGCATGTGCGCGAAGAGTTGCAGCGCGCCGGGCGCGACGACGCCGAGGCCAGCGCCCAATACCTGGTCCCGCTTGGCTTTCGCAAACGCACGCTGTTCAAGATGGATTTCGCCGAGGCGGTCTATATTGCGGAGCTGCGCACCGGTCCGGGCGGGCACATCTCCTACCGGCGTATTGCCTACCAGATGTACGAGGCGGTCGCGCGCCGCCACCCCGCGCTGGGCGCCCTGTTCCGCGTCCACGACATTAACCAGCCCGTGGACCTGCTGCAGCGGTAAGAGGGATCTGCTTCGCTCGTGGGGAAAATCGGACCAAGAGATAGAAACGGCGGTTACTTCTTACCGCGCTTTGCACGGACTCTAGCTGCGATCTCCAATATCTTCCGGTCAACTTCGGCGCGCGCTTCGGGGGACATTTCTTCCAAGCGCCGACTGATCTCGGCGATCAGCTTGGCTGCGAACTCATCGATTTTTGTCTTCTTCACCGATCGTTTTGGGATTGTGGCCATAACCTTGTGCATAATCTGACGTTGGGGCGAATCGCAAGCGTTCTAACGATTGAATAGCGCCCCAGTTTGAATGTTGAGTTATGTATAGCGTTTTGACGCTTGGCGTGCCTGATGGCACTTTGCGTGCACCAATTCCGTGTTTTCTACGGTGTACCCATCCGCAGCGTTCTTCCGGTCAAGCTCGGAATATTTCAGAGGCAGTTCGTCGCCGCACTCAGCACATTTGCCATTCTGCTGTCCCCATTTTAGCGCTTTGAGTTGGGCACGGACACCGGGCTTACCTCGCTCATCGTAGCCAAGTTCCTTAACCACTTTTCGACGATAGGCGAACAGCAAGAGAGGGTCGCCACCTGCTAAGCTGGTCAGCCGTTCCCGAATATTGGCCAGCAGTTCATTGGCGTGCTTTAGCTCATCGGCGTTGAGGTTTCTGTTGGGCATACCGCACCACAGTGTACGCCGCATCAAATTGGGACACTACCAACCCTTGCATGCGCTGCACCACGATTACGCGCATCACTTGTGGCGTTCCACCAGTTCCCACCACACCACCTTCTGCCATTCCAGAAAAACGTTCTTGGCGATCTCGCGGTCCGTCCACCAGCGCGGCGCCGACAGCAAACCGTTGTTCGCCGCCGCCACCGACCAGGAGTAACCCGGGTACGCCTTGCGCGCAATCGAGAGCGCGCGCCGGGTGTGGTAATCGGAGGTGACCAGCAGGATGCTGTGCGGCGCGGCCGGCTGCAGGCACGCCGCCGCCGACTGCAATTCCCGTAGCGTGGATGTGCCCCTGGTCGGGCAGACATGAATGGGGAGGCCACCCGCCGAGCGCCGGATGAAATCTTCCGTCAACTCGGCCGGTGTGTGCCCGTAGCTGACCGCGTCCACGCGCGCGTCCACCAGCATCCGGGGTGCGTAGCCGGCGCGCAGCAGCTCGATTCCCTTCCAGTAGCGGGAATCGTCAGCGTCGCCCGCCAGCAGCAGAATGACATCGGAGGGCTGCGGCTGGTTCACCACCAGCGCCGGGCCGGCATGACGTAACCCGAGCAGAATCAGCACGATGACGATGAACGCCAGCCCGGCTTTGACGAGGAATCGCATCTTGCAGTGGAATCAACAATATACCCGGGTTGCCGAGACCGGCAGTGGCGGCCAATGTTCTACGCGGAACAATTGTGGATAACTTCAAAACTCTAGATATTCGCTTTTCATTCGCCTTTAGCGCAAAGCGCCTGTATACTCCGCAAAGTTTAGAATGGGAATCCGGCGAGCCGGCAAGCCGAGATTTTGGGGCGATGAAGGCGGTTCTGCGTTAACCTGCGAGGTTCTTATCAACCCGCAAAAAAGATTGGCGGTAAGGGAGCAGATTTATGGCGGACGAGAAGGCACGAGCAATCGAGTTGGCGCTGTCGCAAATTGAAAAGCAGTTCGGCAAGGGCTCGATCATGCGATTGGGAAGCAAGGAGGCGATCGTTCCCATCGCGGTGATTCCCACGGGCTCGCTTGCCTTCGACGCGGCCCTGGGCGTGGGCGGCTTCCCGCGCGGTCGCGTGGTGGAGGTTTTCGGGCCGGAGTCATCGGGCAAAACCACCATCGCGCTGCAGGTGGTGGCCGAAGCGCAGAAGGCCGGAGGCATGGCGGCGTTCGTGGACGCCGAGCACGCGCTCGATCCGAAGTACGCCAAGAAGCTCGGCGTGGATGTGGACAACCTGCTGGTCTCGCAGCCGGACTACGGCGAGCAGGCGCTGGAGATCACCGAGGCGCTGGTGCGCTCCAACGCTATTGACGTGCTGGTGGTGGACTCGGTGGCGGCGCTGGTCCCCAAGGCGGAACTGGACGGCGAGATGGGCGACAGCCACATGGGACTGCAGGCGCGGCTGATGTCGCAGGCGCTGCGCAAGCTGACGGGCACGGTTTCGAAGTCGCGCACCTGCTTGATCTTCATCAACCAGATCCGCGAAAAAATTGGCGTCATGTTCGGCAATCCCGAAACCACCACCGGCGGGCGCGCGCTGAAATTCTATTCCTCCATGCGCATTGACATCCGCCGCATTGCGGCCATCAAGGAAGGCGACGTGGTGGTGGGCTCGCGCACCAAAGTGAAAGTGGTGAAGAACAAGGTGGCGGCGCCGTTCCGCGAGGCTGAATTCGACATCATGTACGGCGAGGGCATTTCCAAGGAAGGCGACCTGCTCGACCTGGCGGCCAATCACAATATCGTGGAGAAATCGGGCGCGTGGTTCAGCTACAAGGGCGAACGCATCGGCCAGGGACGCGAGAACGCCAAACAGTTCTTGAAAGAGAACAAGGACATCACCGCCAAGATCGAGGCCGAGGTGCGCAGGGTGCTCAACATCGGCGGAGCGGGCGAGAAGCCGCAGCCCGTCGCCGTTCCGACCGACGGCCGCACCGCGCCGGTGCCTCCGGTAATCGCGGCGCGGGCGATGGGCACGATGAAGAAATAGCGGCGGCGCTGCGATGCCAACGGTACTGCGAGTCGAAGGGTATAGATTTTTCTTCTTTAGCAATGAAACGAGCGAACCGCCTCACATTCACGTGAAGCAGGCGGAAAGGTATGCTAAGTTTTGGCTTGATCCGGTTGCACTAGCCCGGAATATTAGTTTCAGGCGAAGTGAGCTGACTTACCTGCATCAATTAGTGGTGGAGCACCAGAAACATTTGCTGGTGGCATGGTATGAGCATTTCAGCGGCTAAACTCGAACCCCTCGCTTCCCACGTGGAAGTCAGTCACGGTAAGCTTCGCGTGACCATGGCAGATGGCCGCGAATTGTCCGTGCCCCTGAGCTGGTTCCCTCGCTTGAAAAACGCCTCGCCCTCGCAGCGGAAACATTGGGAGCTGATTGGCGGCGGCATCGGGATCCACTGGCCCCTCATTGATGAAGACATTTCGGTAGAGAACCTGCTCGCTCCTCCGCAGCATAGGCGAAAGTAAGCACTGCACACGCGAGGGCGCGCGTGCCACACAATCACTCAGTATCCCTGCGGCGCACGGAAGCCGCCGATCAGGTCCGCCAGGCGGCCGGCGAGGTCAATGGGCGTAGCGTCTTCCAGGTAAGGCCCGAGAATCTGCAGTCCGACGGGCAACCCGTCCGGCGTGAGGCCCGCGGGCGCCACCGTGGCCGGCAATCCGTTCAATGTCGCAGGAGTCATCCAGAACAGCAGGTCCATGTAGTTGCGCGCGCCTTCAGGGGTGGCGATGCGGCGCGCGTCCATGGGCTCGCTGTGATCGTGCGCGATGGCCGTTGTGAAAGCGGTGGGCAGCAGGAAGGCGTCGTGGGTGCGGAAATAATCCTGCCACAGCGCCAGCGAGGCGCAACGGCGCGTGTTGGCCTCAAAGAAGACGGAATGGGGCGCGGTGATGGCCATCTCCATCGCTTGGGACCCGGGATCTCCGGCGGCGGCAGCGGCGCGAATGTGCGCGACATCTTCCGGCCGCATGAAGCTCGCCATCACCGTGAACACCATGTAGCGATAGGTCTCGACCTGGACCGCGGGATCGAGGCCGGCGGGCCAGCCCTCCTGCAGCCTCGCGCCCGCCTTGCGCAAGGCCGCGGCAGCGTCGCTCAACACTTTTTTCACCGGCGCCGACACCGGGCAGAGCGGATCGTCGAGCACATAACCGATGCGATAGTCGGCCAGGCGCGAGTGGCGCGGCTGCGGCATGGTCCAGCGATAGGCGACAGCATCGTACGAGTCGGGGCCGCCGAGCACCTCCATGGCGATCTTTAAATCGGAGGCGCTGCGAGCGAGCGGGCCGCAGACCGGCAGATTGCCGACCCCCATGGCAAGCGGGCGTTGCGGCAGTCCGGGCGGCGGCGGGATGTGTCCGCCCTGCGCGATAACGTCAAGAGTGGGCTTGTGCCCGTAGATGCCGCAGAAGTGCGCCGGAATGCGGATGGACCCGCCGATGTCGCTGCCGACTCCGAGAAAGCTCAGGCCGGCGGCGATGGCGGCAGCTTCACCTCCGCTGGAGCCGCCCGGCGTGCGAGTGATGTCCCAGGGATTGTTGGTCGTGCCGAAAACGGGGTTGTAGCTTTGCCAGTCCGCGGCCATCACAGGAACATTCGTCTTGCCGACGATGACCGCACCGGCGGCCTTGAGGCGCGCGACTACCGGCGCGTCCTGCTGCGGCACGTACTCAGCCAGGAATGGCGCGCCGGCGGTGGTGCGCACGCCGGCGGTCTCAAAGACATCCTTCACCGTACAGGGCACGCCATGGAGCGGCCCCCACCATGCGCCGCGCGCCAGCGCTTCATCGGCGTGGCGGGCGCGTTCCATCGCCGACTCGGCCGTCTGGGTCACCAGCGCATTGAGCTTGGGGTTGAACGAGCGGATGCGCTCCAGCATGTGTCCGGTCAGCTCGACCGAAGAAATGCGGCGGGTACGGATGGCTTGCGCGGCGTCGGTTGCGGAGGCGAAGTGCAGTTGCGGGTGAGCGGCATCAACGACAGTCACCGAGGTTCACTCCAGGAATCAGGGGTCGGAAGTCAGGGCTCGTGGTTCTGGCCACTAGCCACTAGCCACTCCCCGGCGGAATGTCCCGGCCGCCAGGTTCGCGGATGGTACCGCAAAGGGACTCGCCGCTGCCAGCGACGGAGCTTTTGATTGCTCCCGGCAGGTGCGCAGGCTTAGAATTTGCGGTCGACATGCAAGCCCACCGTTTGCGTCCCAATACGTGGGCCGACCAATCTACATCGAGGCCAATTGAAGCACGTCATTGCCATCTACCCGGGCACGTTTGATCCTCCGACCAACGGCCATCTCGACCTGATCCAGCGCGGCAGCCACATTTTCGATGAGTTGATCGTCGCCATTCTGTGCAATCCGGAAAAAGAGCCGGCGCTGTTCTCGCTGGCGGAGCGGCGCGTCATGCTCGAGGCGCTCACCAAGCCCTTCGAAAACGTGCGCGTGGACACCTTCGGCGGGCTGCTGGTGGACTACGCCATGCGCGTCGGCGCGCGGGCGCTGCTGCGCGGCATCCGCGCCATCAGCGATTACGAGTACGAACTGCAGATGGCGCTGATGAACCGCAAGCTCGATCCGAAACTGGAGACGGTGTTCATGATGCCGGCCGATACTTATTCCTACGTCAGTTCGCGGCTGGTGAAGGAGATCGTGCAACTCGGCGGCTCGGTGCACGGGCTCATTCCCGACCTGGTGGAAAAGAAGCTGACGGAAAAATTGAATGGGAAGAACAGGCGCCAGGCGCCAGTCGTCAGTCGTCAGGAAATCACGTCAGAAAGCCGGCATCGCCAACCGCGAGGAAGAAGGAAGTAATGACGGTGGGAACGCAAGTGAGAACGCCGCTGACCGAGCGCATCAACCGCATCGAGATTTCGGCCACGCTGGCGGTGGTCAACGAAGCCGACCGCATGCGCCTGGCGGGCGCCGACCTGGTGGATTTCGGCGCGGGTGAGCCCCATTTCAATACACCGCAGCACGTGAAGGACGCGGCCATCGCGGCCATCCAGGCGAATTTCACCCGGTACACGCCGGTGGGCGGCACGGCGGAACTGCGCGACGCCATTATCCACCGCCACGCGCAGGACTTCGGCTCCGCCTACAAGCGCGAGGAGTGCATCGCCTCCACCGGCGGCAAGCACGCGCTGTTCAATGCCATCCAGGTGCTGGTGGACCATGGCGATGAAGTCATCCTGCCGGTGCCGGCGTGGGTGTCGTTCAAGGACATCATCCGCTACGGCGGCGGCGAGCCGGTATTCGTCGAAACCGACGAGAGCAAGGGATTTGCCGTCTCGCCGGCGATGATTGCAAGCGCCATCACCCCGAAGACGAAGGCCATCATCATCAATTCGCCGTCGAACCCGACCGGCGCGGTGCTGGCGCAGGAAGACTTCACTTCGATCGTGCGCGTGGCCGCCGACCGCGGCATCTGGGTGATCGCCGACGAGTGCTACGTCTACCTCGATTACAGCGGGCGGCGATTTTCCGCGGGTGCGCTGAGCGAGGCGAAGGAACGTATGGTGATTATCGGTTCGCTCTCCAAGACCTACGCCATGACCGGCTGGCGGCTGGGCTTCGCGCTGGCCCCGAAGGAGGTGGTGTCGGCGATGCAAAAGCTGCAGAGCCAGTCCACCTCGAATGCGACTTCGATCGTGCAGAAGGCGGCGGTGGGCGCGCTGAATGGTCCGCAGGATTGCATCAAGGAGATGGTGGAGGAATACATACGGCTGCGCGACCGTATGGTGGGCGGGCTGCGCGCCATTCCCGGCATTCAATGCAATATGCCGAATGGGGCGTTCTATGCCTATCCCAACGTCGCGGCGTTTTTCGGACGCAAGGGGATCAATTCGGCCAGCGACGTCGCCGCCCGGCTGCTGCGCGAGGCGGAGGTGGTCACCGTGCCGGGAGAGGCGTTCGGCACCACGCAGCACATCCGCATTTCCTATCCCACCTCGCCGCGCCAGATTGACCGCGGGCTGGAGCGCATGCGGAAGTTCTTTGCTGAACTGCGGTGATCGGTTTTCGGTTGTCGGTGATCGGTGCATAACGCGGGCGCCGTATTCCCCATGTCTGACCTGTATCCTTTGCTGTTGAAGCCGGAATTTCGCGAGCGTATCTGGGGTGCGCGCGATTTGTCGCCGCTGTATGGGCCGGCGCCGGGCGAGGCGCCGATCGGAGAAGTCTGGCTCACCGGCGATGAGTGCCGGGTAGCAAACGGCGCGTTGGCCGGCATGTCGCTCGGCGAACTGTGCCGCCGCTATGGCCGCGACCTGGTGGGCGAAACCGCGCCCGAGGCCGAACGCTTCCCCCTGCTGGTGAAGTTTCTTTTTCCTCACGATAAGCTGTCGGTGCAAGTCCATCCCGACGACGAGACCGCTCGGCGCGCCGGATTGCCCTGCGGCAAGACCGAGTGCTGGTACGTGGTGCAAGCCGAGCCGGGAGCAAAGATCGGCTTGGGCCTGAAGGTGGGCACCACGCGCGAAGAATTCGCGCGCGCCATCGAGGAAGTCCGCGCCGAGCAGTTGCTAAATTGGATCGATGTCCGCGCCGGCGAGATGATTTACGTGGACGCGGGAACGGTGCACGCGATCGGGCCGGGCGTGATTCTGCTGGAGACCCAGCAGAATTCCGACACCACCTATCGGCTGTATGATTACGGGCGCCCGCGCGAGCTGCACGTGCAACAAGGACTGGCGGCGCTGAAGGAAATGACAAGGGCCGGCAAAGTGCGCGCGCAGAGCACTGCCAACGGCTATTGGACGGCGCTGGTGAATTCGCCGCGGTTTATGGTGAGCAAAGCCGCGCTGCGCGACGGCAAACAACTGACGAAGCAGGCTGACGATGCACCCAGGCCGACTTCCGCTGAGGTCCTAGTCGCACTGGACGGATGCGGCGTCGTGGAATGTGACGGCGCACAACCGGTAACGCTGGCTCGCGGCGAGGCGGTCGTCGTGCCGGCGAGCGTGCGCCGGTACACGCTTCGCGGCCAGTGGAACATCGAAGTGTTGCACGCAAGGGTTCAGGGCGGCAACGTGCCCGAGCCTGAGACAACGATTTGAAAGCAAGTTTCTATCCCGTGATTCTCGCCGGCGGGCGCGGCACGCGCTTCTGGCCGCTCAGCCGCAAGCGCCGCGCCAAGCAGATGCTGGCGCTGGACGGCGACCGCACCATGATCCAGCAAACCGTCGAGCGCCTGCGCCCGCTCGCGCCGGAACCGTGTTTCTGGGTCATCAGCAACCAGGACCTGCGTGACGGGATCGCCAGGCAGGTGGCGCAACTGGACCGGCGGCAGATCATTGCCGAGCCCGTGGGACGCAACACCGCTCCCGCGATCGGCCTGGCGGCGTTCATCTTGCTGCGGCGCGACCCGGACGCCGTGATCGGCATGTTCCCTTCCGACCACGTCATCGCCAACCCGGCAAACTTTCGCAAGAACATCCAAGCGGCGGTTCGCATGGCGACCGAAGATGGCTGCATCGTCGTGCTGGGTATACGTCCGACGCGTCCGGAAACCGGTTACGGTTATATCGAGGCCGGCGAAAAATTGCCCGGCGGCATCCGGCGCGTGCGGCGCTTCACCGAGAAACCGAACCTGGTCCGCGCCGAGGAGTTCGTCGCCGCGGGAAATTATTTCTGGAACAGCGGCATGTTCGTGTGGAGCGCGCAAACCCTGGCCAACGCGCTGCGCGAGCACTTGTCGGAGACCGCACCCTACCTGGAGAAAATCGCCGCCGCGTACGGGACGAAGAAATTCGAGAGCACCTTCCGCCAGCTCTACCCCAAGTGCGAGAACATCAGCGTGGATTACGCGGTGCTGGAGCCGCGCTCCGCCAAGGGTGAGCACGCGTCCAACCTGTACTGCATTCCGGCCGACTTCGCCTGGAACGACCTGGGCTCGTGGGCGGCGCTCTACGAGCACCGGGCGCGCGGTGGCCGCCCAGGCGAGAACGTCAACGTCATTCAGGCGGAGAAGAGCTTCGCCCTCAACGCGGACGGCAACTACATCCATGCGCCCGGCAAATTCGTCGCCGCCGTGGGCGTCAAGAACCTGGTGATCGTCGAGACCGACGACGCGCTGCTGGTGACCTCGCGCGAGCATGCGCAGGACGTCGGCAAGGTGGTGCAGTACCTCGACGAGAAGAAGCTGTCCAAGCTGGTTTGATACAGTCGTCGGTTGTCGGTTCACGGTTTTCGGTCACGGGTTGGACGAAATCCGCTCTGACCACCTGAGCGTCTCGTGGCGCGCCTATCTACAGGGTGTGCGCGCAACTCACACCGAAAACCGAAGACCGACGACCGAAAACCGAAAACTCCCTATGTCAGAAATCAAGTTCGGCACCGATGGCTGGCGCGGCGTTATCGCGGATGACTACACCTTCGAAAACGTGCGCCGCGCGGCGGGCGCGATCGCTGCTTACATCCTGAAGAACGAAGACCCGCGCAAAGGCGTGGTCGTCGGCTACGACACGCGTTTCGGATCGCGCAGCTTCGCCCGCGCTGCCGCGGAAGTGCTGGCGGGCGCGGGCATTCCCGTGCGCTTCTCCAACGATTACATTCCGACCCCGGCGATTTCCTACATGGCCAAGCACCTCGACACCGCCGGCGGCGTGGTAATCACCTCCAGCCACAATCCCTGGAGCTGGAACGGAATGAAATTCAAGGAGAAATTCGGCGGCTCGGCGCGCCCGGCGATCATCCGGCAGATTGAGGCCGAAATCGCCGCGGGCGCCATGCCGCAGGGGACTCCCGCCAATATCGAAGAGGCGGATTTCAAGGCGCCCTACGTCGCGGCGATCACCAAGTTTGCCGACCTGGAACTGATTGGCAGCGCCGGCTTCAAATTTGCGATTGATTACATGTACGGCGCGGGGCGGTTCGTGCTCGGCAACATTCTGCGGCAGCGCGGCGTGGACGTGGTGGAGATCCGCAGCGACGTCAACCCGCTGTTCCCGGGAATAAACCCGGAGCCGATCGAGCCGCACGTGCGCATGCTGCAGGACACGGTGGTGAAGGAGCGCTGCCACGCCGGATTCGCCAACGACGGCGACGCCGACCGCATCGGCGCCGTTACCGAGGACGGCAGCTTCGTGGACGCGCACAAGTGTTACGCCATCCTGCTGTGGTGGCTCTTGGAATACAAGAATTGGCCGGGCGCGGTGACGCGCGCCTTCAACACCACGCGCATGCTCGACCGCATCGCGAAAAAGTACGGGCGCGAACTGATCGAGCACGGCATCGGCTTCAAGTACGTTTGCGACGTCGTGCTGAGCGGCAAGGAAGTGCTGATCGGCGGCGAGGAATCGGGCGGCATCGGCATTCCGCGCCACCTGCCGGAGCGCGATGGGGTGCTCAACGCGCTGCTGCTGGCCAACGCCATGGCGGAATCGCACATGACGCTGGGCGAGATCGTCGCCCACCTGCAAAAGGAATTCGGGGCGCATTACTACGGGCGCCGCGACCTGCACATTGGCGAGGAGATTAAGCAGGCGGCCATCCGCCGCGCCGATTCTCGCAAAGTGCGCCGGCTCGGGCCGTACAAAGTCTTGCGGAAAGAGAATCTGGACGGCGTAAAGTTTTTTCTCGATGCGCCGACCAACGGCAAGGGCGCCGAGGCCTGGGTGCTCATGCGCGCCTCCGGCACCGAGCCGCTGATGCGCATCTACTGCGAGGCAGCCTCGCCCGAGCTGGTCACCGAAATTCTGGATGCGGCCGTCGGCTTCGTCGAGGAAAAGGCCACCGCGGGCTCCAGGCTTTAGGCTTCGGGCTTCAGGCTTTAGGCTTTAGGCTTCAGGCTTCAGGCTTCAGGCATCGGGCTTCAGGCTTTAGGCTTCAGGCTTCGGGCGGATAAGGTAGGGCCATGAAAGCGATGAGCGCGTGGGGCGTTCCTCCGCTGTACATTGCGAATCAACCGTGACCTTCGCTGCCACTACGTCCGAGCAGCAACCTGACACGCCCGAGGCGCGCGCCTACAACCGCCTTCGCCGCCGGCTCAGCGTCGTCGATTTCCTGCTCGGACTGGCCTTCCTGCTGGTGTTGCTGTTGGTCACTACCTCACGCGGCGCGCGCTGGAGCGAAGTGCTGCGCGACTGGGCGTGGCTCGCGGCGCGGCAGCACTACACGCTCGCCGTGTTCCTCTACGTCGCCATGCTGTTGCTGATCGGCAAGCTGCTTGGCCTCCCGCTCGACTTCTACAGTTTCCGCCTCGAGCACCGCTACAACCTCTCCAACCAGAAGCTGCGCTCCTGGGCGTGGGACGAGGTCAAGGGCTGGCTGGTCGGCCTGGTGCTGGGCGGCATCGTGGCCGAGCTGGTTTACTGGACCATCCGCCAGGCGCCGCAGCGCTGGTGGCTGATCGCGTGGGCGGTGTTCACGGCGCTGGCCATATTCTTCGCGCAGATCGCCCCCGTCGTGCTCTTCCCGCTGTTCTACAAATTTCAGCCGCTGGAGAACGAGGACTTGCGCGAGCGCCTGGTGCGGCTCAGCGCGCGCGCCGGCACGCGCGTCCGAGGCGTCTACGAGTGGAAGCTTTCCGAGAAGAGCAAAAAGGCCAACGCCGCGCTCACCGGCCTGGGCCGCACCCGCCGCATCATTCTCGCCGACACGCTGCTGGAGAACTATTCGCCCGAGGAAATTGAAACGATCCTGGCCCACGAACTCGGCCACCACGTGCACCGCCACATCGCGAAAGGCATCCTGGTGCAGGTGGTGATCACGTTTTTCGGCTTCTGGGCGACGGCCGCCATCCTGCGCTACGCCGTCGAACAACGGCACCTGTTCGAAACTCTCACCGACTTCGCCAATCTTCCGCTGCTGGCGCTGGTTTCCGCCGTCATGTCGCTGCTGCTGATGCCGGCGCTCAACGCGTATTCGCGTTACAACGAGCGCCAGGCCGACCGCTATTGCTTCCAGTCGGTCCCCGACGTCGCCCCGTTCATTTCATCCATGGAAAAACTGGCACAGCAGAACCTGGCGGAGCGCCGGCCGTCGCCGGCGGTGGAGTGGCTGTTCCATTCGCATCCCGCGATCTGGCGGCGCATTCGCGCTGCCGAGATGTTTCGCCGCCGGCGCGGCGCCACACGCGCAAGATAATTAATCCGAGAAGTCGCTGGGGACGCGCTGTTCCGGGTTGTGGTGGTGGAGCGCTTCCAGGAAAATCAGCCGGTAATAGCGCCGGTTGCAGTCGCGGCACCGCACTGGCCGCAACATCAGCAGCAGCAACAGGTACTCCAGGTGCAAGAATCGCGATTTGTAGACGTACCACGACAGGCATCGTGGACACAGGCGACGAAACATGTTGGTGACCCCGGTAAACCGCGCATCGTAGCGCCGGAATGGCGGAAGCGCGAATGACCGGGGTAACCCATCTTGGTGACTATTGGGTCATGCGAAAGCCGCGCTTGGCCCGGGGTTCCGGCGCCGATTTGTCGTGGCCCCGGGGAATGGCGGGAACCGGCCGCGGGACCTACCGCTCGCGCAGAGGCTTTTCCACGCGGCGCAGGTCTTCCTCGGTGTCAACTCCGATGGTGTCGTGCGTCGTTTCGGCGACGTGGATGGCGATGCCGTTTTCCAGGAACCGGAGTTGTTCCAGGCGCTCGCTCTGTTCCAGCGGCGATTCCGGCAAGCGGCAGAAGCGCGCCAGAGCCTCCGGCCGGTAGGCATAGAAGCCAAGGTGCTTGAAGTAGCGGGTTGCCCCGGTGGCGTCGCGGTCGAAGGGGATGGTGGCGCGCGAGAAATACAGCGCCCGCCCCGCCGCGTCGGTCACCACCTTGACCGCGTTCGGGTTGTTCACGTCGGCGGCGCTGGCGGGGGTCTTCAACGTGCCCACCTGCACGGCCGCGTCGCGCATCAGCGCCAGCAGCGCGGCGATGTGTTCCGGGCGCGTCATCGGCTCGTCACCCTGGATGTTCAGGTACACGTCCGCCGCGATCCTGCCCGCGACTTCATTCACCCGCTCGGTGCCGCTGCGGTGCCCGGCCGAGGTCAGCATGAATTCCCATCCGCAAGTGCGGCACAGATGCGCGATCTCCTCCGCGTCGGTGGCCACCACCACATCTTCGGCGCGCAGCAGCGGCGAGGACCGCACCGCCTCATAGACGTGCGCCAGCATGGGCCGTCCCGCGATCTCGCGCAGGGGTTTGCGCGGCAACCGCGTGGAGGCCAGCCTCGCCGGAATCACCGCCAGCACCCGCATGCGATACAGTTTCGAGTTTCACCTTTCAACTTGCAAGGTGAATCGTGGGGAAGGGCTATCGCGGCGAAAAGCTTGGAGAGCGGAAGCACAATGATGTAATGCTGCTCACAACTGCAGTTGACCCAGGTCACAGCCAGCGCCGCAGCGCAGCACTAGGCTATTAGTGGTCCGACGGTTAGGCTCTCGTTGGGACCAGAAGGCAGGCACGATTCATGCGCAAGACGGCATTCTTGATTGCAGTCGCAGTCCTTATCCTCGGCACAGCCGCAATGGCGGCCAATCAGTTTGGAATCGCGGACACGCGGCCGGTCACGTTCTATGACACAGTCCGCGTGGGCGATACCTTGCTGCCCGCGGGCAACTACGTGGTAACGCACCAGATGCAGGGTGATGAACACATCATGGTGTTCACCAGGGTTGGCCGCAAACCGGTTGAAGCCCGTTTGAAATGCACGCTGAGGCCGCTGAGCGCGCCGGCAGCGCAGTCCCAGGTCGAGTACAGGCTGAATGCGGCCAAGGAACATGTGATTGCGCGCATGGTGTTCAAGGGCGACCGCGCGGAACACATTTTCCAGGCTGGTAATTAGGTTCTCGGCTTTCGCTTTTCGGTTGTCGGTACTCGCATCATCGCCGATTGCCGATGACTCGCCCGGAATGAAAACAGGGAGCAGGCCGGCGGTCCTGCTCCCTGTCGACTCTCCCGCACAAACTGGCAAAGTTCTACCCCGCGCAACCTGACGCGTTCGCGCTACTGCGGAATCGTGACCGTCACCGAGGACGAGTGCTGCAACGTCCCCGAGGTACCGGTCACCGTAATGCTTACAGCCTTTGCACCCGGCGTCGATCGGGAAGAGGATTGCGTCTGGGTTGTGCCCCCGCCGCCGCAGCCGATGTGCGACGCCACCAAGAGCAGCAACAGCATGAGCAGCACCGCCATCTGCCACTTCTTGCGGCGGCCGGCGGCGAGGAACACCATGCCGAAGACCGGCAAGGTTCCAAACCACACAGCGATGTAAGCGGGCGTGGACCGGCCTGGAGCACGCGCCACCGTCGAAACCGCAGTAACGGTCAGGGTAGCGGTGGCCGCGGCTGCTCCCGGCGTGACGCTCGCCGAGGAGAACGAGCAGGTCACGTCAGCGGCGCCCGGCGCGCACGACAGGTTGATAGGCGCGCCAAAGGCGCCGTACTGCGGCGTCATGGTGATGGTGAAGGTAGTGGACTGGCCGCGGTTGAGGGCCACCGAACCTGCCGGTGCGCTCACCTGGAAATCGGCGACGGCGATGTTGGCCGCGACTGCGGGCGAGTCGGCCTCGCCGTCGTTGACCACGAGCGAGACCTTCGACACACCGAGCGCCAGCGTCACCGTGGGGTTGACTCCTGTGACCGTGCCGCCGCCTTCGGGGAACGGACCCGACCAGCGATAGGTCAGCGGATCGCCGTCAGCGTCCACGGAAGCGGAGCCGTCAAGGGTGACGCGGGCGCCGGCGGTCATGGCGCCGGGCACGGAGCGGTCGCCGCCGGCATTGGCCACCGGGATCGTGTCCACCGGTTCCAGCAGTGCGAACGGCGAAAGCGACATCACTTGGCCGGCGATCACGCCCGAGGACGCATTCAAGCCCGTGGTGCGGTCCACCCACGTTCCGCCTTCGAAGTGGAACAGGCGGAGGAGCGCGGGATGACGGAAGTTGGCGGGCGAGAAGTGGATGTTGAGAGCGATGGCGCCGACGTATTCTGCGTTGGTGCTGATGTCGAAGAAGGCCGGCTGAAGCCCGCTGCGGAAGCCGGGCGGCGGGCTGGTGGCGGACATTGAAGCCATCGTCGTGCTGCCGATGCGGGTGACGGTGCTGAAGGTCGTCAAAGCAATCAGGTTGTCGGCCGGATCGGAGATGTTGACGGCGATGTTGGTTCCCACGGGCGTGTTGAAGCTGTCGAGCGACGGGCCGAGGCGGAAGCTGTTGTTGATCGGGTTGAGATCGGGTTGGTCGGCGCTGGCGTGGTAGGTGTTGGCCGCCCACCCGGCATTCGGCGCCGTGACAGCGACGGTTACCACGGCACTGGCGCCATTGGCGAGCGCACCCAGGCTGCAAGTCACGGTCGGGGCGCTAAAGGTGCACGCGCCCTGCGTGCTGGACGCGGAGACGAAGCCGTAGTTGTCGAGCAGGTCGGTAAGCACCACGTTGGTCGCGCCGGCCGGACCGTTATTGGTAACCGTGGCGGCGAAGGCGGGGAAGCCTCCCACGGGGCTGGGCGCGCCGGCGGCGGAGACGGCAAGGTCGGCGACATTGGCACTGGTTACCACCGTGGCAGTGTTATTGCCAAGGTTCAGGTCCTGGTTATTCGGGGCCGCAATCACCGCAGTATTGGTGAGCGAACCGGAAACGCCGGCCGCAACAGTGGCCTGGATGGCGATATTTACCGTTGATCCGTTGGCGATGGATCCGACATTGCAGGTCACGACGACAGGTTGGTCTGCGGCGGGGATAGGCGGGGTCGGACAAATCGTGCCCGGCGTTGCCGAAACGAACGTCAAGCCCACGGGCAACGTATCGGTGACGGTCACGCCGGTGGCCGTGTTGGGTCCGCCATTGACCGCCGTGAGGGCGTAGGTGACGGTGCTACCCGCCACGGCATATTGCGGCCCGGTCGCAGTGATCGCCAGATCAGCAGATGACTGCACCACGCCATTTCTCACCTGGAAAATGTAGCGTCCCGGCTGGGTACTATTCAGGGTGCTGTAAATCAGCCCCGTGGCCGCGTTGCCGTCAAGGAAGGAGCCCGGCACAGCGGAGCCGGAGAGTTCGAAATAGGAACCGGTAGTCCCAGTGCCGTTGGAATAGCCGACACGGGCCGAATCACCGCCCAGCCCGTCAACGCCGCCGCTGGCGGCGCCGGTCTCCCATTGTATTTTGTCGTAGTTGAATTCAATGTCGAGGTCACCGGGATTCACGTCGGAACGGTCCACCAGAACCAACTGGAACAAGTTGAGCAGGGTGGGCGCAGCTTCGCCGAAGTAATCCACATTAGGCCAGTTCACCCCGAAAGCCGGGCGGCCGTTCACCGTGTCGTTGCCGTACGTCACCAGGCCAGATCCGATTTGGTAGGTCCCCACGTCCGAGAAATAGGGAGCGATGATCTGCAGGTTCGTGGTGGGAAGGGGGAACGGCGTATACGTTCCGAGCGGCGAACCAAAAGTGACGTTGCCGTTATTGTTGACGAACAGCGAACTGACCTGCACACCAAAGAAGTTGACAGTGAAACCAAGGGGCACGGGGCCGAAGGAGTCGTCATCATTCGGCAGGGTGATGGTGTTGGAGAATCCAGGCAGGTTGCGGAGGGCGCCACCGCCCGACAAGTTTGCGCCCGTGACTTGCACGGTCTGAGTGGCGCTATTGTTGGGCAGAGCCGGATCGGGCTCGTTGGCAGTAACGGTCGCGGTGTTGGTGAATGTCCCCTCACCCGAGGGCACGGCCAGCGGGACCAGGATGAGATTGACAGTGGGGCTGTTGCCCGCAGCAATAGAAGTGAAGTTGCAGGTCAGCGCACCGTTGGACACCGCGCAGTCGGTCAGATCGTCGATGCTGGCAAACAGGGTGCCTACGGGCAGAGTGTCGGTGAGGACCACGCCCGTGGCCGGACTCGGGCCATTATTCGTCAGCGTAATCTGATACGTGACGCTGCCGAGGACCGCCACTGGGGAAGGCGAAGCGGTCATGGCCACGGCGACATCGGCGACGGCGGCGGCGACCGTGACGGTACTCGTGGCGGAATTGTTGCCCGGCGCCGTATCCGGCTCGTTGCCCGTCACGCTGGCGGTGTTGGAGAGCGCGCCCAGCGCGGTCGGCGTGACCACCACGACGTAGGTTGCGTTGAGTCCCACGCCGAGGGCGGGGCCGCTGCAGGTCAGGACGGTAGTGAGCACGCAACCGGAGGTCGCGCCCACGAAAGTGACGTTGGCCGGGAGCGTGTCCGTCAGGGTGTACCCGCTCGAAACGGACGGGCCGTTGTTCGTCACCACGATGGTGTAGGTGAGATTGGCGCCGGGCGCGACGGTCGCCGCGGAGGCGGTCATGGTCACGCCGAGGTCAGCGGCGACCACATTGGCGGTATCGGTGGCAGTGTTGTTGGCGGGGTTCGGGTCGTAGCTGCCGCCGTCAATTTTGCCCTGCACGGTGACGGCGCCGGGGGTGGTCGTCTGCAGGACGAGGGTGCCGCTGATCGAAATGGGGGGTGGGCCGGGGTTCGGGCCGTTATGGCTGAAGCCGCAGAGCAACTGGTTACCGGAGAGCGTGCAGTCAAAGAAGGGGGAATTGAAGAAGCTGCTGGAAATCGCGCTGAGGCTCTTGTCGAAGTTGATCAAGAAGCCGCCGTTAGAGCCGTTGGAGTCGTTCCCGGTACCCAGAAATGGACCGAAGTCGGAGACGGTGACGTTAAAGGTGATGTTGCTGCCCAATGCCACGGGATCGGGCGAGTGGGAAATGGCAATGCCGAAGTCCGCCGGCGCAGTGTCGAGGCGCTTGGGATTGACAGCCAGTTGCCACGGACGACGACCGGTGGCAACTTTGGTGATGAGCACCGATGGGTCGCCCTGCACCGCCGAGGCGATCAGCGCGTTGCCGTCAATGATGGCTACGCCGTCGTCCAATGCGCCCAGCGACACGTAGATGAGCCCATCCGGAGTGACGATCATGCCGGGCCCGCCGGTCGCAGTCGGGACGATGAAGTAGTTCACGAACGAGAAGTTCGAGGTGGCGCGGTCGAAATTGAACACCTCGACCAGCTTCTGGGACGGATTGTGGATAAACAGGTGATTGCCGACGACCCTGGAGGTGCTGAGCGGTCCAGCCACCAAGCCCGGCGGAACGACGCCGGTGATGGTTGTCAGCAGTTTGGGCGAGAGCGGGCTGGCCCCCGTAAGCGGGTTGACGCTGAGGTCAAACACCAGCACCTGGCCGGTAGTCGCACCCTGCAGGATCAAGCTCTGCCCATCCGGCGTGACCTCGACGTGCTGCAAGCTGCTGCCCGGCAATGTCCCTAGGCTGCTTGCGGTAATTGGCGTAGCCGTGTGGTTGAGAATGTCGAAGATCAGCAGCGATGCTGTAGCAGAAGAAATGCTGGTGTAAACGTACTTTCCATCCGAAGTAACTGCCAGTCCTCCCGTAAGTGTGGTGCTCGTGTTAGTGGCGATGCTGTCGATCACGGTATTGACCGCGGGCGAGTATGGGTCGGCGTCAATCAGATTCAGCTGCCTGAGATTCCCGGTCGGGGTTACCGACATTACGTACGCGACTGGCCGCCCAGTTCGTGGATTCGGGCCGGTTGCAATCGTATCCCCGTTTGGAAAGTTACTGCTAGGCAGATCAATCGTGGTGCTGGAACCGCCGACCACGCCGGCAATCACCCCAAAGCCCGTAGAGGATGGCGACGTCGGCGTGAAGAAACTTGGCAGAAAGAACTGGGACCCGTCGGGCGCAAATGCGATCCCCCCTGTATGGGAATATCCGGCGGTTGTGCCGCGATGCCGCAGTTCTCTCTCGATAAAGTTAATCTGGGTATCGGCATTATCCACAACTGCGACCTGATATTTCGGCTGGAAAGAGAGCGGCGAGAGGATGTCTACACCATTCACTCCGGTGCCCGACGTGCCAATCGCGCCCGGCGTGCCAGTGAAGATTCCGCTCAAGTTTTGCCCATTCGGCGGCGCCGCGGTATTGGGATTCGTGACTACCAACGGCGCTTCCTGGGCGGCTGATCCGGCCGGAACGATTACCTGAAGCTGATTCGAAGAGTTGAAGGTCGCCGGCAGCGCAGCCAGCGTGCCAATCTTGACCGTGGAATCGGAAGCGAAGCCGGCGCCGGAGATGGTCAGCGTTGTGGCCACATCATTGGTGAAGACCTGCGGCGAAACCTGCGTGATCGCAGGTGAACCAGGCGCGGGGAGCAGGTCGGTGAAGCCGACCCCGGCCAATTGCGGCCCATGGCCGATCGCCAGCCTCGTCACTACCGAGGCGCTGGGGTTGGACGCGAACACCGTCGTGTCAATGACCGCGACGTTGAAAGGAGTGGCGCCGTATGCCGCCGGGTCAACTGAAGCGACAACGTAGAGGCGCGTGCCATCCGAATTGATGGCCATATAGCTATCGTCGTCCAGCGGCAGACTGAACCCTGAACCCAGCAGGGCCAAGCCGGAGGTCACGTTCACCCGCTGCAGTCGCGGCGGGAAGAAAGACGACGTCGTCACAAACCCAAACACCCCCGTCGGGTTGGAGGCGCTGGGAGTGATTACCAGGCCATCGGGTGTGAACGACAGCGGCAGCGTTGCGGTCACCGTGTCGGTGGTAGTGTCAATGCGGATCAGTTGATTGGGGCCCTGCTGGGGCACGATCACGGCGGATCCATCCGGCAGGGCGGCAATAGTCGAGGTCAGAAGACTGATCCCGTGTGCCAGATTCGAGCCCGCCGCCACCGAAACCGCATTGGTGGCAAGGTTAATGACGATCACACCCAGTTTAGGAGAAGTGTTCGTGGTGGCGATGTAGGCCTTGTTGTTGGCGATCACGATGCTTCCGAACTGAATATCGTTGGTGACCGCCGCGTTGTCTCCCACCAGGCCGTTGAGGTTGATGGTCTGGACGATCTGGAAGGTCGTCGTATCGATGATCAGCACCTTGTCCTGATTGGAGTTCGGCACCACCAGCTTGCTGCCATCCGGCGTGACGGCCGCATTCTGTGCCCTACCGACGATCGGGATGCGCTTGAGCTCGCTGCGCGTGGGCAGGTCCACCACCGTCAGGTAGTCAACTTGGTTAGTTACGAACGCGAGGTGACGGTTGGGTGAGAAAGCGATCGCATTAGGCCCAACGCCGCCTGGAATGTCGCTGGCGACGATGGCGTTATCGCTGACATTCACCGACGTAAGGGTACCGGTGTAGAAGTCGCCAACGAACAGGTGCTCGATCGGGGTCGCGGCATTGGTGAGCGGCAGATTGAGGACAAAGACGTTGTTGGCGAAGTTCGGATCGGCCGTATTGGCAGAGACCGAGCCGGTGATGGTCACCGTGCCGTTCGCGGACGCGTCGCTGGCAACGAACGTCGAGGTGAATGTGATGGTCACTTGCCCGCCCGGCAAAATGTTGCCTGGCGAGCAAATCGTGGCGCCGGGCGTCGACGTGCACCCACCCTGAGTGGAAGTGTAGGTCGAGGGCGAATGCGCGGTGGAGGAGAAGTTAACGGTGACGGCAGAAGCCACGTCGGGTCCGTTGTTGGTGATCACCCAGGTGCGCGTGTTCGGGCTGCCGGCGACGGCAGGATTCGGCGACACGCTGCCCGTGATGGCCAGGTCGGCGCCGTTCGCCACCATAACATTGAGTGTGGCGGCGTTGTTGGCCGGGTTGGGGTCACTCTCGTTGCCGGAGACGGTGTTGGTAAAGGCAAGCGTGCCCAGGGAAGTAGCCGTCACGTTGACGTCGACAGTGATGGAATTGGAAGTGCCTAACGTGCCCACCGGGCAGGCGACCTGGCTCGTGGTGATTGTGCACACAATGCTGAGCGGCCCGCTGATAACGGACGCCGAGTTCACCACCGCGCCGGCAGGAATGGCCAGCGTCATGTTGACGCCGGTGGCGGCCGAGGGGCCGTTGTTCAGGACGTGGACGGAGAGGTCGAAGGGCGTGTTCAGGGCGGCGAGGCCGGTTGTGCTGTCGACCTGCAACGGCAGCGCACTAAAAATGCCGGCTTCCAGGTCAGCACTGGCGTTGCCGCGCGGGCTCACCGCCACGTTGGCCGGGTTGACCGCCGTCCTCATCTTGGTGATGAGTGAAATCGGGTTGCTGAGGGCCACCGGATTGTATTCCAGCACGGCGACCGCGTCTTCGCTCTCCAGGACGGCATAGATGAGCGTGCCCTCGGGGGTCACGGCCATGGGTGCACCGGCAAACCTCCCCGGTGGGCTGGGAATGGTGTAGGAACCGATGGAAGCGAAGTTGTTGTTCGCGCGGTCGAAATTGAAAACCTCGACGTAGCGCTGGTCGCTGGCATAGGCGAACAGCCGCGCGCCTACGACCTGGAACCAGTACAGCAGCGGCGGATTGGCGCCGGAGCCGGTGATGGTCTTGACCAGGACGGGCGCAAGCGCGTTGGCGCCCTGAATGTCGTACACCTTGATGCTGGCGCCTCCGGTGCCGCTCAGCAGCAGCGAGTGGCCATCGGGGGTCACGTGGATGTGTTGCTGCGTGGGATCGGCGCCCAGGGTGGTGATGTCGGCAATGATGGTCGAGGTGCTGTTCAGCACATCGAAGATGACCAGGCGTGAAACCGCTGGGCTGACGTTGCGGGCGTCGACGGAGTAGACGTAGCGGCCGTCGGGGGTGACGGCGAGACCCTGCGAGGAGAAGAAGTCCGTATTCGGCACCTGGATGGTGCGCGCCAGCAAGGTGTTGCGCGTGGTGGTCGAGGACGGATCAACATCCACGAAATACAAGGTGTCCGAACTCTCGGTGGCGGCGTCGCAGCTTACCAGGTAAAGGACCTTCTTGCCGGTGGTCGGGTCGGGAGCGATGGCGTAATTGTCACCTCCACCAATGCAATCGTAGAAGGTCTGGGATCCGAAACCCGATGTTGGACCGAGTATGGGCGACAGAGATTGCTGCGTGTCCAGATTGGTAACGTCCACTTCCGCCAAACCGGAATAGGCGTACAAGCCGTCCGGGGAAATGGCGATGCCGGGCGAAAACGGTCCGCCGGGCAGGAGCGCGGAATCGCGGAATAGAAGCGAGAGCTTCGGAACGCCGTAACCGGAGATGGCGACGGGATGCGAGGGCGCGAAGGTCGCCGGAGGATCAATTCGCAGTTTCTCCCCGCCGCCGTACGAACCGCCGCCACTGACGTTGGCGGCCAGCGCACCGGCGGCCGAGTTCGGCAGGGTGACCACGATGCTCCCGACCTGTACTGCGGCGCCGGCGGGAACCGTGACCGTAACTTCCTGCGGCGAAACGAAGGTCGAGGGCAGCGGGTCGAGGTTGCCGATGCGGACCAGGGCGCCGGCAGTGAAGTTGTCGCCGAAGATGCGGACGAGCTTGGGCGCTTCGTTGGTGATTTCCTGCGGCACCACGTCGGAGACTTGCGGTGCTGAGGGCAGCGGGAAATTCTGCACGTAACCGATGGCCAGCCCGCGCACCGAAATCGAGTTCGGGATGACGACCGTGGACACGAGCGCGGTTGACGGGCTGGTCACGATCAATGCCGCGTTCAAGGTGTACAGCGTGCTGTGCGGGCCGGCGGATCCCTGGAACACCCCATTCACGGCCTGAAGCGTATTCCCGTCAGGAGTCAGCGCCATGTCCGTGACCGGGCTCCCCAGAGCCACCGATCCGGTCAGCAACTGGCCATAGGTGGCAGACCCGCTGCGCAAGTCGAGGACGCGAATCGCGCCGCCAGGGAATCCCAAGAAAGCGACGACACCGCTGGCCGCGTTCGGATTGCGCGTGATGGCGATGGTTCGCGCGCCCCCAAATGTCATCGTCACCGTTTGTGACAGCGTATTGGTGGAGGTGCTAATCAGGTAGACGAGCGCCGAACCGCCTGTCTTCAGACGATCGAAGACGGCAACCGTGCTGCCGTCGGGAGTGGCGGCGACTTGGTGGCCGGCGTGAAGCGCGAGCAAAGCGGCCGTACCGGTCACGGTTGAAATGCCCGGCGAAGCCGGGTTGGCGAAATTCACCACCATCACCGGGCCGAACTCGTTGGCGATATACGCTTGATATCCGACCAGTGCCAGTGAGAAAGGATGGATGTCGTTGACCCCCGCAGCGTCGAGGACCTTGCCGTCGAGGCTGATCCTGGTCACGGCGAAGGTCGCTATGTCAATGATGTCCAACTCATCGCGGTTGTAGCTGACCGAGACCAGCTTTTGGCCATCCGAGGTGATGGCGATGCTCCATCCGCCGACATCGCGAATGCGCGCGATCTCCGCCTGAATCGTGAGATCCACCACCGAGATGTAGCTGCCATTGACATTGCCGGTAAAGGCGAGCCGGCCGTTGGGCGCAATGACGACATTGGAGGGGTTGGCGCCGACCTGGGTCGGTAGCCCACAGCACAGCGGGGCGGGATTGGGGTAGCCGCTGTAGGCCTGGACCGTGCTGGTTTCGTAGTCGGTGAGCAGCGTGGTGAGATTGGAACCTAGCGCCCCGGTAACCGTGACCGTCGTCGAGGCCGAGTTGTCGGCCGAGTTGGCGTCGGTGACCGAGGAGCTGACCGAGGCGTTCGCGACGTAGGTTCCCTGCAGCGCCGCGCTGGCGAAGATGGTAAAGGAGACGGTGCCCAGGCTCGGGATGTCGGGCAGCGTGCAGGTGACCTGCCCCGCGGCACTGCAGGACACACCGGCCGAGGAGGAAGAGAAGCCCACGTACGACAGGCCCGTCGGGCTACTGCCGGTAAAAGACACGCCGGTCGCCGTATCCGTCCCGTTGTTGGTAACGGTGATATTGAAGGCGGCGCTGCCGCCGACGGGAACGACTGGGGAAGTCGTCGCCAAGGTCACAGAAAGATTGACGTTGGCTTTGACGGTAACGGTAAAAGGCGGCGGCGTGTTGTTCGCGCCCGGCCCGCCGTTGGGGCCGTCGTCCACCACCTGCGAACTGGAAACCGTAAAGGTGGCGCTCAGCGAACCGGCGAGGTGCGGGGTGACGTTGATGACGATGACCGTACTGGAAAAGGGCGTGAGATTCACGACGGGACAAGTGACCGTGCCGGCAGAGAGAGCGCAGCCCGCAGTCGATGCCCCTTGGTTGAACGTCACGCTTGCCGGCAAGGGGTAGCTGACAATGATGCCCGTGGCGGTGCTGGGACCGTTGTTGGCGGCGGTGACGGAATAGTTAAATGCAGTGCCATTGGTGACGGAACTGGGGCTGCTGATACCGGTAATCGTCAAATCCGCCCGCCGCTGCACGGTCACCGACATTGAGGTCGCGTTGTTCGTCGGCACGGGATCGTCGGCGGCGGTGGACACCGTGGCCGTGGCGGTCATGGTGGGTCCGACCGGCGGCGTTGCCAGGGTGTTGGCAGTAACGTTCACTGTGACGTCCACGCCTGCTCCAGGAAACGCTACCGTACCCAAGCTGCAGGTAAACGTCTGCAGGCCGGAACACGTGCCCTGGCCGGCGATGACGCTGTTCACGGTGAGGTTGGTGGGCATAGCCCCGGACACCACCACGGAGGACGCCGGATTCGGCCCGTTGTCAGTCACGACAATGGTGTAGGCATACGTCGTACCCTCGGCCGGCGTGGCGCCCACCGGAGAGGACATGCTGATGCCTAGATCGGCGCCTGCCGACACGGTCACGGTCAACGATGTCTGGTTGCACACCGAGCCGGCACAGGCAGAGATGCTCGTGGACCCTAATGCCAGGCCGTAGGCGTGGCCATGATTGGTGGCGTCGTTGGTGATGGAAGCAACCGTGGTGGTGGAAGAGCTCCAAGTGACGGATTGCAAAATTTCGGTGTGACTATCGGCGAAGGTGCCGGTCGCCACGAACGGCTGGGCCGTGCCGACAGCCAGGGTTGGGGCCGCAGGCGAGATGGCGATGGAGACCAGGTTGGGCGGGGTGAGGCTGGCGGCGGTGTAAAGTTCGGCGCTGTTGAGGTCGCCGCCGCCGCCAAAGCCGCCCGCGACCAGGACGCGGCCATCCTTAAGCAGCGTGGCGGAATGGATCCCTCGCGCCGTGCCCATGCTGCCGGTTGCAGCGAACGTACCCGTCGTCGGGTCGTAGGCCTCGGCGCTGCTGAGCGCGATGCTACTCAAACCGCCCGTAATCAGGACGCGGCCTTCTTGCAGCAGCGTGGCCGTATGCGCGTCCCGCGCCGTGCCCATGCTGCCGGTGGCAGCGAACGTGCCCGTTGTCGGGTCGTAGGCCTCGGCGCTGTTGAGCGCGGCGCTACCGTTGGGTGAGCCGCCCGTAATCAGAACCCGGCCGTTGTTCAACAGCGTGGCCGTGTGGAGGTACCGCGCCGTGCCCAAGCTGCCGGTGGCAGCGAACGTGCCCGTTGTCGGGTCGTAGGCCTCGGAGCTGCTGAGCGCGGCGCTACCGTTGGGTGAGCCGCCCGTAATCAGGACGCGGCCATCATTCAGCAGCGTGGCCGTATGGGCGAACCGCGCCGTGCCCATGCTGCCGGTTGGGGAGAAGGTGCCGGTCGTCGGATCGTAGACCTCGGCGCTGCTGAGATAGCCGCTCGTGTCGTTGAAACCGCCGGTGATAAGAATGCGGCCATCATTGAGCAGCGTGGCCGCATGCACGTATCGCGCCGTGCTCATGCTGCCGGTCGGAGTGAATGTGCCTGTAGTCGGATCGTAGAGTTCGGCGCTGCTGAGAACGCTGCCGCCGTTGTTACCGCCCGCAATCAGTACGCGGCCGTCATTCAGCAGCGTGGCCGTATGGAAGTACCGCGCCGTGCTCATGCTGCCGGTTGCAGCGAATGTGCCGCTCGCCGGATCGTAGATCTCGGCGCTGCTGAAATAGCTGCTGCCGAAGAGAGCGCCGCCCGCAATCAGCACGCGACCATCATTCAGCAGGGTGGCCGTATGGTACGCCCGTGCCGTGCTCATGCTGCCGGTGGTGGGGGTGAAGGGGGTAAAGACTTCGGCGCTGCTGAGATAGCTGCCGTTGTAACCGCCCGTAATCAGGAGGCGGCCATCCTTCAGCAGCGTGGCCGTATGGTAGGCCCGATTTGTGCCCATGCTGCCGGTTGCCGTGAACGTGCCCGTCGCCGGGTCGTACGCCTCGGCGCTGCTCAGATAGCTGCTGCCGCTGTAACCGCCCGCAATCAGGACGCGGCCATCATTCAGTAGCGTGGCTGTATGGTCTAGCCGCGCCGTGCCCATGCTGCCGGATGCCGTGAAGGTGCCCGTCGCCGGATCGTAGACCTCGGCGCTGCTGAGGTTGCTGCTGCTGCTGCTACCGCCCGCAATCAGGACGCGGCCATCCTTCAGCAGCGTGGCCGCATGGTAGCCCCGCGCCGTGCCCATGCTGCCGGTGGCAGAGAACGTGCCCGAGGCCGGGTCGTAGACCTCGGCGCTGCTGAGATAGCTGCTGCCGTTGAAGCCGCCAGCGATTAAGACGTGGCCATCATTCAGTAGCGTGGCCGTATGGTCTTGCCGCGCCGTGCTCATGCTGCCGGTGGGCGTGAACGTGCCCGTCGCCGGATCGTAAACCTCAGCGCTGGCCGAAGCGCCACTGCTACTGATGCCGCCCGTAGTCAGGACGCGGCCGTCATTCAGCAGAGTGGCCGTGTGTCCGTATCGCGCCGCGCTCATGCTGCCGGTGGGCGTGAACGTGCCCGTCGCCGGATCGTAGACCTCGGCGCTGCTGACGATGTTGCCGCCGTTCCACCCGCCGGCAATCAGGACGCGGCCATCATTCAGCAGCGTTGCCGTATGGTAGCCCCGCGCCGTGCCCATGCTGCCGGTTGCCGTGAAGGTGCCGGTCGCCGGATCGTAGAGTTCGGCGGTATTGAGGGTGCTGCTGCCGTTGAGACCGCCCGCAATCAGCACGCGACCGTCATTCAGCAGCGTGGCGGTATGCTGATACCGCGCCGTGCTCATGCTGCCGGTGGGAAACGCAAAAGGCGGGGCCTGTGCGATGGCTATACTGCCAATCCCCAGGCACAAGAGTGCGAGGACAACAAACGCACGTAGTTTCATGAAGGTCCGGGCGGACACTGATGGCTGGGTCATTTCGACACTCCACAGCGGTCGCCGCCCCCACTCACATGGCTGCGACCCGCGGTAATCCGTTGAGGACTACGGCTTTCGAATTAACGGGGGAGGGCTGCATATTATCGCTCTGCGCTTAGGTGTCAACAGGAATTCCTGAATTCATCCCACGCCGGAGACGGCGGTGGTTACGACTGTAACTCGCGGAAGAATCAGACCAAAACCTCGAGAAGTGGAACTGGTGGCGGCGGTTGGACTCGAACTTGAGCCGGTTTGCGGGCGTGAGCGACCCCGAGCGCAGCCGAGGGGGAGCGGGAGCCCGCTGGCGAAATCCTGAGCCCGCCTTTGGCGAAGGACCTCTTGAGAGCCGATCTGAGGGGGAAACTGGTGGCGGCGGTTGGACTCGAACCAACGACCTAGGGATTATGAGACCCTCGCTCTAGCCACCTGAGCTACACCGCCACATAGGAAGCCGCGCCCGGTGGCGCGGCAAGCGAGACCACTTCCAATTCTATGAGTCGCGTGGAAACAGTGTCAAACTTTCACCGCGGGCCATGTCCCCTCGAGGGAAAAGAACGGTAGCGTCGGGCAGGGTTCCCGCATCCAAACACAGGTATAATGTGAGCCACTGGCTCACCAGTGAGTCGGCTCGAATCAGCAGCGCGTGGGAGTTTCATGTCCAAGAAAGTCAAAGCAGTAATCCTGACGGTTTCCATCGCCATCGTTCTGTTCACCATCGCCGGCGGGCTGGGAGTCCGCGCGGCGTCGAACGACGGCGCCTATCGCCAGCTCGGTGTTTACAGCGAGGTGTTGTCGCGCATCCGCAGCGAGTATGTGGAGGAGCCCAACATCCCGCAGGTGACCGACGGCGCGCTGCACGGCCTGTTGGAATCACTCGATCCCAACTCCAGCTATCTGACGCCGGCCGAATACAAGAAGTATCGCTCGCATAAGGCCGAAGCCAAGGGGCAGATCGGGGCCACCATTTCCAAGCGCTTCGGCTACGGCGCGGTGATCTCGGTGATCCCCGGCGGCCCGGCCGACAAGGCGGGCATCGAGAATGGCGACATCTTCGAAGCCATTGAAGGGCGCACCACGCGCGAGATGTCGCTGGCAGAAATTCAGTCGCTGCTGGCGGGCGAACCGGGATCGAACGTGAACGTCTCGGTGGTGCGCGCGCGGCGCGCCGAGCCGCAGAAGGTCACCATCACCCGCAATACCGTCAAGATTCCCGACGTCAGCGAGAAGAGTCTTGAGGACGGCATCGTCTACATCAAGGTGGATGCCTTTAACAAGGGCAAGGCGCAGGAGATCGCCAACAAGCTCAAGGCCGACCAGTTGAAGGGCGCGAAGAAGATCATTCTCGACCTGCGCGACTGCGCCGAGGGCGACGTGCAGGAAGGCGTCGCCACCGCCAACCTTTTCCTGGACCACGGCATCATCGCCTATCTGCAGGGGCAGCGCTACCCGCGCGAGACCTTCAATGCCGACCTGAATAAGGTGGTCACCGGCCTGCCGCTGGTGGTGATGGTGAATCGCGGCACCGCCGGCCCGGCCGAGATCGTGGCCGCCGCCATCCTGGAGAACGCGCGCGGCGACGTGTTGGGCGACAAGACTTTTGGCGTCGGCTCGGTGCAGAAAGTGATCGAGATCCCCGACGGCTCGGCGCTGATCCTGTCCATCGCCAAGTACTACACGCCCGCCGGCAAGGCGATCCAGGACACGGCGATTACTCCCAACATCCTGGTCGCCGATAGCAACGACGACTTCGTGCTGCCGGACGACGACGACAACTCCGGCGCGCCCGACCAGCCGAAGAAACAGCGTACGCTGCAGAACGATGAGCAGCTCAAGCGCGCCATCGAGGTGCTGAAGAGCCGCGACGCCAAGGTCGCCAGCGCCGCCAAGTAGCCGGCGTTCATTTCTCGTGAAATGTGTAGCCCGGCCGCCCTCGGCCGGGTTTTTTCTTTCCTCATTAGGGTGCGTGGCGCGCGAATTACCCGCAGGGGCCGCGCTACTCGGCGTATACTGAACCCAGCGCTGAGATGCACCAGATCCTGCGCTTGCGCCTTCGCGATCTAGGGCCTGTAACTCGAGGCCATGTCCACGGTTTCAATCCGCCAACCGGTCAGCCAGAAAGATATAGGTGTAGGGCATGAAACGACCGCCGCCAGTGCGAGCAGCCAGCCTCTCTGCCGTCAAGAAACACGTTCTGATGGTGGTAACCCGCAGCCCCAAGAACAACCTGCGCGTCAATGTCTTGCGGAAGCACGGGCTGGAGGTGGTGTGCGCCAATCACATCGGCGATGCGCGCATGCTCTGGCACCCGGACACCTATGACCTGGTCCTGTTTGACCTGCGCCACGAAAATGGCGCCGCGACAGAGCTTTGCCGCGACATCAAGGCCGAGCGGCCGGGCCAGCTCGTCGCCTTCCTGGTCGGCAAGCCGGACTATCTGGCCAACGCGCCTTTGAAGGGTGAGCTCGACAGCGATGAAGCTCCCAAGCGCTACGAGGAGACGTTGCGCCAGCTCATGGCCACGGCTTGCGAAGCTTTGCCGCAGCGCGGCGGATTCCTGGAAGCGACCTGGAAGATGTCCCTCGCCCGCGCGGTCAAGCCAAGCTCGGTTCCGCGGCCGCCAGCGCCGGAAGTTCAGCACGTCGCCGAACTGGCGGAAGTCCCGGTCACGTTTTCCTTTGGCGACGCGGTCAGGCAGGCCGAGGCCACCGGGCAGGAATCTTCGTGATGCGGGTTCCGCGCGAATGTAACACCGGCATCAAGCTGCTGCAGCACCTGGCATCTCTTCACCGCGCATCTTTGAATCTGTGCCCGGTCTTTTTTAATGGCAAGATGATTCTCCCCAGGGAAGGGCCCGGCGATCTCGCCAGCAAGATCGAATCGATGCTGGCCGGGTCCAATCTCTTGGAGTTCTCCTGGTAACCACCTCCGCCGTCGTCCCGTGCTATTCTGATTTCGCGCCCCGTTGAGTTTCCATGAAGTCGATCTATGCCGAGCTGCCGCCCGTGGAAGTGGCGGGAACCAAGCTGGTGGGACGCGTGGTCTTCGCCCTGCTGGTGTTGGCGTCCGCGCTGATCGGCGCCTTCGGCGGCCTGCTGCTGGTCTATTCCACCGACCTGCCCGAGGTCGGCGAACTGCAGCGCTATCACCCTTCCACCATCACCGAGCTTTACGACGACCAGGGGCGCGTGGTCGGCTCCTTCGCGTTGCAGCGGCGCGTGGTGGCCGGTTACGACGATTTCCCCAAAGTCCTGCGCGACGCCATCATCTCCGTCGAAGACAAGGATTTTGAAAAACACTGGGGCGTGAACTTCTGGCGGATTCTCGGCGCCGCCTACAAGGACATCGCGCTCGGCCAGAAGGCGCAGGGCGGCTCGACGCTCACCATGCAGCTTTCGCGCAACCTGTTCCTCACGCCCGAGCGCCGCTTCCATCGCAAGATCCAGGAGATCATGCTGGCCATCCAGATTGAGCGGCGCTTCACCAAGCCGCAAATCTTCACCCTGTATGCCAACCAGATTTTTCTCGGCCACGGCGCTTACGGCTTCGAAGCCGGCTCGCTGCTCTATTTCAGCAAGCATGCCAAGGACCTGACGATCGAGGAAGCCGCGCTGCTGGCCGGCCTGCCCAAGGCGCCGAACTTCTATTCGCCGCTCAACAATCCCGAGCGCGCCGCCCGCCGCCGCAACCTGGTCATCAACGCCATGCTGGAGGACGGCAAGATCACCGCCGACCAGGCCGCGCACGCCAAGTCCATGCCCATCCTGCTGCACCTCCAAAAGGACCCCAACTATTTGGCGCCCTACTTCGCGGAAGAAGTCCGCCGCTATCTGGAGAAGAAGTACGGCACCGACGAGGTCCACCAGGGCGGCCTGCGCGTCTACACCACGCTCAACCAGGAAATGCAGGAAGCCGCCAACCGCGCCCTGCTCGACGGCCTGGCCGCTTACGAACGCCGCCACGGCTGGAAGGGCAACTTGCCCAACATGGTCGCCGCCGGCCTCGACATCGACAAGTACCAGAACCCCGATTGGGACGAACCCATGACGCCGGGCAGCTACGTGCACGCGCTCGTTCTCGACGTCAGAAAGGCCGCGGCGACGGTAAAGTTCGCACGGTACACGGCGACCCTGGCGCCGGCGGACATCGCCTGGACCACGCACAAGTCGCCGGATGAAATCCTCGCCCGCGGCGACATTGCCTACGTCAAAGTCGTGTCGCTCTCCGAAACCGGCCCCTCCAAAGTGTCGCTCGAGCAGGACTCGGGCACGCAGGGCGCGCTGCTCGCCATTGACAACGCCACCGGCGATATCAAGGCGATGGTCGGCGGGCGCGACTTCGACGAATCGAAATTCAACCGCGCCACCCAGGCCATGCGGCAGGTTGGCTCCTCGTTCAAGCCCTACGTGTACACCGCCGCAATTGACGGCGGCGCCACCCCCGACGACATCATCCTCGACGCGCCCGTGACCTACTCCACCGCCTCCGGCCCCTACTCGCCGCACAACTACGACGGAAAATTCGAGGGCAACATCACGCTGCGGCGCGCCATCGCGCAGTCGCGCAATATTCCGGCGCTCAAGACCGCGGCCCGCGTCGGCATCAGCACCGTCATCGAGTACGCGCGCAAGTTCGGCGTCACCTCGCCTCTCCCTCCGGTGCTGCCGCTTGCCCTTGGCGCCGCCGACATGACGCTGATGGAGCAGACCTCCGCCTTCACCACCTTCCCCAACGACGGCGTTCGTGTCGTGCCGCGATACATTCGCAAGGTCGTGGGATACGACGGCCGCACCCTGGAAGAGAACTATCCCGACGTGAAAGACGTCATCAGCCCGCGCACCGCGCGCATCATGACTTCCCTGCTGCGCGAGGTGGTGCTGCACGGCACCGGCTACCAGGCCAGCAAGCTCAAGCATCCGCTCGCCGGGAAAACCGGCACCACCAACGATTTCACCGACGCCTGGTTTGTCGGCTTCTCGCCCTCCATCGCCTGCGGCGTCTGGATCGGCTACGACGAGAAGAAGACGCTCGGCAAGAAAGAAACCGGGGCGCTGGCCGCCCTGCCCGTCTGGATTGACTTCATGAAGGTCGCGCTCAAGGGCCGCGACAAGGAAGACTTCACTCCTCCTCCCGATCTGCCGCGCAACAACGCCGCCAGGGTGGACACGCCCGACTTCCGCCCCAGCGACGCCGTAAGCCACTAGACCCAGTCTCGCCGCGCAGCCTGCAGGCCCCGCCGCCCTGCCGGGGCTGACTAAAGTCGTGGCACTGACGGTTGGGGCGCCGGCCGCCGCCAACCGCCGCACGCACCCCGCTCCGCGCTACAATCGTGACCCTCAGCCATGCGCGGATTTTTCCGATTCCTCCTCCTCGGACTGGTGTTGCTGATCGTCGCCATGACGTCGGCCTTGACCGCCATGCGGGTCGCCATTCACGGGCGCGAAGTCGTGGTGCCCAAACTGGTCGGCCTCACGCCCGCACAAGCGGAGCGCCTCGCGCTGCAGAATGGGTTGCTGGTTGAATTCGAGAACCGCTTCTACAGCACCGACATCCCGCAAGGGCGCATCCTGTCGCAGGAGCCGTTTGCCGGGGAGAAGGTCCGCCGCGGCTGGCATGTGCGGCTCGCCGAAAGCCTCGGCCCGCAGCACGTGGTCATTCCCGACGTCGTCGGCCAAAGCAGCCGCGCCGCCGAAATCAATCTTCGCCGCCGCGGCCTGGAGCCCGGCACCGTCGCCTACGCGCACCTCCCCGGCCGGCTCGAAGACCAGGTGATCGCGCAGAGCCCGCCGCCCGCTGCCGTCGGCGTGGCATCGCCCAAGGTGAATATGCTGTTTGCCTTGCCGCCGGAGCCGTTCGCCTTCGTCATGCCGAACCTGGTCGGCCGGCATCTCTCCGATGCGGCTCGTGCCATCCAGGACGCCGGGCTGAAGCTCGGCAATGTGCGCACCGCCGCGGTCGACCTCACAGCCACCAACGCCGGCGCACCCACCGTCGTGAGCAGGCAATCTCCAACCGCGGGACAAAGAGTTGCCCGCGGCAGCAGCGTCGAGCTGGAAGTCGCAAAGTAGTCGACCACGGATTTCCACGGATGCACACGGATCGTAGAAAGGCAATTTTTCAGAATGACCTGTCGGCCTCGGCGCCCCAACGGGGCTGCTGTGTAGATGCCCCAAGAAACGACTGCCACAGGCCTCCTCGCGTCTGCGCTCCACTAATCTGATCCGTGTTCATCCGTGACAATCCGTGGTTAAGCTTTTTCCAGCATCGCCGCGAAAAAACCATCTCCCGGCGGCGCGCCCGGGATCGTCCGCAGATATGGCCCGTCGAGTAACGCGTCAATGTCCTCCCACGCCAGCTCGCCCGATTCCTTCAGCCGCTCCAGCTCTGCCCGGCAATCCACGATTTCGAAGTCCGCGCGCGACTGCAACGCCTCTTCCACCACCTGCACATTTTCTTCCGCCTCCAGCGAGCAGGTGGAATAGACCAGGCATCCGCCGCTGCGAACGTGTTGCATGGTCGCCTTCAGGATGGCCACTTGCCGCGCGTGCAGATCGGCGAGGTCCGCGGCCGTCAGCCGCCACTTGCTCTCCGGATTGCGCGCCAGCGTCCCGGTGCCGGAGCAGGGCACGTCCGCCAGCACCCAGTCGAACAGCCCGCATACCGGCAGCTCGGTCGCATCCGCCATCATGACGGTGACGTTGGGCAGCGCTGCCAGCCGCTCCTGCAACAGCGCCGCCCGGTGCGGATGAATGTCGGTGGCGATGATCTCCGCTTCGGGATTGCGCTCCGCCATGATCGCCGTCTTGCCGCCTGGCGCCGCGCAACAGTCCAGCAATCGCTCACCGCTTCCCACCAGCAGTCCTACCAGTTGCGACGCCTCGTCCTGGATGGCAACCCGCCCGGTGCGAAACGCCGCCGTGTCGGTCACGTCGCCCTTGACCACTCGCCGTGCAGAAGCGAGCAGCGCGCCGCGTTTCAATTGAATGCCCTCGCGCCGCAACTCCTCTTCCGCCGCCGGATCGCGCAGCCGGAGCGCGGTTTCGGGCACCTGCTGGTTGAATGCGCAGATCCTGTCCGCGTTTTCGATGCCGTAGTGTTCCGCCCATCGCTCCACCAGCCACAGCGGATGGGCATGCAGCGCGGCGGTTGCGGGCACGCTCCTCCCACGCGGGAATGGCGCCGGCTCCATCAGCTCGGGCTTCTCGGCCAGCTTGCGCAGCACGGCGTTGGCGAACGGCACCGAGTACCGCCGCCGCGCCCGCTTCACCAGTTCGACGCTCTCATGCACCGCCGCCCGCGCCGGCAGCCGCAGAAATCCGATCTGGTACGCGCCCAGTCGCAACGCCGTCAGCACCTCCGGATCGAGCTTTTCCAGCGGCTGCGACGACACCGCGCCAATGCCCAGGTCCAGCCGCGATCGCCAGCGCAGCGTCCCCATCACCAGCTCGGTGCACAGCGCGCGGTCCTGTTGGGAGAGTTGTTCCAGGCGATCGGAGTGCAGCAGCTCGGAGGCGTACGCCTGCTGCTGCTCCACGCGGAGCAGAATGTCGAACGCGGCTTCGCGCGCAGGAGAAGGCATGGTGACCCAATGAAAAAGCTGAACACAGAGTCACAGAGACCCAGAAAGAAGAATTACCTCTGTGCCTCTGTGTCCCTGTGTTCTTCCGTGCCGAGGTGCTCGCTCGATTTAGGATGATACCCGTGAATAAAGTCCCGCGCAGCCATCCGCTTCTTTCCTTCCGGCTGCACGGTCAGCACCTCCAGCACGGTCCGCTCGCCGCAAAAGACAAATAACCGGTCCTTTTCCACGCTCAGCTCGCCGGGCGCGACCGCTGACTCCTGGCGCCTGACTCCTGACTCCTCTACCGGCCTTGCCGCCCACACGTTCAGGGTCTTGCCGCGAAACGTGGTGTACGCGCCCGGCCAGGGCTGAAACCCGCGCAGGCGGTTGCAGATCTGGCGCGCGCTGCGCCGAAAATCAATCTGCCCGTCTTCTTTCTTGAGAATCGGCGCCAGGGTCGCTTGCGCATTATCCTGCTTGCGCGGCGTGATTGTGCCCGCCTGCAATCCCGCGAGTGTTTCCACCATCAGCGGCGCGCCCATCTCCGCCAGCCGAGGCGCCAACGTGACCGCCGTGTCCTCCGCCGCAATGGGTGTCTCGCGCTGCAGCAGGATGTCGCCCGTATCCAGCCCGGGGTCAATCCGCATGGTGGTCACGCCGGTGACAGTCTCGCCCGACGCAATCGCCCACTGCACCGGCGCCGCGCCGCGATACTTCGGCAGCAGCGAACCATGCAGGTTGATGTTCCCCAGCGGCGGCAGGTCAATCATCCACTGCGGAATGATGCGCCCGTAGCCGACCACCACGATCGCCTCCGGCCGGATCTCCTCCAGCCGCGCGCGAAAGTCCAAATTGTTTTTGATCTTTTCCGGCTGCGTCACCTCGAGGCCTAGCCTTTGCGCCAGTTGCTTCACCGGCGGCGCGCTCAGTTCCATGCCGCGCCCGCTGGGGCGATCCGGCTGGGTCACGACCAGGCGCACGGAATGCCCGGCGGCGGCGTTGGTTAGCGCCTGCAGCGCGGGTACGGCGAATTGCGGAGTGCCACAGAAGATTACGTCCATTTGGTAATTGGGTAACTTGGTAATTGGGTAATTTGGAGAGGTCTGCCGCACCGCATGAGGTTGTTTAAATTACCAACTTACCAAATTACGAAATTACCAAATCACTTCCATTCTCCCTGCTTGATCAGCTTGCGCACCTTGCGCTTGATCAGGTCGCGCTTGAGCGCCGAAATGTGCGTGATGTACAGCTTCCCGTTGAGGTGATCGGTCTCGTGCAGCAGCGCACGCGCCAGCAGGTCCTCGCCGGTTTTCTCGAACCAGTTTCCTTTCGCGTCCTGCGCGCGCACGGTCACCACGCGCGGCCGCGTCACGTTCTCGCGGAACTCCGGCAGGCTCAGGCAGCCTTCCTGCTGCGTGTGCCGCCCTTCGCTGTGGATGATCTCCGGATTGATCAGCACCAGTTTGGCGTCCTGGTCTTCCTTGAAGCTGATATCAATCACCGCGATGCGCCTCGAAATGCCGATCTGCGGCGCCGCCAAGCCCACGCCATGCGCCGCGTACATGGACTCGAACATGTCGTCGAGCAGCTTGTGCAGCTCGTCGTCGAACTTCGTCACCTTCTCCGCCGGCTTGTCCAGCACCGGGTTGCCGAACTTCACGATGGGATAGATCATGCGTGCTGATTTGTAATTTGCAATTTGTAATTTGCAATTTTCGCTCGTGCGATATCGAGCGTAAGCAATTGCAAATTACAAATTACAAATTACAAATCCTAGAACCTCCGTATTTGCTCCAGATATCCGGCATAGTTCCTCTTCGTCTCCCCAATGCTGTCCCCGCCAAATTTCTCCAGCGCGCAACGCGCCAGGGTGAGCGCGACCATCGCCTCCGCCGCCACGCCCGCCGCCGGCGCCACGCATACATCGGAGCGCTCGTACGCCGCCTTTACCGGCTCGCGCGTGGCGAAATCCACCGACTCCAGTGGACGCCGCAGCGTCGAGATCGGCTTCAAATACCCGCGCACCACGATGTCCTGCCCGTTCGACACGCCGCCTTCCAGGCCGCCGGCGCGGTTCGACTTGCGGGTGAAGCCGGTGAAGGCGCCGCCCTGTTTCGCATAGCCGATTTCGTCGTGCACGCTTGATCCCATGGCGCCCGCCGCCGTGATCCCGCTACCGATCTCCACCGCCTTCACCGCCTGCAGCGACATCACCGCCTGCGCCAGCAGCCCGTCCAGACGCTCGTCCCAGTTCGCGTACGTGCCCAGTCCCGGCGGCACGTTGTGCGCCCGCACCTCGAATACGCCCCCGACGGTGTCGCGCGCCTCGATCGCCTTCTCCACCTCCGCCTTCATCCGCTGTTCGACGTCCGCGTCGGCGCAATTGAGCACAACCTCGTCGCGCCCGTACAGCCGCGCGATTTCTTCCCACGTCACCTCGCGTTCCACCGACACCGCTCCCACCGCAACCACGTGGCTCAGAACTTCGATGCCGATCTCGCGCAAAAATAATTTCGCCAACGCCCCTGCCGCCACGCGGGCCGCCGTCTCCCGCGCCGACGAGCGTTCCAGCACGTATCGCGCTTCGGGAAAGTTGTACTTCAATGCGCCCGCCAAATCCGCGTGGCCCGGCCGTGGCGACGCCACCTTTTTATGTTTCGCCGGATCGCCTTCGCCCACCGGCAGCGACTCCTGCCAGTTCTTCCAATCCTTGTTCTCCAGCAGGATCGCAATCGGCGACCCAATCGTCTTCCCTTGCCGCACGCCCGACACAATGTGCGCCGTGTCGCGCTCGATCTTCATTCGCCCGCCGCGTCCATATCCCTGCTGACGCCGCCACAATTCGCGGTCGAGAAACACTTGCTCAATTGCCACCCCGGCCGGCATTCCCGACACTACCGCCACCAGCGCTTCTCCGTGCGATTCTCCGGCAGTGATAAAGCGGAACATGGAAACAGGATTAAACCACAAGTGAGTCGCCAGACCCGAGTCCCGAGTCGGGAATTGCCTCCTGAACTCCTAATAAGCCTCGGCTGTCACCCGTTCGCAAACCGCACACGCCCCGCTCTTCCATTGTTTTTCTTAATCGCGCCCAGCAAAATTTTGAATTTCCCTGCCTGCCAGGATTTCCCTAAGCTCGTATCTGTATAGGGAGGCGATCCCATGGTTTGCCCTAATTGTCATTCCGAATACTCGAACCTGAATCCGTGCGGCTGTAGCGAAGCCGATTTTCCGCCGCTACCGCAGCGCGATTCCGGGCCCGGAAAATTCAGCAGTACGGCAGACGCGACCGACTCCGCCCTCAAGCCAACCGGCATCGGCGATCCCTTCTGGCACTGAAGCTATTGCGCTTCAGTCTTCGCTCCTCATTCATTGGCCTGACGGCCGCAGACTGACGGTTCCCGCAAATCACAAATCGCTAGATCACTAAATCACAAATCATCCAGCGCCTTCTTCTCTTCCGCGCTCAACCTCCGTGCCTGCCCTTTTTTCAATTCCCCCAACTCCACCGGCCCGATCGCTACCCGCACCAGCCTCAACACCTCCACTCCCAGTGCCTCCATGATCCTGCGAATCTGCCGGTTCCTGCCTTCGTCGAGCACCACCGTGAGCCAGCAATTGCGCCCTCCTTGGCGCAGCACCTCAACCCGCTTCACCTGCAACCACTCGCCCTCGCTCTCCACGCCCGCCATGATCTTTTGAAGCAATTCCTCTTCCGGCCTCGCGCCCACCTGCACGTGATACCTCTTGTCCAGGTGCGACTCCGGCGCCGTGATCCGCGCCGCCCACTCCGAATCGTTGGTCATCAGCAGCAGGCCCTCGCTCGCCATGTCCAGACGGCCCACCGGCGCCACCCACGGCAGCCCCGGTGGCAGGCAGGCATACACCGTCTTCCGCCCCGCTTCGTCCGATGCCGTCGTCACCACCTTGCGCGGCTTGTTCAACATCAGGTAGACCTTCTCTTGTGCCTGGAGCGGCTGTCCGTCGAGCGTGATCCGATCCTGTTCCAGCCGCACCGGCGTTTCCGGATCGCGCCGCACTTTGCCGTTCAGCCGCACCCGCCCGGCGCGGATCAGCTCGCTCGCCTGCGAACGCGAGCAGCTCCCGCGCTTCGACATCGCCCGTGCCAGTCCGACACGACGCTCCTGCGCTTGTGGCTTCATATCAGCGTATGCATGCCTCGCGCCTAAAGTACAATGTTCTGCTGTATTTATCTTCCTACTGTGCGAGGAATCATGGCTGCCAGAATTTTGGACGGCGAAAAAATCGCCGCCGCCATCAAGGCCGAGGTTGCCGACGAGGTGAAGGGCATGAACGCTGCCGGCATCCGGCCGGGGCTGGCGGTCATCCTGGTGGGCAACAATCCCGCGTCGGAAATCTACGTGCGCGGCAAGGTGAAGAGCTGCGAGGCGCTGGGCATCTTCAGCGAGAAGCACACTCCGCCCGACACCTCCACCACCGAGGAACTGCTCGCGCTGGTGCACGACCTGAACTCGCGCGACGAAATTGACGGCATCCTGGTCCAGCTTCCGCTGCCCAAGCAGGTGGACTCCAAGCGGGTGCTGATGGCGGTGGACCCGGCGAAGGACGTGGATGGGTTCCACCCGGTCAACGTCGGGTTCCTCTCGACGCAGCGCCCGGGACTGGTGCCGTGCACGCCCGAGGGCATCATCGAAATCCTGCGGCGCAGCGACATCCCGATCATGGGCGCGGAAGCGGTGGTGGTGGGACGCAGCGACATCGTCGGCAAGCCCACGGCGATGCTGCTCACCAACAACCACGCGACGGTGACGATCTGCCACTCCAAGACGCGCGACCTGCCGGGCGTCTGCCGCCGCGCCGACATTCTGGTGTGCGCCATGGGCCGCACCGGCATGATCAACCAGGATTACGTGCGGCCGGGCGCGACCGTGATTGACGTGGGCATGAACAAGATCACCGACCGCGCCGAGTTCGACAAATTTTTCAAGGGCAACGAGAAGCGGGAGAAATCGTTCGCGGAGAGGGGCTCGACCTTGATCGGCGACGTGGACCCGCACGTGGCGGAAATCGCCGGCGCCATCACGCCCGTGCCCGGCGGCGTCGGCCCGCTGACCATCGCCATGCTGATGGTGAACACGCTCCGGGCGTGCAAGATGCGCCACGGCGCAAAGGTTCCGGCGATGGCGGAGGCGCGGTAATTCAACCATGTCGTAATACGACTTTTATCGAGCGAGGCAGCGGTTGCTCAAAGTGGGGTTGACCGGCGGCGTGGCATGCGGCAAGTCCACGGTCGGCGAAATGCTCGTGGCCCGCGGGGCCAGGCTGATCAAGGCCGACGAGATCGCGCACCGGCTCATGCGGCCGGGGCAGCCGGTGTACCAGGAAGTCGTGCGACATTTCGGCCGCGGCATCGTCCATGAGGACGGGACCATCGACCGGCAGAAGCTGGCGCAGGCGGCCTTCGGCGGCGGGCGCGTCGAGGAACTGAACCGGCTGGTCCATCCCGCGGTCATAGCGCACCAGGAGCGCTGGATGGAAGAGGAGGCGGCGCGCCATCGCAACGCGGTGGTCATCGTGGAGGCGGCGCTGATCGTGGAAGCGGGCGTACAGAAGCGCTTCAACAAGATCATCATGGTGACCTGCCGGCCGGAGCAGAAGGCGGCGCGCTTTGCGGAGCGCCAGGGCATCACGGTGGAAGTGGCGCGGCAGGAGGTTGCGCGGCGACAGGCGGCGCAGCGTTCGGATGAAGAAAAGATTCGCGCGGCGGATTACGTGATCGACAATTCGGGTTCGCCTGCGGAGACGGAACGGCAAGTGGAACAAGTTTTTCGTGAACTGAAGCAGTTAGCCATCAGCCTTTAGCCGTTGGCCGTTGGCTGTCGCTTAACAGCTAAAGGCTAAGAGCTAATAGCTAAGAGCTGCCTTTATGAGAGGAATACGCGTACTGCTGCTCGCGCTCGTGCTTGTCGGCGCATTTTATTTCTACACCACCTCGCACCGCGCGGGAATAGCGCCCACGAACTGGTTCGGGGGCGGAGCGGGCAAGCTGGAGTTGACCGAGGCGGCCGGGCCGGAGGCGCTCGACCCCGAGGAGCAGGTCAACGTCGCGGTGTACAAGAAGGGCGTGCCCTCGGTGGTGAACATCAAGTCGCGCTCGGTGTCGTTTAACTTTTTCTACGGCGTGGTGCCCGAGGAAGGCCAGGGATCGGGGTTCATCCTCGACAAGGAAGGCCACGTTCTCACCAACTACCACGTGATCGCCAACGCCGCCGGCACCGGCTCCGCGCGCCAGATCGAAGCCACGCTCTACAACCGCAAGACCTACAAGGCCGACGTGGTCGGCGTGGATCGCGCGCATGACCTGGCGGTCATCCAGATTCATGGCGGCGGGTTCACGCCGGCGACCCTGGGCGACTCGCGCGGGCTGCAGGTAGGACAGAAAGTCTTCGCCATTGGGAATCCGTTCGGCCTGAGCGGCACGATGACGCGCGGCATCGTCAGTTCCATCCGCTCGGTGCAGGAACCGGGCGGCGCCGGCATTGACGAGGCCATCCAGACCGATGCCGCCATCAACCCGGGCAATTCCGGCGGTCCGCTGCTGAATTCGCGCGGCGAGGTGATCGGCATCAACACCCTGATCGCCTCCAGCGTGGGACAGAGCGCGGGCATCGGTTTCGCCATCCCCATCAACACGGCCAAGGCGGTGCTCAACGACCTGGTGTCGCTGGGCCGGGTGCGGCGGCCGGCGCTGGGCGTGCATACCATTCCCATCGGGCCGGAGCTGGCGTCGCAACTCGGCCTCTCCTCCGACTATGGATTGCTGATCAACGACGTCATTGCCGGAAGCGGGGCGGAACATGCCGGCCTGCGCGGCGGCACCAAGCGCGCGTTCCTGGGAAACATGCCCATCATGCTGGGCGGGGACTTGATCGTCGCCATTGACGGCCAGCAGGTGGAAGACCAGCAGGACCTGTCGCACATCATGAACAATCACCGCGCCGGAGACATCGTGACCGTCACCATCTTCCGCGGGCACGAGAAGATGGATGTGAAAGTGACGTTGGGGGAAGCGAGGGAACAGGCCTGAATCAGTTGTTAGTTGTTAGTTGTTAGATTTGCTGCGTGCCCTCTACGAATGGTGATAAACGAGGCAGGGATGCCGTACTCATATCGCGAGCTCATTGCGTGGCAAAAGGGCGTGGAATTCGTCGTTGCTCTCTACCGGGCCACGGCTACGTTCCCGAAGGAAGAGATCTATGGCCTGACATCTCAATTGAGGCGGGCGGCAGTGTCTGTCCCGAGCAACATCGCTGAGGGACAGGGCCGGCTTACCGAAGGAGAATTCAAGCATTTTCTGGGACAGGCAAGAGGTTCGCTATGGGAGTTGCAGACCCAAATAGAGATAGCGTACCGGTTGCAGTTCCTGAGCGCAGCGCAATATGAAGTCATCCACAAGATGGCTGACGAGCTTGGGAAGATTCTTAATGGGCTCATCGGGTCTGACCTGAGCCGTGGGGGAAAGAAGCCCCCTACTCCGCCAGCAACTAACAACTAGCAACTAACAACTCGTAAATGGACCTGGATTCTCTGCGCGCACACTGCCTCTCTTTCCCCGGCGCCAGCGAAGGGCTGCAATGGGGCGAGTGCCTGCTGTTTCGCGTGGCCAACAAATTCTTCGTCAACGTCACTCTGGCCGACACGCCGCCGCGGGTCTGGGTGAAGTGCACGCCCGAGCGCTGCGCCGAACTGCTGGAGATCGAGGGCATCCGGCGCGCGCCGTATATCGGCAAGCACGATTGGGTGGAACTGGAGCGCATGGACCTGCTGCGCGATGCGGAGATGCGCGAGGTGATTGCGGAGTCGTATCGGAACATTCGGAGCAAGTTGCCGCGCAGTGTGCAGGCCAAGCTCGGAGAAAAGCAGATTCCTCGCTGGGTCAAAACCCGGCCCCCAATGACAAAGAAGAAAAAAAGGTTTTAGGCTGAACCGCCGCGGGCGGAGCGCAGGTCAATACCAAGCTGCTGGCACTTTTTGTACAGGTGGCTGCGCTCCAGGCCGAGGGCGCGGGCGGTGTTGGTGATGTGGTGATGGTGCGCCTTGAGCTCGGCGAGGATGGTCTCGCGCTCGAAGGCGGCGGCGCGCTCGGAGAGTGTGCCGGTGGCCGTTGTGGATGAACCGGTGGCCGGGGCTTGCGGCAATGCCAGTGCGACGGTGGCGGCGTCCACCTCGCCGCTCACGGCCAGCAACATAAGTCGTTCCACGACATTTCTCAGCTCGCGGATGTTGCCCGGCCACCCATAGCGCAGGAGCGCGGCGACGGCCTCGGGAGCGAAGCGCATGGGTTTCCAGCCGTTCTGGGCGCACACCTGCCGCGAAAAGTGCTCGACGAGCGCGGGGATGTCCTCGCTGCGGGCGCGCAGCGGCGGAAGCACCAGCGGAAAAACATAGATGCGGTGAAATAAATCCTCGCGGAATTTTCCTTCGCGCACCAGCTCTTCCAGATTGCGGTGCGTGGCGACCACGACCCGGACGTCCACCACGACCGGGCGGTCGCCGCCGATGCGCTCCACCTCGCTCTCCTCCAGCACGCGCAGCAGTTTGGCTTGCATGGCGAGCGGCATGTCGCCGATCTCGTCGAGGAAGAGCGTGCCGCCGTTGGCCTGCTCGAATTTTCCGATATGGCGCGAGGCGGCGCCGGTGAAGGAACCTTTTTCGTGGCCGAAGAGCTCGGATTCAATCAGCTCGGCGGGCACGGCGGCGCAATTCAAGGTGACAAAGGGACCGCCGTGGCGCGGGCTCTTGTCGTGCAGCGTGCGCGCGGCCAGTTCCTTGCCGGTGCCGGTCTCGCCGCAGATGCAGACGCGCGTGACGCTGGCGGCGACGCGCTCGATCTGCGCCATCACGCGTTGCATCGCCTCGCCCGAGCAGACGATTTCGTGCTTGCCCAGCCGCGCCTTGAGCTGCTGATTTTCCTGCTCCAGGCGCTTGAGCTTGAGCGCGTTGTCGACGGTGAGCAGGAGCTTGTCGGTGGAGATCGGTTTCTCCAGGAAGTCGAGCGCGCCCAGCCGGGTGGCGCGCACCGCCATTTCGATGTGCGCCTGGCCGGACATCATCACCACGGGCGCAGTGACTCCGCTGGCCTTCAAGTCTTCCAGCAGCGCCAAGCCGTCGCGGCCGGGCATGACCACGTCGGAGAGGATGAGGTCGAACTCGCGCGAGCGGGCCAGCTCCAGCGCTTTGGCGGCATTGTCGCAGACCGTGGCCTCGTGGCCGGCGAGGCGGAAGGCACGCGACAGCGAAGCCAGCGTGTTCGCCTCGTCGTCAACGATCAGGAGTTGCGCTTTCGTCACAATTCCTCGGTTACAGGTTAGCCACAGAGGACACAGAGGAAGACTCAATCTGCAATGCGTCGATCATTGATTCTTTGTTTCCTCTGTTTCCTCTGTGGCTAGATTCTTTATTTCCTCTGTGTCCTCTGTGGCTAATTATTCAGCATCGCCGATTTGAACATATCGTTCGATGCCGCGGGCGCGGAACTTGTCCGCGGCAGGTCGATGCGAAATGTTGTTCCCTTGCCGGGCGTGCTGTCCACCGTGATGCTGCCGCCGTGATCGCTCACCACCGACTGCACGATCGCCAGGCCCAGCCCGGTGCCGTGGCGCTTGGTGGTGTAGTAGGGCGTGAACAGGCGCTCACATTCTTCGCGTGTCAGGCCGCTGCCGGTGTCGGAGACTTCGATGCGCACGTGCTCGGGCGTGGCGCTGGTGCGGACCGTGATGGAGCCGCCCTCCGGCATGGCGTCGAGCGCGTTGAGCACAAGGTTCGACAAGGCGCGGTGCAGCAGGTCGGGATCGGCGTCAACCGGCGCCAGCGAATCGTCCAACTCCAGCTTGGCGGTGACCGGCGGGCGGCCGTCGGCGCGGAACTGCGCGTCGTGCAGGCTGACCGCCTGGCGCGCGATGTCGTTGACGTTCACCGGCTGGAGCTGCGGCTGCGGCATTTTGGAAAAGTCGCTGAAGCGTCCGACGATGGCCTTCAGGTTGCCGAGTTCAGCCAGCAAGGTCGCGGTGCTCTCGCGAAAGACTTCGTCGAATTCGGCGGAACTGCGCGAGCGTAACAGGTTCTCCACCGTGATTTGCAGCGGGAAGAGCGGATTTTTGAGCTCGTGCGCCAGACGGCGGGCAAGTTCGCGCCAGGCGGCAACCCGCTCGGCCTGCACGGCGCGGTCACGCTGTTCGAACAGTTGATGGGTCATGGAATTAAACGATTCGGCAAGCTGGCCGATTTCGTCGCGCGAGGTAACTGCGACGTGCGCGTCCCAATTGCCGGCGGCGACTTCGCGCGCGGCTTCGGCCAGACGTTCGATGGGTTGCGTGACGCGCGCCGCCACCCAGCCGCTGAGCAGAATCGCGAGCAGGATTCCGATGCCGCCGACGATGAGCGCGAAGGCGCCGATGTGCCGCTGCAGCTCGATCAGGCTGCGGCGTGAACTGCCGACCAGCAGCACGCCCAGGAGCGCGCCGTTCGCGCCCTTGAGCGGAATGGCGTGGAAGCTCTCGCTGTCGGCGGTGTCGGCGGACCACTGCACGGTTTCGTCGGCGTCGCTTCCCTGCTGTTGCACGCGCACGATGAGCGGCGCAAGCCGCTCGGCATTGTCCACGGCACCGGCGGGACCGATGAGCGATGGCGCGGCAAAGCCCGGTTGCAGGTTGCGATAGAGCAGAGCGCGCATGCCTGCCGGCAGGGTGAGCGATGAAACAAAGTCGCGGTCGAGGCGCCGGCCGCCGAGTATGAAGAGGGGCTTGTCACCAATATTGACTGCGCGGGCGGCGAGCAGGCCGAGAGTGGCGCCATCCGGCAGCGGGACAAGGCGGAGCACAGCGCCTTGGGACGGCAAATCGGGCGCGACCTCTTCCTGGTAGCCGAAGCGCGCCGGCCATTGCGCCGAGGAAATGATGCTGCCGCCGGCGTTGACGAACTCGAGCAGGTCGAGCTGGTGACTTTCGGCGACGGCCCTGGCTTCGGTGACGTAGGCGGACGAATCGGCGCCGTGGCTGAGATCGAGAGCCATGCGCGAGACGGTGTCTCCGGCGGCGATGGCATCAACGCGGCGGACAACGTCGTCGCCGCGGCGGGTAAACTCGCGGCGGAACTGCGCGATCAGGGCGTCGGTGCGCTCGCCATCGGCGCGCTCGAAGGCGCTGCGGGTGCGCCAGGAAACAACCGTCGAGACCGCGCCCACGGTGACCAGCACGATGAGCGCGAGCGCGATCAGCAGCCGGCGGCGAAAACTCATCGTGCCTCCGGAGCGAGCCAGACATTTTCGAGCTGCCAGCTTCCGTCGCGAGTCCGTGTCCAGTTGCGGACGCGCGGGCCGACGGCGCTGGCGGCGGGCAAGTAGGCGATGGGCACGGCCCAATGATCCTGCAACGCCGCGGTGGTGGCGCGATAAACGTCGGATAGACCCACCCTATCCGCTCCAGAACCGGGAGCGGATAAGGGTGGGGCAACCAACTCCGGCACGGGCAGCGCCAGGCGGTCGGTACGCGAGACTTCCGCCAGCGCGACAACGGGATCGGCGGACGCCAGGCGCACGCGCACCAGTTCGATATCGGGCACGGTAACGTTTTGCGTGCTGGGCAGCGTCTTCAAGGTGATTCCCGCATCGTTGGCGTTGAGAGCGACCCGTTCTGCCACCAGGCGCGCCAGCGGATCGGCGGCGTCATACACCAGCGTCAGCGCGGCGGTCTGCTTGGCCTCGGTGCGCAACTGGCGGGCGCGCGCCACCTGGGGCGTGGCCGCGAACAGGAAAGAATACCCCGTGATCCAGTTGGGCAACAGGCCGACGGCCGATTCGCCATGGCGCTGCAAAAGAACGTTGTAAATCGAGTCGCGATCGACGGTAAGAGCGATGGCCTCGCGCACACGGGCGTCGCGCAGGTTGGAATGGCTGAAGCGCAGCGCGAGCAGGTCAACCGGATCGCTGGAGAAGACGCGCCGGCCGGACTGGTTGAGACGGGCGAGTTGGTCGGGCGCGATTTCGACCAGATCGGCGCGGTTGAGTTCCAGGTCCATCATCTGCTCGCGCGCGCCGCGGTTGAACTGGATTTCGATGGCGTCAACGAATGGACGCTCGTGCCAGCCCTCTTCCAGCGCAGCGAGCGTGAGGCGGCGGCCAGGCTGGAAATCGTTGACGCGGAACGGGCCGGTGCCGAGGATTTTGCCGTCGGCGCGCAGCACGATGGAATTGCGTGGCAGCGCGAGCACGGCGGGCAAGCCGGGCAAGGACTGCTCGGATTCGATGATGATGGAGTCGCTGAGCGGACGTACATTCCAGTCGGGATTGGAGTCGTGAAGGGACTGCGCAGCGACGGCGGAGGTCAGCCCGGTCGAGTCGGAAAAGTGCACGCCGGCTCGCAGCGTGAAGCGCCAGCGATGTTCGCTTTCCTGTTGCCAGGAGGATGCCAGCGACGGCGTTGCGCGGCCTGTGGCATCCAGCCGAACCAGGGTGTCATAAACCAGTGGCGCAATTTGGGCAAAGCTGGGGTCGTCGCCGGTGGCAGGCGCGGCGGGATCAAGCGAAGGCGGTGCGGCGCGCATTTCCACCCGCACCGTGCCGCCGTAGCGCGGGCGGGTTTCCGCGGAAGCGTGAGAGATCAGCAGCAAAGCGAGGAAAATCCCCACCCTGTGTCGTCTACTGGCCGCAAGTAATCGCAAGCTCGATCGCATCGTAGTTGCCCGTTTTCAAATTGCGCACGACGGCGGTGGCACTGCGCGCGTCTGAGGAAGTCCACAACGCGGTCACTGGCCCAGCCAGCTCCACCGGCGCACTGACCTCAACCGGCTCTCGGTCGGCGATCTCGAAAGCGCGCACCACGTCCGGCGCGTCGCCATCTCCGGTTCCGGTGACCAGCAACTGGGTTTGCGCGCCGCAGGAACTCTTGACCGCCGCCAGGTCGTTGCCCCAATCGCGCGCCGAGCGCACTCCAACATCATTGACACCGTCCATCAGGTGCACGGAACCATCGGCGCGCGCGAAAACCCAGAGCGTGTATGTCGGTCGCGGAATGCCGGCGGCGGAATAAAACGCCGGCACGCTGGTCGCTTTGCCGATTGCGGGCGTCACCACGCCGGTAAAGAAATTGCGCGACGCGCCGAACAGAGCGGTCTGCACGCCGGCGATGGGCCAGGGATCGTCGCCGGGGCGGCAGTTCACCGTCAGCGGCGGTTGCGCGGTGCTGGCGCACACCACGCCGGGAAGGTAGGCGTCGAAGAGATGATCGCGCGCCAGCACCAGGCGTCCGCGCATGTCGCGCGGCCAGGCGCGCACGTGCGGGATGGCGAACTGCTGCTCGGGCGTCCAGCGGCCGGCGGTCATTTTGTAGAGCGATATGGCGGCCGGATCGAGCACGATCATGTGCGGCTCGGCGCCGGCCTGCACCTGCGCGACATCAAGGATGGGCGAATCCTGCGACCACAGTGGCGTCTTGCGAATGGCCACCAAGGGCCCGTTCAGCGCCGGCACCGAGGCTTGCGAGCGCGGTGCGGTGACCATGGCGACCTTGGTTTCGTTGGCCTGATGCACTTCGGCGACCCAGACGTAGCCCTGGGCATTTTCCGAAAGCGTGAGCTTGATGTCGGCGGCGGCGTTGGCGCCAACCACGCGCACGCCGGCGGAGCGGAGGTCGTTCTGCAAATCGCGCTTGATGACCGGAATGTAGTCGGCGGTGAGAGAGGAAACGTTGTGCACGGTGAGCGTCACCGTGCCCGGCCCGGTGATGGCGGCAATGTCGCGCGCCAGTTGGGCGCTGGGCTCTGTCCATTGCGCCGCGGCGGGGAGGCAGAATGCGAGTGCGAGTGCGGCCAGGACGCAGAGCCGGATTGCTTTGCGGGTCATGAAGCTGCGCGGATTATAACGCGGGATGAACATGGTTCCTCGTGTCGACGGTTGGCGGTCGACGGTCGACGGCCGATTGCTGCCAGCCGTCGACCGTAGACCGTAGACTCGTTTCACTGCTGGCCCTGTTTCCCGCGCGGCGGCGGATCGTCTTCGCCTCCAGACTGCGGCGGCGCGCCCATGCTGCGGAACACGTCGTTGGCGAAGAAGAATTTCCCGTCGGAAGGAACCATCATCACCTGGATCTTGTCGGAGAGTCGCTCGGCAACGATCTTGTTGATGAGCAGCGGATTCTGCTTGAGCACCAGCGCTTCCGACTTCATGCGCTCGGCGTCGGCGGCGGCGGTGACACGGATGCGGTTGGCCTCGGCGTCGGCGAGCAGGTTGCGGCGCTCCAGTTCCGCCTTGCTGTCAATCACCTTGGCTTGCGCGGCGGCTTCGGCGTTCTTGATGGTGGTTTCCTTGCGCGCTTCGGCTTCCAGCCGCGATTGCTCGATCTGCTTCTGCTTCAGCGGCAGGGTGTACTGCATGGCGTCGGATTCGCCCTTGGCCTGCAGCACGCGGACCTGCGCCTGTCCTTCGGCGCCCTTCACTTCGCGCACCTTTTGCGCTTCCGCCTGGAGTTCGGAGATGCGCACCTGCTTCTGCTGGATCTCGGTTTCCACGCCCATGCGGTCGTTCTCCTGTTCGCGCACCAGCAGGGTTTCCAGGCCCTTGGCGTACTCCGGGGGAAGCTGGATGTCGCGCAGCATGACCTCCTTGACGCGGATTCCGTCGGGGCCGAGTTTTTGGGTGATGATTTTTTCCGCGCGCTGGCGGACCTCTTCCCGCTTGGCGGAGAAGACGTCGCGCACGGTGTAGTTGGGCACAAGTTCGCGCCACGCGCTGGCCACCACCGGAGGCACCAGTTCGGTGTCCACCGGCTGCGGCAAGTGGCTCTGAATGTGGTCGAGGCGGTTGGGATCGAGGCTGTAGCGGACGGTGATGGCGAGTCCGAGCGTCAGGCCTTCTTTTGCCTGCACGTTCAAGGGCTCGGGCTTCTTCTTGTCCATGGATTTGGCGACTTCGCTGCTTACGCCGGTGGTGTAGAGGTGGTCGCGCGTGTCGAACATCTCCACCCGATCAATGAACGGCGTGACCAGGTGCACGCCGGGGTAGAGCGTTCCGGGACGCGTCCCCACAACCTGGCTGACGCGCACGCCAGCCATTCCGCTAGGGACCACGATGATACTCAGGGCGATGAGCAGCGGCGCCCAGGCGACGGCGACCAGCGCGACCGCGGTGCGCCAGCGCAGCGGTTCGGGTTCAGGGTAGCCGGTGACGCCGCGCGTGACGCCGCGGCGGTGTTGGAGTTCGACGTACAAATCGTACGCCACGACGGCGAGCGCGGCGATGAACATCCCAATCGCGCCGGCCAGCAGCAAATACTTCAGTGCGAGCATGACTTCCTCCGTTACTTCAATTCCGAGTTACCGAAAAGATCGTCTTGCGGACGCGGCCGGGTCGCATTGCGCCGCATCGGACGCAGCAGGTGGAACAGTCCGCCGAAAATAAATTCCTCCAGCAGCAGCGCGCACATGATCGAGAAGAAAAGCCCGGCTACCGCCACCGTTGCTGTCATCGCGTCTTGCATTGCGTTCTCCTCTCGTCTCAGTAGTCAGGAATCGGCTACTGGCCTGCCGCAACTGTCGAGGTGGTCTCCGCCTGGGCAACAACCGTCTCGGTCGAGCCGAAGATCTGCGCCGTCTGGGCATCGGCTTCGGCGCGGATGGCCACCGTGTCGCCCACGCGCACCATCTCGAAAAAGTGCTCGAGGTCGCGCTTCGCCATGCGAATGCAGCCATGCGAGGCAGCCTTGCCGATGGAGCGCGGCGCGTTCGTGCCGTGAATGCCGTATCCCTTGAGGCTCAGGCCAATCCAGCGCGAACCCAGCGGATTGGCCGGCCCGGCGGGGATGACCTTGCCCGGGTGGTAGTAGGTCGGGTTGCTGAGGCGGTTGACGATCTGGAACTCGCCGTCGGGGCTGGGGCTGTCGTCGGCGCCGACCGCAACCGGGAATACCTTGAGGACGCGGCCGTCTTCCAGGACCGCGAGCTTGCGGTCGGGGATGCTGACCAGCACCTGGCGCGCGGGCTGCTGTTTCTGCGCCAGGGCGTCGGCGGTGACCATCAGCAGGACTGCCACGATCCACTTCGCCTTCGCCATCCGCATCGAGTTTCCGTTGATCTTGCTCATCGCCCTTGCCTCTCGGCTTAGGCATAGGGCACTACCGCTGCCATAACGTAAGTTATTGATAAGGTTATAGTTATTAGTGTGGCTTCAGTGCAGGATGTGTCCGGGTGGACACGAGCGTGTCAGGGGTGACACAGTGGACAAGGGCGGGGGGCAAGGCGGTAGCCATACGCGCTTGCTCACGACCGTTACTGCGGATAGAGCTTCCTCCGATGAACACGGAGTGGAATTTGTTTCATCCGTGCAGCAGGACCATGACGAGATCGCCGGAAATGAAGCTCAAGGAATCCGCTCATGGCGAAGAAGTGCTGCACGCCGCTTGAATTAAACCGAGCCGGGCGCAGATAATGCATTTCCAGCTTTTCACAACGTGATCGGCATTCTTCGGCACTAGTCAGGAGTGATTGATGAAACGGGTCATCTTGTCAGGGGCGGTAGTGTTCCTGATCCTCGCGGTACTGGCAGGCTGTGGCGGAAGTAGTAGTTCGTCGACATCGACAAGCACGGTAGTCCTCTCCATTTCGCCGACATCGGCGTCGGTGACCACCGGGTTGACGCAGCAGTTCACGGTCACGGTCACCAACACCACGAACACGGCCTTGTCGTGGTCGGTGAACGGCATCGTCGGTGGCAATTCGACGGTCGGGTTCATCTCCTCCACCGGGCTGTACACTGCGCCCAACAGTGTTCCGACTCCGAACCCGGTGACCGTCACCGCAACCTCGCAAGCGGACACCTCCGTAACGATATCCGTACAGGTGACGATTGTCGCGCCCGCGACTCCTGCGGCGCCCTTGGTTGTCGCCCCGCAAACAGTCACCGTCCCCGCCGGCGGGCAGCAGACATTTTCGGCGACGGTAAGCGGTATCCCCATCGCGGTAAATTGGACTCTGAACTGCCAGTCCGCGGTGGCGGGCGCTTGCGGAACCATTACCACGGCGGGCGTGTACACCGCGCCGCCGTCGCCGCCGCCGGGCGCCAACGTGACCGTGACTGCCACGGCGCAAGACAACAGCGTGCCGCCGGCCGGCGCCGTGATCACGGTGCAATTCTCCAACGGCACTTTGAACGGGAAATACGCCTTCACCTTCTCCGGCCAGAATGCCGGCGCGTCCTACGTGGCGGCGGGCAGCATCAGCTTCGACGGCAACGGCAACATCACCGCCGGCACGGAAGACATCAACAGTGGTGGAGCTTCAGCGGTCACCATCACGAGCGGCACCTACCACATCGGCACCGACGGACGCGGCAATGCCAATGTGGTGACGTCCGGCGGCACGGTCAACTGGCAGTTCGCGGTAGTAAACCACGCGCGCGTTTTCGTGGAACGCTTCGACTCCGGAGTGCAGAGCGCCAGCGGCACGATGGAGCTTCAGGATGCTTCGCAATTCACGCTGGCGGGGGTCACCGGAAACTATGCTTTCAACCTATCGGGCGCAAACGGCACGAACCGGCCGGGATCGCTGGCGATGGCGGGCGCGTTTGCCGCGAATGGCGGCATCATCAGCAGTGGCGCGCTGGACGTCAACAACGCCGGCAGTCCTTCGGCCGGCCTGAGCCTGGCGGGCACTTATGCCGCACCGAACGCTTCGGGCCGAGGCACCATGACTCTGAACAGCGCATTCGGCACGCAAAACCTGGCGTATTACGTGGTGGACGCCACGCACATCAAGGTGGTCGAGACGGATGCGGGCGCGCAACTGGTCGGCGACGTGTACAAGCAGCCGGTCGGCCCGTTTACCAATGCCAGCGTTCGCGGCGGGTTCGTCTTCGCGCTCCTCGGGTCCACCAGCGCCGGCGCATTCGGCGAGGGTGGAGTGCTTACCCTGGACGGCACGGGAAACGTGACCAGCGCCACGAGCACAATTGACATCAACGCACATGGCAATCCGCAGAATTCGCTGGCCGTGTCGGGCACGTACAACGTGGCCGACGCAACCACCGGAAGGACCACGGCCAATCTGACGGTCGGCGGTTCGACTTACCTATACGCGCTCTATCCGCAGACCAACGGCGCCTTAAGCATGGTTGAGATTGATACCTCCAACGTCGTCGCCGGCAGGGCGTTGGCACAAGCCCTCGGGCCCTTCAGCGGCGGGTCGTTCCAAGGTAACTACGCCTTCAATTTCACCGGGAATGACTTTGTGGTGAATCCCGGCGAGGAGGACTTGGTGGGGCAAATGCTCCCGAACGGCGGCAGCGCGATTACGGGATCGGTGGACATCAGCGATAACGGGGTACTGACGCACTCCGCCGCGCTGTCAGCTTCCTATTCCGTCACTGCCTCCGGGCACGGTGCGATTCCCTCACTCACAACGACGCCAAACGCGTTCTCGAACGCTACTTTTAACATGTACATCGCCGATAGCGGCGATGCGCTATTCCTGGAGTCGGACAGCACCCGGGTGCTGGTGGGCATCGCGCAGAAGCAGTATTGACCGGAGGAACGGGTCCAAACCAAGGGCTGCCTTGTAACGGCAGCCCTTTTTGCAACTCTTATCCTTATCGGGGGTTGATATTCACCAAGCGGTCTCGATGTGGGTGATGAAGCTCCGGCACAAAATCGCGGTTGCAGTGTGCGCGCTGCTCTGCCTGGGCGCGATACCGTGCATTGCTGTCGATACCATAACTGCGACGCAACTGGATGCCGGCTACCGCCACATGTACAACCTGCAATTCGACGAGGCGCACAAGGCATTCCAGAACTGGCAGCAGGAACATCCGGACGATCCTCTGGGCCCGGTGTCCGACGCCGCCGCTTACCTGTTTACCGAGTTCGACCGGCTGCACATCCTGGAAAGCGAACTGTTCGTTAACGACCAGAAATTCGAGAGCCGTTCGCGGCCGGCTCCCAATGCGGAATTGAAGCGGGCGTTTGAGTCACAACTGGCTAAGGCACGCCAGCTCGCGCAACAAGCGCTGGCGCGCGATCCTCACGACGTCAACGCGTTGCTCTCCAACGTGCTGGCCGACGGCCTGGAAGGCGATTACCTGGCGCTGATCGAGAAGCGGGATATGCAGGCGCTGAAATTGATGAAAGAGGGCCGCTCGATCGCGGAGCGTTTGTTGGCGGCCGATCCGGCCTGTTATGACGCGTACCTGGCGGTAGGCGTCGAGAATTACCTGCTCAGCCTGAAACCGGCGCCGGTGCGCTGGATCCTGCGCATCTCGGGCGCGGAGACGGACAAGGCAATGGGCATCGAGAAATTGCGCATCACCGCCGATAAAGGACATTACCTGCTGCCCTATGCGCGCCTGCTGCTCGCCGTCGCCGCGCTGCGCGACAACGACCGCATTCGCGCGCGCGCCTTGCTGCAGGACCTGGCGGCCAACTTCCCGCAGAATCGCCTCTACCGGAACGAGCTGGCGAAGCTGCAATAAGATGTAACCAGCGCGCGGGCCGAGCGTCTCTTGATCATGGAGATCAACCTCGGACCAACGACAACTTTTGCCGGCGGCTCGCGTTTAGACGAAATAACAGCTCTCGCAGTGGGTGTGGGTGAATTCCTCGCTTCAGGTGGACAATGAGAATAGCCGGCGCGGCCAGCGCCTTTCCACAATATGTCTACGACCAGCCGGCGATTGTCGCCGCGTTGAAGGACTACTGGGGCGAGCGGCTCGAACGCCCGGAACTCCTGGAGCGGCTGCACGCGCGCACCGGCGTGGAGCAGCGTCACCTGGTCCTGCCCACCGAAGCCTACGCCGGCTTGGACACCTGGGGAAAAGCGAACTCGCTGTGGATCGAAAAAGCGGAGGAGCTCGGCTACCAGGCAATGTGCCGCGCCATCACGCCGCTGGGCATCGCTCCCTCCGACATCCATGCGCTCTATGTCGCGTCGGTGACGGGCATTGCCAGCCCATCGCTGGACGCCAAGCTGATCAACCGCATGGAGCTGTCGCCCAATATCAAGCGCGTTCCGATCTTCGGCCTGGGCTGCGTCGCCGGCGCGGCCGGCATCGCGCGCGCCGCTGACTACGTGCGCGCCTTCCCCAAGCAGATTGCGGTCGTACTGTGCGTGGAATTGTGCTCGCTCACCTGGCGCCGCGACGATGTTTCCGCCGCCAACCTGGTTGCCACCGGCCTGTTCGGCGATGGCGCCGCTGCCGTGGTGATCGCGGGCGCCGAGAGCGGACTGCCGGGCGTGCAGATTGTCGATACCCGTTCCGTGTTCTATCCCGATACCGAGGAGGTCATGGGGTGGGACATTTCCGAGAATGGTTTCCGCATCGTGCTCTCGCCCGATGTTCCTAAAGTGGTGAAAGAGCATTTGCGGTCCGACGTTGATACGTTCCTCTCCGATCACGGCCTCAGCCGCAAGGACATCACCAGTTGGATCCTTCACACCGGCGGCCCCAAGGTCCTGGAAGCGGTGCAGGACACGCTGGAATTGCCGGACGGCGCGCTGGATGCGTCGTGGGAGTGCTTGCGCAAGGTCGGCAATCTCTCCTCGGCATCGGTGTTGTGCGTGCTGCAGGATTTTCTGGCACGTCGGCGCGGCGCTCCGGGTTCCTACAGCGTGCTCGCCGCCTTAGGACCGGGATTCAGCTCCGAGGTGGTGCTGTTGCGGTGGTGATGATGTCAGCCGTACCCCAGCGAACCGATGTATTCGTCGTCGGCGGTGGACCCGCCGGACTTGCCGCAGCCATCGCGGCCCGCCGGCAGGGGTTCCGCGTCACCGTTGCCGACGTGTTTCGCCCGCCCATTGACAAGGCTTGCGGCGAGGGACTCATGCCCGACTCCGTCGCCGCCCTGCGCGAGCTTGGCCTCGATCTCGACGATCTCGACACCGGCGCGTTTCGCGGCATTCGTTTTATCGGTGACGAAGGCGTGGTCGAAGCCGACTTCCCGCACGGCCGCGGCGTCGGCATCCGCCGGACTCTGCTGCATCAAGCCCTTGTACAAGGCGCACAGGATGCCGGCGTAACCATGTTGTGGGGCGCGCGGGTTGCGGCCGCGCGCGATGGCGCGGTGCTGGTGGAAGGCCGAGCCGTTCCGTGCGGCTGGATTATCGGCGCCGACGGTCACAACTCGCAGGTGCGCCGTTGGGCGGGGCTGAGCGGCGAACGCGAATTCGACCGCCGCCTCGGCGTGCGGCTGCATTTCGCAATTGAGCCGTGGAGCGAATACGTCGAGATCTACTGGGGCGAGCACAACCAGGCTTACGTGACCCCGATTGGAACGCGCGAAGTTTGCGTCGCGCTGCTCTCCAGGCAGCCGGTGAGCGACTTCGCATCCGCGTTGCAGGAATTTCCGGCTCTGCGCCGCCGGCTAGGAGCGGCGCACACCACCACCGAGATGAAGGGCGCGGTCACCGTGACCCGCAAGCTGAAGTCGGTGGCGCGCGGCCGGTTCGCGCTGGTCGGCGAAGCTTCCGGTTCGTCGGACGCCATCACCGGCGCGGGACTCGCCATGTCGTTTCGCCAGGCCATCGCGCTCGCGCGTGCGCTCGCCGCCGACAACCTTTCCCTCTACCAGGCGGCGCACGACGACATTCGCAGGATGCCCCACTTCATGGGCCGCACCATGCTGCTGATGGACCAACGCCCGTGGGTGCGCCGGCGTGCGTTGTGCGCGCTGACCGCGAAACCCAGCCTGTTCCGGCAGCTTCTGGCGGTTCACGTCGGAGAACTCTCGTTGCTGAAGTTTGCGATTCCCGGATTCCTGGACTTGGGGTGGGAGATCTTGACGGCATGAGAGGTTGGAGCAAGCCTATGTTGCGTCGTTCCCCAATTGCGATCGCCGCGTGTATCGTTGCGGCGGTTTGCTTCGCGGCGACAAGCTTCGCACAGGAGTTGGCGTTCGAACTTGATCCTGCGCAGTCGCACGTCGATTTTGTTCTTGCCGATGTGGTGCACACGGTCCACGGCGCTTTTCATTTGAAGAACGGTTTCCTGCGCTTCGACGCGCAGAACGGCGGCGCTTCCGGCCAGTTGATCGTGGACGCCACCACCGGCGAGAGCGGCAGCAAGGGCCGCGACCGCAAAATGCACCAGCAGGTGCTGGAGAGCGCCACCTATCCCGACATCACCTTCCAACCGCAGCACGTGATCGGAAAAATTGCGGGCGCAGGCGCGTCGCAGATGGAAATCCAGGGGCTGATGACGATGCACGGCCAGACCCACGCCATGACCGCCACCGGTCCCGTGCAGATCAATGGTGACCAGGTCTCCGCCGACCTGCGCTTCGTGGTCCCGTACCAGCAATGGGGCATGAGGAACCCGAGCGTGCTGCTGCTGCGGGTCAGCAACAAGGTTGAGATCACCGTCCACGCCGTCGGCCGGCTCATGCCGGTGGCGGCGTCTGCGGCGGCGCAAGCGGGCGCGTCCACTCACTAGCGCTCTCGAACTCTCCTGTCATCCGCACTCCTACCGATCCGCTGTATAGTGACTGGCGCACGATATCCTCAACTATGCCGAACTTCGTCACAGGGCTGCGCTGCGTTTTTTGCCGCTCGCAATTTTCTCCCCGCGTGGGATACACGTGTCCGCGGTGCGGGATCACCGGCATTCTCGATGTGCAATACGATTACCCCGCCATTCGGAAGGCGCTGACCCGCCGCAAGCTCGCGGCGCGCACCGATCACAGCCACTGGCGTTACCGCGAGCTGCTGCCCATCGCGGAGCGCGCGCCGCTTCCATCGCTGGCGGTGGGATGGACACCGATCGTCGCAGCCGGCCGCTTGGCGCGCCATTTGGGAGTTCGTGAACTGCTCATCAAGGACGACGGACGCAATCCCACCGGCTCGCTGAAAGACCGCGCCAGTTCGCTGGGCGTGGTGAAGGCGGTGGAGAAGCGCCGTAAGATCATCGCCTGCGCCAGCACCGGCAATGCCGCCTCGTCGCTGGCGGGCATGGCGGCGAGCATGGGATTGCGCAGCGCGATTTTTGTGCCGCAGCGCGCGCCCGAGCCCAAGGTGACGCAACTGCTCATCTTCGGCGCCACTGTGCTGCGCGTCGGCGGCAGCTACGAGCAGGCATACGAACTGTGCCAGCAATCCTGCGAGCGCTGGGGCTGGTACAACCGAAACTGCGCCATCAATCCTTATCTCGTCGAAGGCAAGAAGACGGTCGGGCTGGAAATCGCGGAACAGCTCGCGTGGAATCCGCCGGACTGGATTGCCATGTCGGTGGGCGACGGTTGCAGCATCGCCGGCGCATGGAAAGCGTTTCGCGAACTGAAAACCATCGGCTTGATCGCGCGCACGCCGCGCATGCTCGGAGTCCAGGCGGCGGGCGCGGCGCCCATTACCGAAGCGTTTCGCAGCCACCAGCCGATGAAGCCGATGGAGCCGAACACCATCGCCGATAGCATCGCCGTCGGCGTGCCGCGCAATTGGAAAAAAGCTGTGACGGCGATCGAGGAATCCGGCGGCGCCATGATCAATGTCGCCGACGACGAAATCCTGGATGCGATGAGCTACACCGGCCATCTGACCGGAGTGTTTGCCGAACCCGCGGCCGCCACCGCCGTCGCCGGATTGAAGCGCGCGCTCAGCGAAGGCTTGGTGCCGCGCAAGTCTCGCGCACTGGCGGTGGTGACCGGCAGCGGGTTGAAGGACATTCGCGCCGCACAGCAGGCGGCCGGCAAGCCCTTCGAAGTTCCGCCCGACGGCAGTGGCCTGGAGGAGATCCTGGCGCGCCAGAGCCTGATTCCCTCCGCAAAATCCGCCGCCACCTCATGAGCCCGAAGCCCACGCCCAATTCGCTGCTGATTCGCGACATTCACACGCTGGTCTCGATGGAGGGAAATGATTCAGATCGTGTGGCGCGGGTCTCCGACCCGCGCTCCCGGGTCAAAGACCCGGGCCACACCGGCACGCCCCTGCTCCGCGGCGCCTACATTTATTGCGAAAACGGCGAGATCAAGAAAGTCGGCACACGTGTTCCGCCCGGCCTGCGTGCCGCGAAAACCATCCGCGCGCCCTACGCCGTCGCCGTGCCGGGGCTCATCAACACCCACCACCATTTGTTTCAGACGCTGACGCGCGCCTGCACCGCCGCCGCCAATGCCGAATTGTTCGACTGGCTGACCACGCTGTATCCGCGCTGGGCGCGCATTGACGAGGAAGCGGTGCACACGGCAGCGCTGGTGGGCATGGCGGAACTGATGCTCAGCGGCTGCACAACGACAAGCGATCATCATTATCTTTTTCCGCGCGGGCAGAAGAAGCTGATTGACGCCGAGATCGCGGCGGCGCGCCGCCTCGGCATCCGCTTTCATCCCACGCGCGGCAGCATGAACGTGGGCGTCAGCCGCGGTGGCCTGCCGCCCGACTCCGTCGTACAGACCACGGGCGAAATCCTGGAAGACTCCGAGCGCGTGATTCGCAAATATCACGACCCGCGCCCGGGCTCGATGCTGCGCATCGCGCTCGCGCCGTGTTCTCCCTTCACGGTAGACGCGGAACTAATGCGCCAGACTGCCGCGCTCGCTCGCCGGCATGGCGTCCGCTTGCACACGCATCTGGCGGAGACGCGTGACGAGGAAGAGTACTGCCGCAAGCGCTTCAGCCAACGCCCGCTGGACTTTTTCCGCGACTGCGGCTGGCTGCACGAAGATACCTGGGTGGCGCACGGAATCTATTTCAACGCCGGCGAATGTGGCCGGCTGGGCCGCGCGGGGGTCGGCGTGGCGCACTGCCCGACCTCGAACATGCGCCTGGCCTCGGGAATCTGTCCGGTGGAAAAGTTGCAGCGCGCCGGATCGCCGGTCGGGTTGGGCGTGGACGGCAGCGCGTCCAACGACAGCTCCAACATGCTGGCCGAAGCGCGCCAGGCATTGCTGTTGAACCGGCTGGCGCGCGGCGCTTCCGCCATCACGGTGCATGACGCTCTGCGCATGGCCACCCTGGAGGGCGCGCGCTGTCTCGGCCGCGACGACATCGGCAGCATCGCGGTGGGCAAGCGCGCCGACATCGCGCTCTTCGATTTGCGCGACATCGGCTACAGCGGCGCCGAGGACGCGCTCTCCGCCTTGCTGCTGTGCGCGCCGACCCGCGTCAGTACCTTAGTCATCGAGGGCCGGGTGGTGGTGGAAGGCGGCGTCCTGCAAGGTGTTTCGCTTGTCCCGATCCTGCACCGTCACCGCCGCATCGCCGCAAGAATCGTTGGCCGCACTCCGCTGCTTTGATATTTTGATATATTGACCGTTTGTCTTAGCTTACCAATTTTGCAGTTCTCGCCCGTGCTCCCCCCACGCGGAGATTGGAGAACGCGGTGTTTGACCACATTCAAGCTTTCTATCAGCCGAGGAGCGTCCGCGAGGCGGTACGCCTGCTGCACAGCGGCCCGGGCCGCGTCCTTGGCGGGGGCACCGATCTTGCGCTGCTGCGCGACCGCTCTGTCCGGTTCCTGGTTGACATCAAGCATCTCGGCCTCGACTACATCCGCCGCGATGGCAATGGATGTGACATCGGGGCCGCCTGCACCATGTCGGCGCTGGAACATTCGCCGATCGTACGTGGACTCGCCGGCGGCATTCTTGCCCGCGCCGCCGCCACCTGCGGCTCCATCCAGATTCGCAACCTGGCAACCATCGGCGGAAATCTCGCCAACGGTTCCCCCGCGGCCGATACCGCGACCCCGCTGCTCGCCATGGACGCATCGGTCGTCGTGCAAACCAAAAGCGGCCGGCGGCGCATGACGCTGCGCGAATTTTTCGCCTTGCCTCTGAAGCGGCGGATCAACGGCGGACTGCTGGTGCAAATCTTCGTCCCCAAGAACAAAGGCCGGGCCGGGTGGTCGTTCCAGAAGTTCGGGCGCACGGAAACCGACATTGCCGTGGTCAATGTTGCCGCCGGCCTGGGCATCGCGCGCGATGGCACGTGCGCGTGGGCACGCATCGCGCTCGGCGCTGTTGCCCCTGCCCCGATGCGCGCGGATCAAGCGGAAGCAGTGCTCGTCGGCAAAGCCCTCACCCGCGATCTGATTGGTCGCGCCGCCGAATCGGTGGCGCGTGAAGTCCAGCCGATTACCGATCAGCGTGCCTCGGCGGAGTACCGCCGCGAGATCAGCCAGGTGCTGGCCCGCCGCGCACTGCTGGCGTGCGCCCAAGAAGCGGAGTACACCGTATGAGCGGCCGCAACGGACACGGCAAGAACGCGATTGCACTGAAGGTTCGCATCAACGGCGAATCCCGCGAGTGGACCATCGCTCCGGGCGACCTGCTGCTGGATGTGCTCCGCCGCGAAGGTTATTTCGGCGTGAAGCGCGGCTGCGAAACCGGCGAGTGCGGCTGCTGCACCGTGCTGCTGAACGAAAAGCCGGTCAACTCGTGCGTCGTCTTTGCGGCGCAGGCGAACGGCTGCGAGATCACCACCGTCGAAGCCGTCGCGCACGGCGATACGCTCGATCCCGTGCAGCAGGCGTTTCTCGACCACGGCGCGGCGCAGTGCGGCTTCTGCACGCCCGGCATGATCCTCAACACCAAGGCCCTGCTGCGGGAACATCCACACGCCGGCGAAGACGAAGTTCGCGACATGCTCTCCGGCAATTTCTGCCGCTGCACCGGTTTCAAGAAGCCGGTGGAGGCCGTCCTGGCCGTCTCGCAGAACCGCCCCAAGCATTGCGAGGCAACTCCCGCCGCAGGCCGTCACCTGGTGGTCGGGCACTCCTTGCAGAAGACCGATGGCGTGAAGCTGGTCACCGGGCGGCCGTGCTTCACCGACGACGTCCACATGCCGGGCATGCTGATCGGCAAAATCCTGCCCAGCCCGCACGCACACGCGCGCATCAAGCGCATTGACGTCAGCAGGGCCCGCGCGCTGCCCGGCGTGCATGCCGTCCTGACCTACAAGGACGTTCCGCGGGTGCCGCATACCACCGCCGGCCAGAGCTGGCCCGAACCATCGCCTTACGATACTTATTTGCTCGATTCCAAAGTCCGTTTCGTGGGCGACCGCGTGGCGGCCGTGGCTGCCGAATCGCGCGCCATCGCCGAGGAAGCGCTGCGCCTGATCAAAGTGGATTACGAAGTCCTGCCCGCCATCCTCGATATGGAGCAGGCCACCAAGCCCGGCGCGCCGGTCATCCACGACGAGCCCGACTCCACCGGCATTCACGATGCCAAGCACAACGTCGCCGCGTTCATCAAGAAAGAGCTGGGCAACGTTGACCAGGCATTCCGCCAGGCTGACGTGGTCATCGAGCGCGAATTCCGCACCCACCGCCAACAGCACGCGATGATGGAGCCGCACGTCTCCATCGCCTGGCTCGACGAAGACGGGCGGCTCACCATCCGCAGCAGCACGCAAGTGCCGTTCCACTCGCGCCGGCAGGTGGCGATGATCCTGCAACTGCCGGTGCAGAAGGTCCGGCTCATCAAGCCGCGCATCGGCGGCGGCTTCGGCGGCAAGCAGGAAATGCTGCTCGAGGACATCACCGGCGCGCTCGCGCTGGCGACACGTCGTCCGGTCAAGATCGAGTACACGCGCGAGGAAGAGTTCTATATGGCGCGCAGCCGGCATCCGCAGATCCTGAAGGTGAAGATCGGCGCCAAACGCGACGGCACCATCGTGGCCAACCAGATGTCGGTGCTCGCCACCACCGGCGCCTACGGCAGCCATTCCGCCACCGTGCAGGGCAATACCGGCAGCAAGGTGCTGCCGCTCTACCGCGCGCCTAACATGAAGTTCGACTGCATCGTGGTGTACACCAACTGCCCGGTCGCGGGCGCGTTCCGCGGGTACGGCTGCCCGCAAGGCTTCTTTGCGCAGGAAAGCGTGATTGACGAGATCGCGCACGAGCTCGGCCTGGATCCCATCGAACTGCGGCGGCGCAACCTGATCCGCGCCGGCGACATTGACGAGCTTTCCGCCCAACTCGGTGAAGGACGCAAGGGCCTGCCGCGTCACATCCGGAGTTGCGGCATGCCCGAGTGCCTGGAGCGCGGCGCCAAGGCGATTGATTGGGAGCGGAAACGAACTGCGCTGCCGGGCAAGGCGACGCATCTGCGCCGTGGCGTCGGCGTGGCATGTTCGATCCAGGGCAGCGGCATCGCCGGCGTGGACTTTGCCGCCGCTCTTTTGAAAATCAACGAAGACGGTTCCTTCAACCTGCAGGTCGGGGCGGCCGATCTTGGCACCGGCGCTGACACCGTGCTGGCGCAGATCGCTGCCGAAACGCTGGGCGTCACGCTCGACAAGATGATCGTCTGCTCCGGCGACACCGACTTCACGCCCTTCGACGTCGGCGCTTACGCCTCCAGCACGACCATCATTTCCGGCGGCGCGGTAAAGAAAGCGGCGGAAAAAGTTCGCGCCCAGATTCTCGATGTCGCCGCGCGCCTGCTCGAGGTCACGCCCGACAAGGTCAATCTCGGCAACAACGAAGCGTTCACCACCTGCGAGTGCCGCAAGGCCGTGAGTATGGCCGAGGTCGCGCGCCACGCCATGTACAAGGACAAGGTCCAGATCATGGACAGCGCCTCGCACTGGAACACCGACAGCCCGCCGCCGTTCTGCGCCACCTTCGCCGAAGTCGAAGTTGATACTGAAACCGGGAAGGTACGCGTCCTGGAACTGGTCACCGCGGTTGACTGCGGCGTTGCCATCAATCCCATGGCAGCGGAAGGCCAGAGCGAAGGCGCGGTGGCGCAAGGCCTCGGCTACGCGCTCACCGAGGAAATGCTGCTCGATGAAACCGGCCGCATGATCAACCCGAATTTTCTCGACTACAAAGTTTTCTCGGCAAAAGACATGCCCAGGCTCACGACCATCCTGGTGGAGACCGAGGAACCGCTCGGGCCCTACGGCGCAAAGTCCATCGCCGAGGTACCGATCAACGGCCCGGCGCCGGCAATTGCCAATGCGATTTACCACGCCATCGGAATCCGCTTCCGGCAGTTGCCGATCCGGCCGGAGATGGTGCTCAAGGCGCTGCACGAGCAGGAAAAACAGAAACCGCGCACCAGGCCGGCTCGCGGCGTGCGCAAGGCCGTCGCTTCGGACTAGGACATGAACCCATTCGACAACATTCGCCAGCAGCGCGCGGCCATAACCGCCGGCGCGAAAAAGTACGAGCAGCCCATGGTCCGCTTCCTGCGCGACCTGATCGCCATTCCCGCCGAGAGCTCGCAGGAAGGGCCCGTCATCCAGCGCATCAATCAGGAGATGGAACAGGTCGGCTTCGACGAAGTCCGCGTCGACAGAATGGGCAACATTCTCGGCCGCATCGGGTCCGGCAAGCGCGTCATCATGATGGACTCGCACACCGACACGGTTGGCGTCGGCGACCTCAAGGAATGGAAGTGGGACCCGTACCAGGGCAAGGTGGAGGACGGCTACGTGTACGGCCGCGGCGCCTGCGACCAGCGTTGCGGAATGGCCAGCATGGTGTACGGCGCCAAGCTGATCAAGGAACTCGGCCTGGCCGGCGATTACACGCTATGGTGCGTCGGCAGCGTGCAGGAAGAGGATTGCGACGGCCTGGCGTGGCTCTACATCCTGCGCGAAGACGGCATCAAGCCCGATTGCGTCCTCATCACCGAGCCAACCAACCTGCAGGTGTACCGCGGGCAGCGCGGGCGCATGGAGATCGAAGTCCACATCCGCGGGCGCTCCTGCCATGCCAGCGCGCCCGAGCGCGGCGACAACCCGATCTACAAGATGACCACGCTGCTGCGCGAAGTCGAGCAACTCAATACCCGGCTGCGCGACGACAAGTTCCTGGGCAAGGGCACGATCACGGTGACGCAGATTCGCTCGCTTTCGCCCTCGCTGTGCGCGGTTCCGGGATCGTGTTCGATTCACCTCGATCGGCGATTGACGACCGGCGACACCAAAGAGAGCGCGGTGGCCGAAGTTCGCGCCCTATCCGGCGCACGCGACGCCGAGATCGAGATCCTGAGATACGAAGTGCCGAGCTACACCGGGCTGGTGTATCCGGTGGAGAAGTACTATCCGACGTGGCTGGTCGAAGAAGATCATCCACTGGTGCAGTCCGCGGTGGAGACCTACCAGGCACTGCATGGCCGCGCGCCCGTCGTGGACAAATGGGTATTCAGCACCAACGGCGTGGGCTCGATGGGAATGTGCGGCGTGCCCACGGTCGGCTTTGGTCCGGGCAACGAAGTGGACGCGCACGCCGTCACCGAACGTGTCTCGATCGACCACCTGGTGCAGGCGGCGCAGTTCTACGCCGCGTTTCCGCTGGTGTACGTGCACACGCTGGAGCGCGAGCAGACGGCGAAGGCAGGCGCGCGGTAAAGGATTTCGTAATTTTATGAATTGGTAATTTGGTAATTTGTCGCGCTGCCTGCACGCGTTTCGAAAATTACGAGATTACCCAATTACCAAATTGCCAAATGTCCGAGCTGATTCCCATCCCGCTCCCGCTGCAGCTCACGCGCGCGTTTCTGGAATATGAGCGCGAGGGGAAAATCTTCGACCTGCCGAAGGCGAAGTTCTTTCGCGGCCTGAGCGGTCTGGATACTTCCGTGACATTTCATGGCCGGCGCGCCGCCAATCCCGTCGGGCCCGCTGCCGGCCCGCACGATCAACTGGTGCAGAACATCGTTCTCTCCTGGCTCGCCGGCTCGCGCATCATCGAGCTCAAGACCGTGCAGATCATGGACGAGCTCAAAATCCCGCGCCCCTGCATTGACGCCACCAACGTCGGCTACAACGTCGAGTGGTCGCAGGAGCTGAAGCTGGAACAATCGTTGCGCGAGTACGTCGGCGCGATGATGTTCATCGAGATCCTCATAGCCTCGCGCCTGCTGGGCGAGGAATTCACCGGCCCCTTCACCGACACGATTTACGACATGAGCGTGGGCTACAGCCTGGAGGGCATCCGCTCGCCGCGCGTGCGCCAGTGGATCGAGAGCATGAAGGACGCGCGCGCCATCATTGACGAGCTGCGCGCCACGCTCACCGGCCCGTGGGCGCGCTATCGCGATCTGCCGTTCCCCACGCGCCTCAGCGACAGCATCACGCTCTCCACGTTCCACGGCTGCCCGGCGCACGAGATCGAGGGCATCGTCACCTTCCTGCTCACCGAGATGGACGTGCACGTCTGCATCAAGCTCAACCCCACGCTGCTCGGCTTCGAGCAGGTGAAACATGTGCTGCACGACGTGCTCGGCTATCGCGACATCCAGGTTGCCGCCGACGCCTTCGAGCACGACCTTCAGTTTGCCGATGCGCTCACCATGCTGCCGCGCCTGGCCGGGGTCGCGCGCTCCCGCGGCAAGCGCCTCGCCGTCAAATTCAGCAACACGCTGGTGGTGAAGAACCACCGCCGGATGTTCACCGACGAAGTCATGTACATGTCCGGCCCGCCGCTGCACGTGGTCACGCTCAACCTGGTGAAGAAATTCCGCGAGCACATGGGCGCCGCGTTTCCCATTTCGTTTTCCGCCGGCCTCGACCAGCACAACGTGTGCAACGCCGTTGCCATGAATTTCGTGCCCGTCACCACGTGCACCGACCTGCTGCGCCCCGGCGGCTACGCGCGGCTTCCCAAGTACCTGGAAAACCTGGGTGCGAAAATGCGCGAGCTCGGCGCGCCTCGGATTCATGACTTCGTCGTCCGCTACGCCGGCCAGGGCGAGGTGGCCATCAACTCCGTGGTGGCGGCACTCGCAAAGCGTTTTCCCGCCGCCGCCTCGGCCATTGACGACGTCGTCGCCTCGCGGCTGCAAGCCTGGCTCGCTAGCGCAGACCCACATCTGCCAACTGCGGGCAGATGTGGGGCACCACTGAATGAAGTTTGCGCCGACATCCGGCGCGAATTCACTCCTGGCCGCATCCCGCAGCTTCCGCATTCGCTCGCCGACGCCCTGCAGGACGAACTTGTCGGACTGGAGCGCACGCTGGTGGAAGCCGCGGGCGTGCTCAACACGCCCTCAATCGTGGACCGCACCACCGCCGACCCGCGCTATGGTTGGGAAAAGAACAAGGCGGTGCCGCGAAAGATCGGCTCCAAGCTGTGGCTCTACGACTGCATCAGTTGCGACAAGTGCGTTCCGGTCTGCCCCAACGACGCCAATTTCGTCTACGAGTCCGACGCCGCCGACTTCGCCTACAGCAATTACGAGTTGCTTCGGGGCGCCGAAGCGCGCCCTGTACCCGGCGGCACATTTAAGGTGGCGCGCGCGCATCAGCTCGCCAATTATGCCGACGCCTGCAACGACTGCGGCAATTGCGACGTCTTCTGCCCCGAAGACGGCGGCCCGCAAATCGAGAAGCCGCGCTTCTTCGGCAGCCTGGAGTCGTACCAGAAGTTTGCCGGCCGCAATGGCTTCTTCCTGGATTTTTCCAATGGCGGCAGTACGATTCACGGCACCATCGCCGGCAAGCCGTACCGGCTCACGTCGGTCGCGCAGCAGCAGCGCGCCGTTTTCGACGACGGCAGCGTGGAAATCCAAATCAGGACTACCGATCACGCGGTCCTGGCCTGGTCACTGAAACCGGGCGCGGCCGCGCCGCATAATGTCGACATGCTGCCCTACCTGCAGCTCAAGTTCCTGATGGACGCAGTTTCCCATCCGCGGCGCGCGCACTATGCCAATGTCGCGGCACTCACGGGGGCCAACCTTGCTCAATAAGGCGCTGTTCAAAGGTAAGGACTACATCACCACCGAGGAATGGTCGGAGGCGCAGATCGAAACCCTGCTCGCGGTTTCGGCCGATCTGAAGCGCAAGTTCAAGAACCGCGTTCCGCACCGCTACCTGCCCGACCAGACCATCTTCCTGATGTTCTTCGACAAGTCCACGCGCACGCGCAATTCGTTCGAAGCCGGGATCACGCAGCTCGGCGGCCACGCCCATTTCCTGACTGCCGACGTGATGCAGGTCTCGCACGGCGAAAGCCCGAAGGACACCGGCGTCATCCTCTCGCGCTACGGCCACGGCATCGCCATCCGCCACGACCTCATCCCCGGCGAGGGCAACGCCTACATGCGCGAAGTGGCGCGCTGGGCCGACGTGCCGGTCATCAACATGCAGTGCGACGTGGACCATCCCTGCCAGACGTTGGCCGACCTGATGACCATGCGCGAACAGCGCGGCCGCAACCTGCGCGGGCTGAAGGTCGCGGTCTCGTGGGCGTACGCGCCCAGCTACGCCAAGCCGCTCTCGGTGCCGCAAGGGTTGATCATGCTGCTGCCGCGCTTCGGCATTGACGTGACGCTGGCCCATCCGCCGGAATATTTCCTCATGCCGGAGACTATGCAGGCGGCGCGCGACAACGCCCGGCGCTGCGGAACCAAATTCTCCGTCACGAACGACATGGACGACGCTTTCCGCACGGCCGATGTCGTCATTCCCAAGAGCTGGGGCTGCCTCGACACCATGGGCCAGAACCCGCAGGAGTCGCTGCGCATCGCCACCCAGTACAAGCATTGGATCTGCGACGCTAACCGGCTGAAGCTCGCCAAGCCCGATGTGCTCTACATGCATCCGCTGCCCGCCGACCGCGGCAACGAGGTTACCGACGAAGTGATTGACGGCCCGCACTCCGTGGTTTACGACGAAGCGGAGAACCGCCTGCACACCTGCAAGGCGATCATGGCGCTGACCATGGCTGATCACGAGATTGAGTACGAAGAGGAGCCGGCCGCGGCCGCACGCGCATGACGGAAACCCTGGTTATCGCGCTCGGTGGGAACGCCATCACGCGTCCCGGTGAGCGCGGCACTATTCCGCAGCAGTTCGCGCACACGGCCGAGACGCTGGAACACCTGGTGCCGCTGTTTCGCAGCGACCGCCGCCTCGTCATCACGCACGGCAACGGCCCGCAGATCGGCAATATCCTCATCCGCTCCGAGGAAGGCGAGCGCCGCGTCCCGCCGCTGCCGCTGGATACCTGCGTCTCCGACTCGCAGGGCGGCATGGGCTACATGATCCAGCGCGTCGCCGACCAAATGTTCCGCCGCGAAGGCATCCGCCGCGAGTGTGCCACCGTGATCACCCAGGTGGTGGTCGACCGCAACGATCCGGATTTCGCGCACCCCTCCAAACCCGTTGGGTCGTTTCATTCCCCGGAAGAGCTGGAAAAACTGCGCGTCGAGAAGCCGCACTGGCGCATGAAGGAGATTGAACCAGGCCGGTGGCGGCGCGTGGTGCCCTCGCCGCGGCCGCTCGACATTCTGGAAAAAGAATCCATCGCCGCCATGCTCGAAGCCGGGGTCATCGTCGTTGCTTGCGGCGGCGGCGGAATTGCGGTCGCATGGGACGGCCCGAAACTCGTCGGCGTCGAGGGCGTCATCGACAAGGACCTCGCCTCCTGCCTGCTCGCCAAGCAAGTGCGCGCCAACCGGCTGATCATCGTCACTTCGGTGGACCAGGTGGCCATCTCCTTCGGCAAGCCGGGGCAGAGGTGGATCAGCAGCATTGGCGTGGACGATGCGCGCCGCTTGCTGGCCGCCGGCGAATTTCCGCCCGGTTCCATGGGGCCGAAGATCGAGGCCGCGATTGATTTCATCGAGAACGGTGGCGAGGAGTGCATTATCACCTCGACCGAGAAAGTCGCCGAAGCGGTCGAAGGCAGCGCCGGCACGCACCTCCTCGCAGCCTGGGGAAACCGTTCGCTGGCATTCAACGCGCCATGATCATCGAGAACGCCCGCATCCTGACCTTCGACTCGCACAACCGCGTGCTGGATTGCGGCACGGTCGAGGTGCGCGATGATGGCAGCATCGGCGCAGTCGGCAAAGATGCTGCGCGCAGCGATCAGGAACGGATTGACGCGCGCGGCCGCTTGCTCATGCCCGCGCTCATCAACTGCCACACCCATCTCTACAGCACGCTGGCGCGCGGCATCTCACTGCCGGGCGCGCCGCCCAAGAATTTTCCCGAAATTCTGAAGAAGCTGTGGTGGCGGCTCGACCGCGCGCTCAACCAACAGGACATCTATTACAGCGCACTGGTCGGCGTCATGGATTCGGCGCGCTGTGGCGTGGGCACGCTGGTGGACCACCATTCCAGTCCATCGGCGGTCAGCGGCAGCCTCGACGTGATCGAGCGTGCCTTTCGCGAAGTCGGATTGCGCGGGGTGCTCTGCTACGAGACCACCGACCGCAACGGCCCGAAGAACGCGCAGGAAGGGTTGGAGGAGAACGTCCGTCATATCGAGCGCGCACGGAAATCAGATGGGCTGGTGAACGCCAGCTTCGGGCTGCATGCCTCGTTTACCCTGAGCGATCGCACGCTGCGGCGCTGCGTGGAAGCGAACGACTCGCTCAAAGCCGGGTTCCACGTGCACGTCTCGGAAGACCGCAGTGACAACGAAGACGCGCGCCGCAAGTACGGGAAGTCTCCGGTGCGCCGGCTGCATGAACTCGGCGTGCTCGACGATCGTGCGCTGGCCGCGCACTGCATTCACGTAAGCGGCGCCGACATTACAGCGCTGGCGCGCCACCAGATCAACGTGGTTCACAACCCGCAATCGAATTGCAACAACGCGGTGGGAGCGGCACGCGTGCTGGAGATGGTGAAAGCCGGCGTGCTGGTCGGCCTGGGCTCCGACGGTTACAGCCCGCGCATGTGGGACGAGTTCAAGACCGCCTTCCACGTCCAGAAAATGCGGGCCGGCGATCCGCGCGTCGCCTACGCGGAGGCTTACGCGCTGGCGCTGCTCAACAATCGCACCATCGCCCGTAAAGTCTGGAACCTGGACATCGGGCGCATCGAAGCAGGCGCGCGCGCCGACCTTGTGCTCTATGACTATTTTCCGCCCACGCCGTTCACCCGCGACAACATCTTCGGCCACGCGCTGTTCGGCATTGCGCACGCGCCGGTGGATTCGCTGCTGGTGAACGGCCGCTTCGTCATTCGCGACCGGCAGTTCGTTCACGTGGACGAGCGCGCCGTCGCCGAAAAAGCCACCGCCTGCGCACGCGAATTATGGAGAAGATTCTGATGCCAGCACCCCGCCTGAAGCCGGAAGTCGGGTTCGGTCCGACCTACACTGAAATGCTTCATCCCGAAATGCTGCCTTCCGCGATCCGGCAGAAGGCGCTGGCGGCGCGCGCCAACGAGTTGGACCCGATCAACCTTTTCAACATCACCTGGCGCGCGCCGGACAATTCCATTCGCCACATCGTGCTTCCGAAGGAACTGACGGGCGTGGAGGCCAACATCATCGTGCTCGTGGGACGCGAGTTTCCCTCGGGCAGCCACAAGGTCGGCCCGGCCTACGCGACGCTGATGGAAGGTGAACTGGGGGGCGAGATCCATCGGGGCGAGAACACCATCATCGGCCCCTCGACCGGCAACTTTGGTATCGGCGTTGCCTATATCTCCAAGCTCATGGGGTATCCCGCCCTCGTCATCATGCCGGAGCAGATGAGCGCCGAGCGCTACCAGCGCATCCGGCAATACGGCGGCAAGCTCGATCTGACGCCCGGATCGGAGAGCGACGTCATCCTGGTACTGGAGCGCACCGAGGAATACAAGAAGGACCCGCGCAACAAGGTACTGGCGCAGTTCGAGCTGCTGCCGAATTACCGCTTCCACCGCCACGTGACCGGCGGCAGCGCACTGGAAGCGGCGCGCGCCTACGGAAACGGACAGGTGGCGGCGTTCGTCGCAGCTCCTGGCTCGGCAGGTACGCTGGCCGCGGGCGACGCGATCAAGGCGCAATTTCCCGACGCGGTCATCTGCGCGCCGGAGCCGCGCGAGTGCTCCACGCTGTCCAACAACGGCCGCGGAACGCATCGCATCGAGGGCATCGGCGACAAAATGGTCACCCTCATCCACAACGTGCTGACCACCGACTACGTGATGCTGATCCATGATGACGACTGCGTCGTCGGCCTCGAGTTGTTGCAGCAGCGGCAGGCGTTCCTCGAGAAGCTGCTGAAGCTGCGCGCGGGATTGCTGCGCCCATTCGACGGCGTCTTCGGCATTTCCAGCGTGTGCAACATCATGGGCGCAATACGGCTGGCGCGGCATCTCAATCTCGGGCCGCAGGACAACGTGGTCACGATTGCGACGGATGGCTTTGATCGTTATCCCTCCGTCCTCGCCGATCTGGCGAAGCGCAAACCGATGACGTCCGACAATGCGCTGCACGATTCGTTCGAGGCCATCTTCCGCGGCGGCTCTTCCGCGGACATTCTCGACGTCCGGCTTCGGCAGGAAAAGGAGCGGCTCTTCCGCTACAAGCAGGAGACGTGGAGCAAGTTCGGCTATTCCGATTCGTACCTGGAAAGCATGAAGTCGCAAGCGTTCTGGGAGGGAGAAGCGGCCAGGATCCCGGAGTTCGATGCAGCGCTACTGCAAGCGCGGAGAAGCTGAATTTCAGCCGTCCCTACGGGACTTCGTGTTCACCAGGATTCATTCCCGGCACTGAAGTGCCGGGCTATTTTCATTCGCCGCTACGCGGCTTGAGCGGCAGCGCCGTCCCGCGACAGCGACGTCCCGCATCTCGCCTCCATTCGCACAGATTCATTCCCGGCACTCAAGAGTTTGTGTGACGACTGGTCTGCCGTGTGTGCCCGTGGTACGAAACAGCGAAATCACAGCCCCAGCGGGGCGATTGAGAATAGCCCGCCGCTTCAGCGGCGGGGCTTAGTGGGAGAAATCGCCCAGTGCCGTAGGCACGACTGAAGCTCTCACACACACTCTGAGGTGCCGGGCCATTTTCATTCGCCGCCAGGCGGCTGACCTACCGCTCGGAGACGGCGTGGGCGCGCTGGGAGTGCAGTTGATGGAATTTCCAGGCGCTGGCGACCATATCCTCCAGCGAGCGTGTGGCTTTCCATCCCAGCAGCTTCTCCGCGCGTGAAGGATCGGCGAGCAAGGCGGGCGGATCACCAGGCCTGCGGCCCACGATGCGTTTCTTCAGCTCGCGCCCGAGCACGCGCTCAATCGTGGTCACCACCTCTTTCACCGTGTGACCCGTTCCGGTGCCCAGGTTGAGGAATCCGGACGCGCCGCCGCCGGCCAGGTATTCCAGGGCAAGCACGTGCGCTTCGGCCAGGTCCTCGACGTGGATGAAATCGCGAATACAGGTGCCGTCCGGCGTGTTGTAGTCGTCGCCGAAAATTTGCAGCTCGGCGCGCGCCCCGGTGGCCGATTGCAGCGCCGCGGGAATGAGGTGCGTCTCCGGGCTGTGAAGCTCGCCGATCTCGCCGCTCTCGTGGCATCCGGCGGCGTTGAAGTAACGCAGGCTCATGAAACGCAGGCCGTAGGCGGCATCGTAGGACTGCAGGGCGTATTCGAAGGCGAGTTTCGACATGCCGTAGGGGTTCATCGGCGCCTTGGGCGCGTCTTCCACGATGGGCACTTCGCGCGGATCGCCGTACACCGACGAGGTGGAAGAGAAGATGAAGCGGTGGACGCCGGCTTCCAGGCAGGTGTTGAGCAGCACCAGACCGTCGCGGACGTTGTTCTCGAAATATTTGCGCGGATTCTGCACCGATTCGCCCACCAGCGAATGAGCCGCGAAGTGCATGACGGCATCCGCGCCGCGGAGGGCGCGCCCCAGCGTGGCCGCGTCGCCCACGTGGCCTTCCACCAGTTCGAAGCCCTGGGCCAGTTCGCGATGGCCGGTGGAGAGATTGTCGTAGATCACGACATCGTGTCCGCGCCGCGCCAGGGCCCGCGCGCCGTGGCTGCCGATATAGCCGGCGCCGCCCGTCACCAGAACTCGCATCTTGCACCTCGGTTCTTGGGTATTAAACCGGGCCGCCCTTTTTATTGCAATCCGCCAGGCTGCCGGCTCATCAGCAAGTCAGTTTTTCAGCCGGTCAGTATGTCAGTATGTCAGTTTGTCAGTACAGCAGGAGTCCGATTCAGCGATGGCAACTGAGAAACTGAGAAACTGAATTACTGACAAACTAGAACCCTGAGGTCGGAATATGACTCGGCTCAACATTGCCAGCGGGACGCCGTGGGAGCCCGTGGTCGGCTATTCGCGCGCGGTGCGTATCGGACCGTACGTGCATGTCTCAGGAACCACCGCCACCGCGCCGGAGGGCGGCATCGTTGGCGCGGGCGACGCTTACGCGCAAGCGGTGCAGACGCTGCGCAATATCGAATGGGCGCTGGGGCAGGCCGGCGCGCGCCTGGAAAACGTGGTTCGCACCCGCATTTACCTGGTCCACATGGAGGACTGGGAAAAGGTCGGGCGAGCGCACGGCGAAGTCTTCGCCGAGATCCGCCCCGCCACCAGCATGATCGCGGTCGCACGCCTGATTTCTCCGGAGATGCTGGTTGAGATCGAGGCCGACGCCTACGTTGGCTAATAAAAATTGCGGGCCGTATAGCCCGCAATTCTTACTTACGCGCGACGCGCGACTAGTATCTCCGTCCTCCGCGGTCGTTGTACCCGGCGTCGTATCCGGCGCGATAGCCGTTGCGGAACGCATTCTTGTACGCCGTCTGGCTGCCCATCGAGGAGTTGTAGCCGCTGGTGCCGTTCTGATAGGTGCTGCTGTAGGTCGGACGGTAGCTGTGACCATTGTTGCGGTCCGCCCCCCCGTAAGACAGGCCGGTGTTATAGCCGTTCCTGTACCCGATGCTGGTTGGATCGTTGGCGCCGTAGCCGCCGTACGGATTGTTGCCGCCGTAGGGTCCGGAGGGACCGCGGTACGGGCCGCCATTGTTGCCGCCTCTGTAACCCTCATTCGTGCCATAACCGGCGCGGTAGCCGTTCAGGTACGCCTGACCTTCATTGCGCGGATGAAAGCCGCGCCTGTGCTCCCGGTCTTCGCGGCCGTCACGCAACCCGCGATCATAGGCGTTGTCCCGGCCGTTCTGGTACCCCCAGGTGCCCCAGCGGTCGTTGCCGTTGCCCTGCCACCAGGGCGCCTGTGCGAAGCTGGCGCTGGTCATCAGGAAAAATACCGCCACTGCTAAGGCCACCTTCGTAATTCTTGATGTCATGTTCACCTCCAACCTGTGGGGGCACGGAGTTACCGGCCCGCAGGGGAAACTTTCGGTTGACCAAGTGGCTGACATTGGTAACACACGTGCTGTACGTTTGTTGCGCTGCCTGGCATGCCGTTCGGCCCGGCTACAACCAGCCTTGAAACAGTAGTTCCGCCGCCCACCCCTGTCAAACCCCTTGGCCTGTCGGTCGTTCGGTCCTTCGGTCTAGATGCGTCACCTGGAACCTTGAGGCGGATAGACCGACAGACTGACTGACCGATAGATCCTTCAACGGCTAACGCCCCCGCGAAATGCTACATTGATAGCTTCATGTCCGCCCCCGAATCCCACTTTGTCCGTGCCTGCAAGGGCCAGCCAACGCCGGTAACGCCGGTGTGGTTCATGCGCCAGGCGGGCCGCTACATGGCCGAGTACCGCGAGGTGCGCAAGCACCATTCGATCGTCGAAATCTGCAAAACCCCCAAGCTGGCGGCGCAGGTCACCATTGAAGCCGCGGAGATTCTCGGCGTGGACGCGGCCATCATTTTTGCCGACCTGCTGCTGCCCCTTGAAGTGATGGGCATTCCCTTCCACTTCCAGGCGGGCGAAGGTCCGGTGATCGAGAAACCGGTGCGCACCGCCGGGGATGTGCACGCGTTGCGCGTGGACCTGGCCGGCGATCTCAATTACGTTGCGGAATCGGTGCGGCTGGTGGTGCAGCACTGCGGGTCGAAGCTGCCGGTCATCGGCTTCTGCGGCGCGCCCTTTACCCTGGCCAGCTACATGATCGAAGGCGGCGGCTCGCGCAACTACGTCGAGACCAAGAAGCTCATGTACCGCACCCCCGACGCCTGGGACGAGATGATGGCCAAGCTCATCTCCGTGCTCGGCGATTACGTGATCGAGCAGGCGCGCAGCGGCGCCGACGTGGTGCAGGTCTTCGATTCCTGGGCCGGGTGCCTCAGCCCCGCCGACTACCGGCGGTTCGTGCTGCCGCGTACCGCGGAACTGGTGCAGCGCGTCAAGCACGCCGGCGTGCCGGTGATTTATTTCGGCACCGACACGGCCACGCTGCTGCCGGCGATGAAGGAAACCGGCGCCGACGTGATCGGCGTGGACTGGCGCATCCCGCTCGACGCCGCGTGGAAGAACATCGGCGGCGGCGCCGTGCAGGGCAATCTGGATCCCGTGGTGCTGTTCGCCAACAAGAAGGAAATCCACGCGCAGGCGCAAGACGTGCTGCAGCGCGCCGGCGGACGCCCCGGCCACATTTTCAACCTCGGCCACGGCATTCTGCCCGACACCCCCGTGGACCACGTAAAGGACCTCTGCGACTTCGTGCACCACTATTCGGCGAAGTACGCGACGGCCGCCCGGGTCGAATGGTTCGGCGAATCACAATGACCTCTCCAACCGCGAATTCCAATCGGCCGTCGACCGCCGACCGTCGACCGTCGACGGGGGTCCTCCTGCTCGCCCACGGCAGTCCCGACACGCCTGACGAGGTCCCGGACTTCCTGCGCAACATCGCCGGACGCGATCTCCCTCCGCACGTCGTGGAAGAGGTCAAGCATCGCTACCGGCTCATCGGCCACTCGCCGCTCACGGAAATCACGCTCCAGCAGGCCGCTGGCGTAGAACGCGAATTGGAGCGCGTTCGCCCTCGAACGCGGGTGTACGTAGGCATGCGCAATTGGAAGCCGTTCGTCGCCGACGCCGTCCAGCAGATGTCCGCCGACGGAATCTCGCGCGCGGTCGTCATTTGCCTGGCGCCGCAGAATTCTCAGGCCAGCGTTGGGCTTTACCGGCGCGCGCTGGGCGAACCACCGTTCGCCATCGACTTTGTTGAGAACTGGCACGATCACCCGCTGCTCATCCGCGCCTTTGCCGAAAAGCTGCAAGCGGGCTGGAAGCGCGCCGGCGACGAAATGGGCGCGCGCGTGCCCATCATCTTTACCGCGCACAGTGTTCCAACGCAAACCATCGAGGCCGGCGATCCTTACGAGCAGCAGGCGAAGGAAACCGCGGAGATGGTCGCCATGGACGTGCCGTCGCTCCACCGCGACGACTGGACCTTCGCCTTCCAGAGCCAGGGCATGTCCGGCGGCACATGGCTCGGGCCGACGGTCGAGGACACGATTCGCGCGCTCCAAGCCCAAGGACACCGCGGCGTGTTCATCCAGCCGATTGGGTTTGTTTGCGACCACGTCGAGGTGCTGTACGACATTGACATCGGCTTCCGGCAGTTCGCCGAGAAGCACGGCATCCGGCTGTGGCGCGCCGAGTCGCTGAACGATTCGCCTACGTTCTTGGCCGCGATTGCCGACGTTGCGCGCTCGCGCCTGGTGCAGCCGGAACCCACGAAACCGCTGGTGCAGATCAAAGGAGAGGATTAACCACGGATTGACACAGATTTTCACGGATCATTTTTCAAAAGATTTATCCGTGTGAATCCGTGCAAATCCGCGGTTAAGATTTTTCATGAAGCGAATCGCAATCATCGGCGGCGGCACCAGCGGACTGAGCGCCGCGATCACGCTGGAGCGCGCGCGGGCTGCGGGCGCAGAACTCGAATACGCTATCTTCGAAGCCGCGCCGCGCCTGGGCGGCGTACTGGTCACGGAGCGCGTGGACGATTGCCTGGTCGAAGCCGGGCCTGATTCTTTCCTGACCGAAAAATCCTGGGGCCTGGATTTCGTGCGCTCGCTCGGGCTGGGCGACCAACTCATCGGCTCCAATGATCCCGATCGCATCACCTACATCCTCGTCAAGGGCCGGCTGGTCCCGATTCCCGACGGCCTGATGTTCATGGTGCCGACCAAGATCGCGCCCATCCTTTCGACGCCCCTGTTCTCCTTCCGCGCCAAGCTGCGCTTCGCCCGCGAATACTTCCAGAAACCCAATGCGCGCGGCGGCGAACGCGACGAAACCGTCGCCGAACTGGTGGAGCGCCACTTCGGCCCGGAGATGGTGGAGCGCCTGGCTGACCCGCTGCTGGCCGGCGTGTATGGCGGAGCGGCCGCCGACCTCAGCGCCGCCGCCGTGTTGCCGCGCTTTGTCGAGATGGAAAGGCGCTATGGCTCGCTCAGCCGCGGCATGCTCGAAGCGCGCAAGCAACGCGAGCAAGCCGTGCGCACCGGCGCGAGCAGCGCACGCGGGGCGCCGCGTCCGCTGTTTACCTCACTCAAGAATGGGATGCAGCAACTGGTGGACACCATTGTGCCCCAGCTCGCCGAGGGCGCCGCGCGCACCGGCTACAAGGTGGTCGCGCTCGGCCGCCACGGCACGGGGTCCCCAGCACGCGCCGGTTTTGCGCGTGATGGGGTGTCCGAGAAGTGGATCGTCGCCCCCGAGCAGGGCTCGATGGAAGAATTCGACGGGGTCATCATGGCGCTTCCGGCCAACCAGGCGGGACGCCTGCTGGAAAGAATCAGCGCGCCGCTGGCGGAGGAGTTGCAGCAGGTTCCCTACAGTTCCTCGATGGTCGTGGTCTGCGGCTACGACCAGCGCGATCTCGCCTCCGTGCCGCCGGGATTCGGGTTTCTGGTTCCACGCAGCGAGGGCCGCAGCATCCTGGCCTGCACCTTCGTGCACGTGAAGTTTCCGCACCGCGCGCCGCCCGGCCGCGGCCTGGTGCGCTGCTTTATCGGCGGCTGGGGAAACGAGGCGGTGCTCGACACGCCCGACGATGAAGTGTTCGCCGCCGTCGCCAAGGACCTGCGTGACATCGTCGGCATTACCGCCGCGCCCCGCTTCGCGCGCGTGTACCGCTGGCGCGGCGCCATGGCGCAGTACGTCCGCGGCCACCTGGCGCGGGTGCGGCGGATTGAAGAATTGCGGCGCGGGATTCCGGGGCTGGAGCTGGCGGGAAACGCCTATCGCGGCATCGGGGTTCCGGACTGCATTGCGTCGGGACAGGCGGCGGCGACAGCGCTGCTGGCCAATCGCAACGCCTGATGGTGGCGGCCTAGTCGGGCGAGTCCTTGGGGTCGTTCCAGCTCGCCACCATCCACCGGGTACCGCAATCGTTGCACCGCAAGGGCCACAAGCGAATCCACGACAAGAGGATTTCTCCTCGATTGGCGCGGTGCGAACGCCCGACGTCTGTGCTGCCGCACGCCGGACAGCGTGCTTTCGAGATCAAATATCGCAGGATCGGAATAAGGCAAACAATACTCCAAGCGCCAATCACAGTGCAATTCAAACCAGACGGTGATAGATTCAGTGGCCGTCGGGTAGGTTGCGATTAGTCTGGCAAACGCTCCTCAACTCACTGAGCACATCGGATGTCGAAGTCCATCACCATGTCGCGCCTGTTTGCGCTGGTCATGCCGATCAAGCGCTGCCCTCGCTGCGGCAGCCACAAGGTCGATCGCCTGCCGTCGGGAAAGCCGGCAGCGCAGGCGCTGAAGTTATTCGGGCTGCATCTGAAAAGTTGCCACGACTGCCTGCTGCGGCTGTATTCCTGGCGCCACTAGACAACCCTGATTCGCCCGCCTTGGTTGTGATCCACGTCACGGCCACTGCCCACCCCGGCGGGTAGTCTGTATCCCAGTGAAGCTCATCTACTCTGTCGACAAATGTCCGAACTGCGATGGCGAGCTCCATCGTTCTCACCGGCGGGGCATGGTCGAATCAGTTGCCTTTCGCCTGCTCCTGATTCGAGCGTATCGCTGCGACCGTTGCGGCCAGCGCTACTACATACCGCCAACCCTCGTCTTTGAGGGCAGCCGGCCGGAAATCCCCACCGACCCTGACCTTCGCCATACCGATTGATTTCTGAGCCATAACCCTTCTCCCCGGTTAACCCCAAAAAGGCGCACGCGCAACGGTGAGGCCCGTCACCGTATTTATTGGCTCCAGGTGGTAGTTGTTCGGGTTGTACCTTGCCGCCGGGACAGCCGCGGCGGGCAAGCGCACGAAGAGGAGGCGACCGTGGCAATCATCACCATATCGAGAGGATCGTTTAGCGGCGGCAAGATGCTGGCCGAGGCTCTCGCCCGCAGGCTCGGATACCGCTACATTGATCGCAACCAGGTGATCCGCAAGGCGGCGGAATGGGGCGTGTCGCAGGACGATCTGCGGACAGCCATCGAAAAGCCGCCCAGCTTTTTCGGCCAGTCGCAGCACACCAAGTACATTTACCTGGCCTTCATCCAGGCGGCGCTGGCCGAGGACGTCCGGCACGGCGACGCCATCTACCACGGTCTCGCCGGCCATCTTCTCCTCGGCAAGGGACTGCACATTCTGCGCACGCGCATCATTGCGCCGATGGAATTCCGTATCGCCCAGGTGCAGGAGCGCATGAACTTGAAACGCAAGGAAGCGGTCGAGTACATCGAAACCGTCGACGCCGACCGGCGCAAGTGGACGCGCTTCCTCTATGGCGTGGATTGGGCTGACGCTTCGCTCTACGACGTGGTGCTCAACCTGGAGCAGATGAGCATCGAGGAAGCTTGCGAGGGCATCTGTGCCCTGGCGGAGTCGAAGAGCTTTCAGCCCACGGCCGAGACGCAGGCGGCGATCGAGGACCTGGCGCTGGCCAGCTGCGTCAAGGCCAACCTGGCGATGAATCCGGCTACCTGCGACCTGCAGTTTGAGGTGGTGGCGCGCAGCGGCTCGGTGTCGGTCAAGGGCGACATTGACACGCCGGGGCAGGCAAAGAAGATCCGCGCCTTCGTGGAAGCGATCCCTGGCGTGAGCAAGCTGAACCTGGAAGAGCTGGCACTGACCAACCGGCTTTGAAGGGGCGCAACGAAGACTGCTGGTGAGAGTATCTGTGCCCTTCTCAGCGACGGTGGGGCGTGATCTGCATGCGGCCGCGTGCACTATGTCTGATGTGCAAGATAACAATTGCTGCTACTACCACAAGCAGCAAAGCTGTGAATGCCAACAGCGAATCGGCCGGACTTGATGGAGACGGCGCGCGCGATGCGTGGTGTCCCAGCATCCGAGTGGCGTGTACCAACTTACGCTCCAACATCCGAATGTCCCAGAAAACCGTGGCCATCTCGAAGCTAATCAGAAATGCAGCCGCATAGAACACGTGGGGCCTTGAATCCGCGAACGCGACAACCCGCGGCACAATGGCGGATTGCAACCTTTCGGCCCGGAGCACTGCCCACGCCACAGCCACTCCGATTACAGCACCTGCAACCATATCGGACGCGTAGTGGTAACCAAAGTAGACCCGGGGGAAGCAGATCCATCCTGCCGTGTACAGCACAATGGGAACTCTGAGACGGGGTAACAGGACTATGAGGCCAAATGCGAGGGCCCAGAAGTATGTTGCCGTATCGCTGGGAAATGAATTCCATTGTGCGAAAGAAGCGTCGATCGGAACCGACCAGTGGTGTTCCAAGTTCGGAACGTAGATGGGCCGAAGGCGAAGGGGCGTGGCCGCTGCTAGGATTCTAGTTACCACAACCGCGAGCACTGTCGCGGACATGATGGTGATGATCGCCTTTCGACGCTTTTCCCGGTCTGATTCGCCGCGGAACCAAAGCCACCAGTATGCGGCAAGAATCAAGCCACCCTTGAGAATTCGCTCCGATTCTTGGAAGTAGACGAGGCGGTCGATGAACCAATTGCCGGCAAAGCGGCTCAAGAAGTGATAAGTGCCAAGGTCGAAGCCCTGCACGATGTCAAGGAAGTATTTCATTCAGCACTCTAGGGCGGCCGCCCCACCGACACCGCCCGGCCAAACGTACCCGGTGAAACGGTTACGCTTCTACCGCCGAATATATTAAGGTTTCCTTAAGTGTAAGTGCAACGACCGTATTCGGGGGTTACCAACGCAATACCCGCTCAAACGGAGGCATTGCATCGCAGGGCCAATCGATCGGAATGCGGGAAATACGGACAGTAACCCAACACGTATCCGCAGCCATTCCTTCGCGTCATCCGGCTACAATTGGGGTTCTAAGGACGTGGGGTGAAGCGATGAAAAGGCTGTTTCTTCTTGCCGCCGTGTTTCTGCTGGCGTCGTTCGCCGCCGCCCAAGACAAGCCTGCGCCATCCGAAGATGGCATGGACCATGCCATGCACGCCATGTCCCGCCGCCACATGGACATGGGCCCGCACATGAAGATGACCGAGATGCGGCCCGTGCGCCCCGGCGATCAACAGCGCGCCGACGAGATCGTGCAGGCGGCCAAAGGCGTCATGCAGCGCTACGCCGATTATCACGACGCGCTCGCCGACGGCTTCCGCATCTTCCTGCCCAACATGAAGCAGAAGATGTATCACTTCACCAACGCCGGGTACGCGATGGAAGCGGCGTTCCGGCTGAACCCGGACCATCCGACGTCGCTGCTGTACGAGAAAGCCAGTGACGGCGGTTATAAGCTGATCGGGCTGATGTACACCGCGCCCGCGCGAGTCAATGCGGACGAGATGGACTCGCGCGTTCCGCTGAGCATCGCGCGCTGGCACGAGCACGTGAACTTTTGTGCCGCGCCCCGCGGCCGCGAGAGCGAATACTTCGGCCCCAAGGCAAAGTTCGGATTGCTGGGCTCCATTTCCACCGAGCAGGAATGCACCGCCGCCGGCGGCAGGTTCCGTCCGCAGATTTTCGGCTGGATGGTGCACGTCTATCCCAACGAGAAGACGCAGGACTCGATCTGGTCGGTCGAGCGGCAGATGGAACATCATCACGGCGGGCAGTAGCGAAGCTCACCACGGAGACACGGAGGCATGGAGGGGAATTTGGTAATTTCGTAAATTGGTAATTTGGTAATTCTTGAACCCGAGTACGTTCGATGTGAATTACGAAACCGGCAGATTACCAAATTACCCAATTACCAAATCACGAAATGCTCGGTGCCTCCGTGGTGGATGAGTTTCATTTCGCGGTGACAGTAACCTTTGACTCCGCAACCCACCCATCGTATCCGCCGAGCACGTCGGTAACATTGCGAAAGCCGGCGCGGCGGAGCAGGCTGGCGGCGATGATGCTGCGGTAGCCGCCCTTGCAGTGCACCGCGATGGGCGCGTCGCGGTCGAGCGAGGGCAGGGCGCGCGGAAAGTCGTCGAGCGCGTGCCAGTGCGCGCCCTCGATGTGGCCCGACTGCCACTCGGGTTCGCGGCGGACATCGAGCACGGTGAGTTGCTCCAGGCGTTCGCGCAACTGTGCGGCCGTGATCTGCGGAATCTTTTCCAGAGAGTTGCCCGCCTCTTCCCAGCCGCGTACACCATTCTTCAGATAACCGATGACGCGCTCGATGCCGACGCGTGCCAGCCGCAGGCGCGCCTCCTGCGCTTTCTCGTCCGATTCGGCGATGACGATCATCCTGGCGCCGACGCCCAGCACCGTTCCCGCCCACGAGGCGAACTGGCCGCCCAGCCCGATGTTCACCGAACCCGGAACGTGGCCGCGCGCGAAGTCGTCGCCGGCGCGCGTGTCCAGCAGGACGTAGCCGTGGGCTTGCGCCTCGCGCACGTCGTCGGGAGAAAGTGCGGGCAGCGGCGGCAGGTCCTGCAACGCTGCGGCGCCTTCGCGGTTGATGGCCGCGTCCTCGGCAAAATATTGCGGGCGCGGCGGAAGGTGCGTGGTCAGTTCTTGGATGAAGTCGTCGCGGGTTTTCACCTGCAGCGCCGCGTTGGTGAGGCGCTCGGACCCGATGGTGGAGAAGCGGTCGGCGCGCATGTTGCGGCCGCACAGCGAGCCCGCGCCGTGCGCCGGATACACCAGCACCTCGTCGGGCAGCGTAAGCAGCTTCTGGTGGAGGCTGTCGTAGAGGGCGCCGGCCAGTTGCTGCGGCGTGTAGCCCTCGGCCAGGTCGGGGCGTCCCACGTCGCCAATGAACAGCGTGTCGCCGGTGAGCACGGCCCAGGCTTGGTCGGCGCTCTTCTCGCGGTCGACGATCACCAGGCACGTGCTTTCCGGTGTGTGACCGGGAGTTTCCAGCGCCCGGATTTCGACTTCGCCGAACTGGAGCGAGAAGCCGTCGCGCAGGGCTACGTGCGGGAACTTGGCGCCGGCGCGTTCCCCGATGTAGATTTTCGCGCCCGTACGCTGTGCCAGCTCTTTGTGGCCGGAGACGAAGTCAGCGTGCAGATGGGTTTCGAAGATGTGGGCGATCTTCAGGCCGTGCTCTTCGGCGGCCTTGAGGTAGATTTCGATGTCGCGCTGCGGATCGACAATGGCAGCAATGCCGCCGGAGCCGATCAGGTAGGAAGCGTGCGCCAGACAGTTCAGGTAAAACTGCTCGAATTGCATCGCGAGCCACCCTCCCCGACGGACAGCTTATCACCGGAATAGTACCTGGTACCTAAGTACCTAGTACCTGGTTGCAAAAATCGGTTCTTGGGTAGGGCACGGCTTCAGCCGTGCCGCTCGAGGCCGCAAAAATAGTGGGCTTTAGCCCCTGAGGGACATTTTTCTGAAGCGATAACATAATTTTTGTTGCATGGTCCCGGGCCCCGAGGCGCGTTTGTAACTCGGTACTCGGTACTCGGTACTCAGTACTGGTTCGCAACTCGCACGGTACAATCCGGCTAGCGATGTCCACGCCCGCGGAAAACGTAGAGCCCGGAAAACAGGAATCAGCGGGTCGGGGCTCTGCTGCCACCGTCGCGCTGGGAATTCTCCTGAGCCGGATTGCCGGCCTGGTGCGCGATCGGGTGTTCGCCCACTACTTTGGCAACTCCGATGCCGCCGACGCATTCCGCGCCGCGTTTCGCATTCCCAATTTCCTGCAGAACCTGTTCGGCGAGGGAGTGCTGTCCGCTTCCTTCATTCCGGTATATGCGCGGCTGAATGCCGAGCAGCGCCACGATGAAGCCTCGGAAACGGCGGAAGCGACATTCGTCTTCTTGTTCCTGATCACCTCCGTGCTGGTGGTGGTGGGCGTGTTCGCGGCGCCATGGCTGATTGCTGCCATCGCCCCGGGTTTCGCGGGCGATAAGCGCCTGCTCACCATCCGGCTGGTCCAAGTCCTGTTTCCGGGCGCGGGGCTGCTGGTGTTTTCCGCGTGGTGTCTGGGCATTCTCAACAGCCATCGCAGGTTCCTGCTTTCCTACACCGCCCCGATCCTGTGGAATGCGGCGATCATTGCCGCGTTTCTGTGGAAGGGCGGACACCAATCCCAGCCGCGGCTGGCGGTAACGGTCGCCCTGGGGTCGGTGGCCGGCAGCGCGCTCCAGTTTGCGGTGCAACTTCCCGCCGTGCTGCGCTTCCTGCGTCCCCTGCGGATTCCGAAAAGGTTGGGCTCCGAGCACGTCCGCGGCGTGGTGAAGAATTTCTTCCCGGTATTTGTCAGCCGCGGCGTGGTGCAGATCAGCGCTTACATTGATTCCCTGCTGGCCAGCTTTCTGCCCACCGGGGCGGTGGCGGCGCTCAGCTATGCGCAGACGCTCTATGCGCTGCCGGTCAGCCTGTTCGGGATGTCGGTGTCGGCCGCCGAACTGCCTGCCATGTCGAGCGCCCTGGGCAGCACCGAGGAGATTGCCAGTGCGCTGCGCCAACGCCTGGCGCAGGGACTGCAGCAGATCGCTTTCTTCGTGGTCCCCTCGGCCGCAGCGTTCCTGTTTCTGGGCAACGTGGTGGTGGCGACCATCTACCGCTCCGGCCAGTTCACCGCCCGCGACGTGACCTACGTCTGGGGTGTACTCGCGGGCTCGGCGGTCGGATTGCTGGCTTCGACCTCGGGGCGGCTGTACTCCTCGGCGTTTTACGCGCTTCGGGACACGCGCACGCCTTTGAAGTTTGCCGTCGTTCGTGTCGCGCTCACGCTGGCGCTGGGCTATTTTTGCGCGCTGCCGCTGCCGCCTTTGCTCGGCATCGACCGGCGCTGGGGAGTTGCCGGATTGACGCTGTCGGCCGGCGTTGCCGGGTGGATCGAGTTTGTCCTGCTGCGGAGATCGTTGCAGAACCGCATTGGGACCGTGCCCTACTCCATGGCAAGCGTGCTGAAGATGTGGCTCGCCGCGCTGCTGGCTGCGGCCGCCGGATACGGAATCGAGACCGCGCTGCGCGGCCACTCACCGCTGCTGGTCGGGCCCTGCGTGCTGCTGCCGTTTGGTGGAATCTACCTGGCGCTGACCCACTGGATGGGGATTTCGATGATGGAAGGCGTGTGGCGCCGGCTGCGGCGGGTGAGGTGACAGACAGTCGCGAGTCGTGAGTCGTGAGTGCCCGCTCGCAACTCGGGACCCGCAACTCGCTCAGCCGATGCGGCGCATGTTCGCCCAGTCGTAGGGGATCCTCTTCCCACAATCCAGGCAAACGATGTAGTGGCCGGTGCGCGCGCCCATGGGTTCCCATTCGCTGCGGGGGGCAATGGAGTTCACGCTGACGGCGGCAAAGGGCTGCGAAGTGTGCTTGTGGCGGCAGGTCATGGAGAGCAACTGGAGAAATTTTTCAAACATTGGGGAGTACCCGAGTTGCGAGTTCTGAGTTGTAAGTTGCGAGTGCGGACACTCGAACCCACGATCCCTCAGAACTCACAACTCACAACTCAAAACTGTTCCTACGCGCGCGCGCCGGTCGCGGACGTGCCCGTGCCGGTCTCGGCCGGCATGCCGGCATCCTTGGCCTCGCCATTGGCTTTCTGGCCGGGCTTGCGGATGTCAATCCCACCCTTGAAGTAAGCGCCGTCCTCGATGGAGATACGCTGGGCGATGACATCGCCCGTCAGTGAGCCTTCGTTACGGATGTCCACACGGTCGCTGGCCACGAGGTTGCCGCGCACCTTGCCGGTGACGACGATCTCGCGGGCGTTGATGTTGGCGTTGACCACTCCGTTGCGCCCAATGGTGACGCGGTTACCGGAGAGGTTGATGGATCCTTCGACGCGGCCGTCAATGTAAAGCGATTCCGAGCCAGTCACTTCGCCCTTGATGACGAGCGATTTGCCGATGGTCGCCTGATCTTGCGAGGTCATGGAGGCAGTCCTGGGAGCTGCGGCGGAAGTTGGCTCCGCCGGAGGCGTGAAGGTGGGAGCGCTCGCGCGCTGCGGTTCCGGGCTCGGGGTCGGCCCGCCGGTGGCGGGTTGGTTCGTGGGCTTCCACATCGCGATTCAAGTCCTTTCCAAAGGGGGATCGTTGTTTCCGTGCACTTCGCTGGCCAAACCGAATGCCGCGGGGCAGACCGCACGAGATTCGGTTCGTATTCCAACCAAAGCGAGTTGCCCGGTGCCTCCACCGTTGTAGCACATTTTTTCCACCGGTGGACTGCGCAGCACCCCGCAGGGCGGTGTAAATCTTCGCCGCAGGGTGGCAATTGTTATATCCGGGGACGTACCTGCCGGGGAATTTCGTTCGCGCTTAGAAAGCCAGGCTCCAGAGGCAAGGCGCTGCATTACAATTGCCGCTCCCCCATGCCGACCACTCTCCGCGCCTTCGCCAAGATCAATCTCGGGCTGTACATCGGGCCGCGGCGCGCCGACGGGTTTCATGAACTGCGCACCGTGTACCAGACCCTGGATGTCTACGACAGCGTGCGCGTGAGCGCCGGTCCGGGCACCGGCATTGAGATCCGCTGCCAGAATCCGCAGGTACCGCGGGATGAAACCAACACCTGCTGGCGGATCGCGGAACGCGTCATGAAGGCGCTCAAGCTGCGGCGGCGCGTGGTGATCGAGATCGAAAAAAACCTGCCCGTACAGGGCGGCCTGGGAGCGGGATCGTCCGACGCGACGGCCACCATGCTCGCCTTGCTACGCGAGCTGGGCCTGCCGCTTTCAGCCGGCGACAAGCTGGCTATCGCGACCGAGATCGGCAGCGATGTCCCGCTGTTCCTGGTCGGGGGCACGGTGCTGGGCATCGGACACGGCGAGCAGGTGCTGCCTCTGCCCGATTCGCCGCCCATGGCGGTGGCCCTTGCCACCCCCAGCGTAGGAGTATCCACCCCCAAAGCTTTCGCCGATTGGGACACGCTGGCAGCGTCGGAGAATGCCGCGTTGACGCCCGCGAGGGTGGCCAGTAGAATAGATGTGTTCAGCCGCTCGATGTTCGCGTGGCTGGCGGGCTCCTTATCCGGTGTTCCTGTCAAGGACAGGGACCGGGCCGAGACACCGCTTCTCGACCTCGTCCGTGCCGGGATCGAAAACGACTTCGAACGTGTCGTCTTTCCTCAGTATCCCGAACTGCGCGAGGTAAAACGTGTCCTGGAGCGCGAAGGCGCAAGCTACGCGTCGATGTCGGGTTCTGGCTCCGCGCTGTACGGAATTTTCGACAGCCCGGCGGCGGCGAAGCAGGCAGCGAGCGCGCTGCGGGCCAAGGGCATCGAGGCGCGAGCGGCCAGGACGTTGACGCGGCAGGAATACTGGAAGAATTTGGTAATTTCGTAATTTGGCAATTTGGTAAATTGTAGGCCCGGCGAAGACACTGGCGTTTGCCTGGTTCCCGAAAAAATTACCAATTTACCCAATTACGAAATTACCAAACGGGATTGGGCGGTCGACTAATGGTAGGTCAAGTGCCTTTGGAGCACTTTGTCCAGGTTCGAATCCTGGCCGCCCAGCCAGAATTAGTTATCGGTGATCGGTTGTCGGTTCTCGGTCATCGCATCATGGTGTGGAAACCGACCACCGAAAACCGACAACCGAGAACGAATGTACACGGGACAAAAACCGGGCCAGGCAGTCGATCCCACTGAGATGCGTACCGCATCCGCGAGCAATGCTATGGCAACCACGGTGGTTACGACGACGCACGAAAAGAAGGACGCCGGCACACAGCCGAAGGAGCGTAAGCCGATGCGAGGCCGCAGCGACGACCGGCTGAAAATTTTCTGCGGCACGGCGAACCCGGCGCTGGCCGACGAGATCTGCGCCTTTCTCGGCATTCCGCGCGGGCAGACCTACATCACGCGCTTTTCCGACGGCGAGCACTACGTGCAGATTCTTGAGAACGTGCGCGGCGCTGACGTCTTCGTTTTGCAGCCCACCTGCCATCCGGTGGATTCGCACCTGATGGAGCTGCTGCTGATGATTGACGCGCTCAAGCGCGCCTCCGCCCGCCGCATCACGCCGGTGATTCCGTATTACGGATACGCGCGCCAGGACCGCAAGGACAAGCCGCGCTCTCCCATCAGCTCCAAGCTGGTCGCCGACCTGCTGACCACCGCCGGCGCCGACCGCGCCCTGATCGTGGACCTGCACGCGCCCCAGATCCAGGGCTTCTTCAACATCCCGGTGGACCACTTGTTCGCCTCGCCGGTGCTGGTGGGCTATTTCCGGGAACAGGCATTCCCCGACCTCACCGTGGTTTCGCCGGATGCGGGCGGCGTGGAGCGCGCCCGGTTTTTTGCCAAGAAGATGGATTCGGCGCTCGCCATCGTGGACAAACGCCGCGTCGACATCGATGAGACGGAAGTCATGCACGTGATCGGCGACGTCAAGGGCCGCCCCTGTCTCATCCTCGACGACATCATTGACACCGCCGGAACCCTGGTGAAGACGGCCAACGCGCTGCTGGAAAGCGGCGCTACCAAGGTGGTCGCCTGCGCCACCCACCCGGTGCTGTCCGGGCCGGCCATCGAACGAATTTCCACTTCGCCGCTGGAGCAGGTGGTGGTGACCAACACGATTCCGCTCTCCGAGGCGGGACGGAACGAGCCCAAGATCAAGGTGCTCTCGGTCGCCGGGCTGGTCGCGCGCGCGATCCAGTCCATTCACGAAGAGACCTCGGTGAGCAAGTTGTTCGCGTAGCAACGGTCGTTCGGTCTCTCGACCGACTGACCCATCGACCTCATGAAAAGGTTTTGAATATGGCAACGACAGAGATGGAAACAGTGGTAGAAGCGCAGCCCCGCGAGGCGAACGGCAAGAACGTCGCCCGCCGCCTGCGCAAGAGTGGGAAGGTGCCCGCCGTGGTGTACGGCGCCGGCAAGCCGCCCTTGTCGGTGAGCGTGGATCCCAAGCAGATTGCGCGCATCCTGCATTCCGAGGCGGGGCACAACACGATTTTCGACCTGCAAGTCGACGGCGAGCGCACCAAGGCGATGATCGTCGAATGGCAGTACGAGCCCATCAAGGGCTCTCTGCTCCACCTCGACCTGCAGCGCATCGCCATGGACCGGCGCCTGAAGGTGCAGGTGCCGATCTCTCTCCAGGGCGAAGCGGCCGGCGTCAAGCAGCAGGGCGGCATTCTCGACCAGGTGCTGCGCGAGGTCGAGGTCGAGTGCCTGCCCGGCGATATTCCCAGCCACATTGACGCCGACGTCAGCGACTTGGTGTTTGGCCAGTCGCTGCGCGTCTCCGACCTGCCGCTGGACCGGAGCAAAGTGAAGATTCTTACCCCGGCCGACCAGGTGGTAGCGCACGTCACCTCGGTGAAGGAAGAAGTTGCGCCGGCGCCGGAAGCCGTGGCCGCCGATGCTGCCGCCGCGCCCGCCGAGCCCGAGGTCATCAAGAAGGGCAAGCAGGAGACTGCCGAGGAAGGCGCCGAGGCGGTTGCCGAAAAGGCCGAGAAGCCGGAAAAGGCCGAGAAGAAGGAGAAGAAATAGTTTCAGTTTCAGTTTCGAGTTTCAGGTCGTGCTCAACTGAAACTGAAACTGAAACTGAAGCTGATTGACGGCATGAAGCTGGTCGTCGGACTTGGAAATCCCGGCATCGAGTACCAGTTCACGCCGCACAATCTCGGGTTCCTGGCGGTGGACCGCATCGCCGAGCAGTGCGGAACGGAAGTGAGCAACCGCCGCTGCCACGCGCTCACCGGCAAAGCGCGCATCGGCAACGAAGACGTCGTGCTGGCCAAGCCCGAGACGTACATGAACCTGAGCGGGCTGTCGGTGCGGGACCTGGTTGGCGAATTGAAAATTGATCCGGCGCGCGACCTGGTGGTGATTTACGACGAGCTCGACCTGCCCTGGGGCGCGATTCGCGTCCGGCAGCGGGGGAGTTCGGCGGGCCACAAGGGCATGGAGTCGGTGATCGCTGCGCTGGGGACGCAGGAAATTCTGCGTATCCGGCTGGGCACGGCGCCCGATTTTGCGGTCAGCGACGGCGCCAAGTATGGGCTGTCGCAGTTGAAGAAGTCGCAGTTCGAGGTGGTGGACCAGGAATTGGATGCCGCCGCCGAAGCGGTGAAGGTGATTTTCACCGAAGGCCCTGCCGCGGCGATGAACCGCTTCAACCGCAAGGCGAGCGGCGCGGCGGCGGAAGAGGATTGAAAACAAGTTTCTTGTTTCAAAGTTTCACGTTTCACGTTGTCGAGAGCTCAATGCAAGGCAAGCGGCCATGCAGCGTGAAACTTGAAACGTGAAACCTCAATTTTGCTGATAGCTGAAAGCTGAGAGCTGACAGCTTCAGCAGGAGAAGGCGAATGCAACGTACCTATGAACTGATGTTTATCGTCCGGCCCGATATCGTGGACGAAGAGCTGGACCGGCTGATTTCGACGCTGGAAGCGCAAGTGAGCACCGCCGGCGGCACGCTGAAGAATGCGGAACGCATGGGCAAGCGCCGCCTCGCCTACCAGGTGCGCGGATTCCAGGACGGCATGTATGTGCTGTTCACCATTGAAGGCTCCGGCGAGGTCGTCCGCGAGCTGGAACGCCGCCTGCGCGTCACCGAGCCGGTGATCAAATTCATCACCGTGCGGGTGGACGAAGAGCTGAAGCGGCTGGGCAAGATCAAGGCCCTGCGCGACGCGCGCGTCAAGGCGAAACCCGCCCCCGCGCCCGAAGCCGCAGACGCCGGCAGTGAAGCAGCGCCGGCAACGGCGTAACAGCAGTTTCAGTCTCGAGTTTCAGTTTCAGTTGGCGCGGCCTCACACAGAGCCGCTGCCCTGAAACAAGCGTTAAAAGCGAACCGACTCGAAACTGAAACTGAAACTGAAACTTGAAACTGTTTTAGAGAGGAATCATGGCAGACGAAACCACCCGTACTCCGGCTCCGGCCAATGGCGGCGAGCAGACCGCGACCGCGACCGCGACCGCGACCGCCGCCCCCACGCAGTCCTCAGGGCCCGGCTATGGTCAGCGCGGACCGCGCCCGCAGCGCCCCGGAGGTTCCCGCGAAGGCGGCCGCAAGTATTTCCGCCGCAAGAAAGTGTGCAAATTCTGTGTCGAGAAAATCGACGCCATCAACTACAAAGATGTGCGTCTGCTGGCACAGTTCGTCGCCGAGAGCGGCAAGATCGTGCCCCGGCGCCTGACCGGCGTTTGCACGCCGCACCAGCGGCGGCTTTCCACCGCCATCAAGCAGGCGCGCAACATCGCTCTGCTGCCGTTTGCGGGACGCGCCTAGTGGTCAGTGGCTAGTGGCCAGTGTTCCGTAGCCGGTAGTGCCGGGATCATCGGCGCTTCAGATCACCCGATCATCCGATCACCGGATCACCCGATTTTGGAGAGATTGCCATGGAAGTGATACTGAAAGAAGACGTGCCCAAGCTGGGCTCGCGCGGCGACGTGGTCAAAGTCGCCGAAGGATACGGGCGCAATTTCCTGCTGCCCAAGAAGCTTGCCATTGAGGCGACGCAGGCGAACAAGTCGGGCGCCGCTCAGGCACTGCCGATGCTCACAGTGCCCTGGAGCACTGCTCAGAAGTGTGGTTCAGAGTGTGCGGCAAAGTCGATCAGCGCGCACGGCGGCCGCGATCTCCAAGATGTGGGGGTGCGGCGGTGCCCCTGGCATCGACGGTCAGAGTTTCCGGGACATTGAGTCCGCGGGACGGGCCACGTTTCTCCAAGCGGTGCGGGACGACCTCATCACAGGCAGGTACAAACCCATGCCGAACGCAAGGTGGAGATCCCGAAGGGCAACGGCAAAGCCCGAACGCTTCAGATACCTGGTATCCGCGATCGCGTGGTGCAGGGGGCACTGAAGCTGATCCTGGAAGCTATCTTCAAGGCGGATTTCCGCACGAACTCTTACGGATTTCGACCGAAGCGGCCGCCGCATCGCGCTCTGGCGGAAGTCAAGCGCAGGGTGATGCGGCGCATGTCCACAGTTATCGATGTTGATCTGTCGCGCTATTTTGACATGATCCGGCATTCGGTGCTTCTGGAGAAGATTGCCAAGAGAATCGATGACCCACAGGTCATGCATCTCGTGAAGCAGATCATCAAAGTTGGCGGAAACGTCGGAGTC